>NZ_JBFIIG010000103.1:0-15213 GCF_041601375.1 Pseudomonas sp. | reverse complement strand
GGGAAGTACATCAGGCCATAGCCGAAGCCGGCGACCAGGGCGAACTTGCCCGGGTCCGCGACGAATGCCAGCAAGCCCAGGGTGAAGCCGCTGAAGATCACCATCAGCGCGGTGCCATGGCCCTTGCGGTCGGCCAACTTGCCGGTGAGGAAACCGGCCACCATGCCCGTGCCGCCGACCGTCGCCCAGGTGTAGCCGCCCAGAGCCGCCGGCAGGCTGAGTTCATCCAGGTAGCTGTTGAGCCAGTAGGAAAACGGCATGGTGGTGAAGCCGACGAGCAGGCAGATGAGGCAGGCGAACAGGGCGGTGCGCTCGCCGATGATGGTGGCGAACAGCCGGGAAGTGGGGATCACCGAGTCCACCGGGCCGGCGCTGGCGGTCGGACTGACGGGCGCCGGCTTGAGGTCGCGCAGCATGTGCCAGGTCAGGGCCACGACCAGCAGGCCGAACAGCCCGGCGACCTGCCAGCTGGCCTGCCAGCCAAGCAGCGGCACCACGACAAGGATCAGTAGGCCGTTGAGCGCATAGCCCCAGGCCGTGCCGCTGGAGGCGCAGGACAGGTAGGTCGAGCGCGACTCGGCGCGGGCGCAGCGGCTGACGATCTCGACGATGCAACCCCAGCTGATCGCCGCGCTGGCGGCCAGGCAGGTCAGGGCCAGCGTGATCAGCAGGGGATCACGCAGCTGCGACATGGTGAGCAGCAGGGTGCTGGAGGTGATGCCGGTGATCAGGGCCAGGCGGCCGGTGCCCAGGCGATGGCCGAGCAGGCCCAGGAGCATGGCGCCGCCGAGATAGGCCAATTGGGTCAGGGCGCCGATGGTCGCCAGCTGCCAGGCACTGATCTCGATGGATTCGCGCATGAACGGCATCAGGGCGGCAAACAGGAACATGCCGAAACCATGGCTGACGATCTGGTTCATGCCGAACGTGGTGGGCATTCGCATCATTCGAACTCCGTGATGGCGCTGGGGCGCATGGGGCTGGCTGGATGCGACTAAGATATCCGCTTGCCAGAATTCGTAAAAACGATAAATATTGATCGTGACCTTCAATAAAGTTGAATTCTGCCATGCGTGACCTGCCAATTGTCTTGCTGCGTACCTTCGTCATGGTCGCCGAGACGCTGAATCTGACCACCGCGGCCCTGCGCCTGCATCGCGCGCCCTCGACCATCAGCATGCAGCTCACGCGACTGGAGGAGCTGGTAGCGGCCGAACTGCTACAGCGCGGCCAGTATGGGGTCAGGCTGACCCCCGCAGGAGAGCAGCTGAAGTCCTGCGCACAGGAGCTGCTTAACCTGCATGACCGCATCCTCGGTACCTTCCGGCACGCCGATGTAGGCGGGCAGGTGCGCCTTGGTACCCATGACCAATACGCCACGCGTAACCTCGCGCCTCTGCTGGAGATATTCGTGCTGAGCTACCCGGAGGCCAATCTGGAGGTGGTCTGTGATCATCGGCCCGAATACCTGGCGTCGCTGGTGGCCGAGGGCAAGTTGGACCTGGCCCTGGTTGAGATGCCGGCCATGTCGGATGGCGGGCAGCGTTTGTTTCGCGATGAGCTGGTCTGGGTGTGCAACGAGGCCCATTCGACGCACCAGCGCGAACCGCTGCCGCTGGCGGTCTTTGCCGAGGGCTGCTATCACCGTGATTCGGCGCGCAAGGCCCTGGCCAGCGCGCAGATCCCGTACCGGATCGCTTTCACCAGTCAGAGTCGGGCTGGCGTCCTGGCGGCCGTACGTGCAGGGCTCGGTGTGGGGATCATTCCCCGTTCGACCCTGGAGCCTGGTCTACAGGTGATCGAGGAAGGACTGCCGTGCCTGCCGGGTACGGATATCACCTTGTTCGTCGCCGAGCAGGTCAACGAGGCGACTCAACGCCTGGCGCAAACCATTGAGGCAAGCCCGCAATACCGACGCCAGGCCGTCGCTCCTACAGCGTTAAGCCCGCAGCAGCGCTGATCAACTGAGAGAGAAGGGGGCCAGCTGCCAGTTTTGGTCGTCGACCTGCAAGGCCCAGCCTTGACTGTCCCAGTCACCCAGGACAATCCGCCTGGCAGGCTGACCCGCCACTTGCAGCGGATGTATCGCTGGGCGGTGAGTGTGGCCGTGAATCAGCGTGCGCACGCCATGGGCGGCCATGATTCGCGGCACTTCTGTCGGGGTGACATCGACAATGTCGCTGGCTTTCATGCGGTTTTGCGCGCGGCTTTCATTGCGCAGTTTGCGCGCCAGCTTGCGGCGAGTGGCCAGCGGCAGGTTGCGCAGGATAAACAGCGACAGCGGGTTGCGCAGCCAGCGGCGCAGGCGCATGTAGGCCGCGTCCTGGGTGCACAGGCTGTCGCCGTGCATCAACAGGACTTTCTCCCCACCGAGTTCGACCAGGCTGGGGTCGCACAGCAGGGTGCAGCCGGCCTCGTGGCAGAAGGCCTGGCCAATCATGAAGTCGCGATTGCCGTGCATCAGGTAGATTCGCGTACCGCTGTCACTGAGCTGGCGCAGGGCTTGGGCAATAGTGCGTTGAAAGGGGCTGATGGCGTCGTCGCCGATCCACACCTCGAAGAAGTCGCCAAGGATATACAGCGCCTCGGCTTCGCTCGCGCGGCTCTCCAGAAAATGCAGAAACGCCCGGCTGATGTCCGGGCGCTCCTGTTCAAGATGCAGGTCAGAGATCAGCAGGATCACTCGACGATCTCGGCCTTCTCGATGATCACGTCGTCGACAGGTACGTCCTGGTGGCCGGATTTCATGGTGGTGGCGACGCTCTTGATGGCGTCGACCACGTCCATGCCTTCGACCACTTCACCGAATACCGCGTAGCCCCAGCCCTGAACGGTTGGTGCGCTGTGATTGAGGAAGCTGTTGTCGGCGACGTTGATGAAGAACTGCGCGGAGGCCGAATGCGGCTCCATGGTACGGGCCATGGCTACGGTGCCGATCTTGTTGGCCAGGCCGTTGTTGGCTTCGTTCTTGATGGTCGCACGGGTGGCTTTCTGCTTCATGCCCGGCTCGAAACCGCCGCCCTGCACCATGAAGTTGCTGATCACGCGGTGAAAGATGGTGTTGTCGTAATGACCTTCCTTTACGTATTGCTTGAAGTTGGCCACGGTTTCCGGGGCTTTGTCTTCAAACAGCTTGAGGGTGATGACGCCGTGATTGGTGTGCAGCTTGATCATGTAGGTAATCGCTCTGTCGGGAAATCCAGCGGCCTGCTCAATATTGACACTGCGTTAGTGATGCGCGGTGGATAGAGAACGGGCTCGTGGGCCTGTCAGGGGGTTGACAGCTTCGGCTATGATAAGCGCTTTGTATAAGTCGGCCTACCCTGTGCCGCGCACCTGCATGATCTAAGGACCCCATGAGCAAGCCAGAGATTGTCGCCGCTTCGAACTTTCTTCGCCCCATCGTCCAGTCCGATCTGGACACCGGCAAGCACTCGAAAATCATCACCCGTTTCCCGCCGGAACCCAACGGCTACCTGCATATCGGCCATGCCAAGTCGATCTGCCTGAACTTCGGTCTGGCCAAGGAATTTGGTGGCGAGTGCAACCTGCGCTTCGACGACACCAACCCGGCCAAGGAAGACCAGGAATACATCGACGCGATCAAGAACGATGTGCAGTGGCTGGGCTTCCAGTGGGCCGGCGAGGAGCGTTACGCCTCCAATTACTTCGACCAGTTGCATGACTGGGCCGTCGAGCTGATCAAGGCCGGCAAGGCCTACGTCTGCGACCTGTCGCCCGATGAGGCGCGTCAGTACCGCGGCAATCTGACCGAGCCGGGCAAGAACAGCCCGTTCCGCGAGCGCTCGGTGGAGGAGAACCTCGACCTGTTCGCCCGCATGAAGGCCGGCGAATTCCCCGATGGCGCACGCGCCCTGCGGGCGAAAATCGATATGGCCTCGCCGAACATGAACCTGCGCGACCCGATCATCTACCGCATCCGTCACGCCCATCATCATCAGACCGGCGACAAGTGGTGCATCTACCCGAGCTATGACTTCACCCACGGTCAGTCGGACGCCATCGAGGGCATTACCCACTCGATCTGCACCCTGGAGTTCGAGGATCATCGGCCGCTCTACGACTGGTTCCTCGACAACCTGCCGGTGCCGGCAAAACCGCGTCAGTACGAGTTCGCCCGTCTCAACCTGAACTACACCATCACCAGCAAGCGCCGGCTCAAGCAGTTGGTCGATGAGGGGCACGTGCAGGGTTGGGACGATCCGCGCATGTCGACCCTCAGTGGCTATCGCCGGCGCGGCTACACCCCGGGTTCGATCCGCACCTTCTGCGACATGGTCGGCGTCAACCGCGCAGGTGGCCTGGTGGATATCGGCATGCTCGAATTCGCCATTCGCGAAGACCTCGATGCCTCCGCCTCGCGGGCCATGTGCGTATTGCGGCCCTTGAAGGTAGTGATCACCAATTACCCCGAAGGTCAGGTGGAAAACCTCGAGCTGGCGCGCCATCCCAAGCAGGACATGGGCGTACGCGTGCTGCCGTTTGCCCGCGAGATCTATATCGACGCCGGCGACTTCGAGGAAGTCCCGCCCGCCGGTTTCAAGCGCCTGATCCCCGGTGGCGAAGCCCGCTTGCGTGGCAGCTACGTGATCCGCGCCGACGAGGCGGTCAAGGATGCCGAGGGCAATATCGTCGAGCTGCGCTGCAGCTACGACGAAAATACCCTGGGCAAGAATCCCGAGGGGCGCAAGGTCAAAGGCGTGATCCATTGGGTCCCGGCCGCCGCCAGCGTCGAGTGCGAAGTGCGCCTGTACGACCGCCTGTTCCGCTCGCCGACCCCGGAAAAGGCAGAAGAGGGCAGCAGCTTCCTCGACAACATCAATCCCGGGTCGCTGGTGGTGCTCAAGGGCTGTCGCGCCGAACCCTCGCTGGCTCAGGCCCAGCCCGAGGAGCGCTTCCAGTTCGAGCGCGAAGGCTATTTCTGCGCCGACATCAAGGACAGCAAGCCCGGTGCCCCGGTGTTCAACCGTACCGTGACCCTGCGCGACTCCTGGGCTTAAGGCTCAGGTGCGTTGATTTGAACCGGGCCGGTACGCTGGCCCGTGGTTTCCAAGGATTCCCGATGCTCTCGATCTACAACACGCTGACCAAAAGCAAAGACGTCTTCAAACCGCTGCTGGACAACCAGGTGCGCATCTATGTGTGCGGCATGACGGTTTACGATTTCTGTCATATCGGTCATGCGCGGGTGATGGTGGCGTTCGATGTGGTCACCCGCTGGCTGCGCCATCGCGGCTATGAGGTGACCTATGTGCGCAATATCACCGACATCGACGACAAGATCATCAGGCGCGCCCATGACAACGGCGAGCCGTTCGAGGCCCTGGTCGAGCGCATGATCGGCGCCATGCACGAGGACGAGGCGCGCCTCAACGTGCTGCGCCCGGACCAGGAGCCGCGTGCCACCGAGCATATCGCCGGCATGCACCAGATGATCCAGACCCTAATCGATAAGGGCTTCGCCTACGCGCCGGGCAATGGCGACGTGTATTACCGGGTCGGCAAGTTCGTCGGCTACGGCAAGTTATCGCGCAAGAAGATCGAGGACCTGAAAGTCGGTGCGCGCATCGAAGTCGACGAAGCCAAGCAGGATCCGCTGGACTTCGTCCTGTGGAAAGGCGTCAAGCCCGGCGAGCCGAGCTGGCCGTCGCCCTGGGGCGCGGGCCGGCCGGGCTGGCATATCGAGTGCTCGGTGATGTCGACCTGCTGCCTGGGTGAGACCTTCGACATCCATGGCGGCGGCCCGGACCTGGTGTTCCCGCACCACGAGAACGAAATCGCCCAGAGCGAGGCGGCTACCGGTAAGCTCTATGCCAACGCCTGGATGCATGCCGGCGCGGTGCGCGTGGATGGCGAGAAGATGTCCAAGTCCCTGGGCAACTTCTTCACCATCCGCGAGGTGCTGGAGAAGTACCACCCGGAAGTGGTGCGCTACCTGCTGGTGTCCAGCCACTACCGCAGCCCGATCAACTACTCCGAAGACAGCCTCAAGGAGGCCAAGGGCGCCCTCGAGCGCTTCTACAATGCGCTCAAGGGGCTGCCTGCAGCGCCTGCTGCCGGCGCTGAAGCCTTCGTCGAGCGCTTCGGCGCGGCCATGGACGACGACTTCAACTCGCCGGAAGCCTGCGCCGTATTGTTCGAGCTGGCCCGCGAGATCAACCGCCTGCGCGAGAGCGATCTGCAGGCCGCCGCCGGCCTGGCGGCGCGCTTGAAGGAGCTGGCCGGCGTACTCGGCGTGCTGCAACTCGAACCGGAGGCCTTCCTCCAGGCCGGAGCTGCCGGCAAGGTCGATGCTGCCGAGGTTGAAGCGCTGATCGCCGCGCGCCTGCAGGCCCGCGCCGAGAAGAACTGGGGCGAGTCCGACCGCATCCGCGACCAGCTCGGCGCCATGGGCGTGGTGCTGGAAGACGGCAAGGGCGGTACCACCTGGCGCTTGGCCGAATAGCCGGCGGCGGGTGAATTGCAAAAGGCCGCAATGAGGCCTTTTGCATTTTTTGGAAGCGAACTGCCCCGGCAATCTAGGCGCCTATTCAATCCCCGCATACATCTCCATCGTGCCTTGCAGGTATTTCAGGACAGTGTCGAACGCGTCGTCATTCGAGCGTGCCAGCATGGTCTTGCTCTGCGGATGCAGCGATTCCGGCACGGCATAGCCCAGGGCTATTTGCGACAGTACCAGGTCATCGTCGAGCTGGTTGCGTGAAGCGACGCGATGTTGCACCTGGGCAACATCGGCATCGAACCAATCGGAACCGGTATCAGCCTGTACCAGCGGTGTCGAGGCGACGGCAAGTAGGGCGCCCGCAGCGATGAGAGTGTGGATGGAAGATTTCATCGTAGCCTCCATTTGGCGGTATGGACGGCATCGATAAAGCATCAATGACATCTCTATAACTATAGGATGCAGCAAGAGGACCCCGAGGACCGTTCGGCGGTTGACGCAGCACTGGCGGCGTATCGACGGCCCGCATACCGCTGCCAGCCCCCGGCATGCGTGCTCGAAGGGCGCCGGCCGTTCCACGGCTTGGGAGTGGCTTTCGAGTGGCCCGTTTGTTTTCCGCAGGACTATTGATTGAGTGAAGCGATACCCGCCGCGCCGCTCAATTCCATAGCCAGTTCCACACGCCTGGCAGGCGGGCGTACTGCAGCGGGTCGCCCAGGGTGCGCTTCAGCGCCGCGCGTTCGAGGGCGTCGCGTTGGTCATAGAACGGCTTGGCCGCGGTGGCCAAGCCTACGTCCCCGGCCGCATCCAGGAGGATCTGCAGGTACTCCTGCATATGCCGTGCGGTATAGGGGTTGAGGTCATGGAAGGTCACGACCACCGGGATGACGCCATCCACCACCGGCATGCTGCCGGCATGGATCTGCGTCGCTATCCGTGCCAGCTGGGTGCGCAGGTTGCTGCGTCGGCGCAGGCTGCCGTTGATGCCCCAGGTTTTGCCATCGTTGGCACTCAGGTCGGTCAGCAGCAGCCGCAGGCCATGGGCCCGATAGGCGGCGAAGGTGCGTTGGTTGTAGTTCCAGAACGGTGGCCGCACCAGGCGCGGCGGCTTGCCGCTGACGGCGCGGAGGTCGGCCACGCCATCGCGTAGCGATTGCTCCAGTTCGGCCGGGCTGAGGAAACGGTGATTGGAATGCCTGGGGGTGGCGGTGTGAAAACCCAGCAGGTGGCCGTCCTGCTGCTGGCGGCGCAACAGCGCCTGCCCCTGAGCACTGCCGCCGGCGTAGGGCGCGCGGGTCTGGATAAAGAACAGTGCCTTGATTCCGGGCTGGACGGGGTTGTCCGTCAGGGCGTCGAGAATCTGCCGGGTCGGATTGACTCCCAGGCTGCCGCTCGGGCCGTCGTCGAAGCTCAGCAAAAAGCGTATCGGTGCAATGCCGGCTGATGGCTGGGGCGCCGGCGCGCTGACGCAGGCCGCCAACACAAGCAGAGTCGCTATCGCCGCGGTCCAGGTGCGCAGCGTTCGAGGGGCGCGGCAAAACGCTGCCAATGCGCGTGCGGCGGCGGTTTTCGGGCAGGGGGGGAGACTCATTGGGTTGTTTGACTCGTGAAGGCCGGGGACGAAGGGTACAGCAGCCGGAACTGTCCAGGGGGTTGACGTGAGCGCCCGCAACAAGCGGCAGACCGATTGTTGCCTGGCGACGTTCGTTACCCGTTCGCGCCTGTCGTCTACTCCCTTAAGCCTTGCTCCCTGAGCCGCTTGTAAAGCGTATTGCGGCTCATCCCCAAGCGTCTCGCCAGATGCGAAATATTGCCGCCGCAGGCCTGAAACTGGCTGGCCAGATCATCATCGCCGTGCGCCGATGAACCCGCCTGTTGGTGGACCGGTTCTCTCTCATCCATCTCCTGCAAGTCGGCAAAAAAATCATCCGGCAGATGCTCCGGTTGAATCGGCTGATCGTCGGCCATGGCCAGGGCGATCTGCAGCACGCTGCTGAGTTGGCGCAGGTTGCCCGGCCAGGGGTGGCGTTCGAACAGCTCCATCACCTCGGCGCTGGGTCTGGCCCATTGCTGGGGTTCGCGGTGATAGTCCCAGATGCGCTGCACCATCGCGGCTTTATCGGTGCGTTCGCGCAGTGGCGGCAGCTCCAGGTTGAGGCCGCTGATGCGGTAGTAGAGATCCTGGCGGAACAGGCCGGTGTCGACGTCCTGGCGCAGGGAGCGGTTGGTGGCGGAGATCAGGCGAATGTCCACCGGGTAGAGTTCGCTGCTGCCCAGCGGTTGCACGCAACGTTCCTGCAATACCCGTAGCAAGCGGGCCTGCACGCGTAGCGGCATGTCGCCGATCTCGTCGAGAAACAGCGTGCCTTTATCGGCCTTGCGGATCAGACCGACGCTGCCCTTCTGGTTGGCGCCGGTGAAGGCGCCTTTTTCGTAACCGAACAGTTCCGACTCCACCAACTCGGCGGGAATGGCCGCGCAGTTGACCGCAATCAGCGCTTGCTTGGCGCGCGAGCTGGCGTGGTGCAAAGCTTTGACGAACACCTCTTTGCCGACGCCGGTCTCGCCGTGGACTAGGATCGGAATGTCTTTTTCCAGCAGGCGTTCGGCCTGACGCACGGCTTTATCGACCCGTGGGTCGCCGAGGTTGATCGAGGCCAGGGTAAAGCCTTTGTTGCCGTCCTCGGTCGCGACAGGCTGGCGGAAGTCGCGGGCCTGGATCGGCGCCGGCTGCTGCGGGCGTTTGACCTGGGCATGGAAGCGGAAACGCCCGCCGGCGCGCAGGTTGAACGGCAGGGCTTCGGGCTGGTTGAGCAAGTGCTGCAGCGGCACGTCGAACAGACTCTCGATATTCACCCGCGCCAGGCCGACCCCGAGCAGGCTGTCGGCGCGGCGGTTGGCCGACACCACCTGGCCTTGCTCATCGAAAATCAGCAGCCCGGCCCAGGGGCTGTCGAGGTTGTCCAGGCTGGTGTTAAAGCTGAGCTGGAAGTAGCGCTGCTGGAACAGGTTGAGGATCAGGCGGTTTTCCACCGACTGGCTCATCATCTTGACCATGCCCAGGGTGTGGGCGGGTGGCAGGTAGCTGTCGCTGGAGACGTCCAGCACCGCGATCATCTGCCGCTGCTCGTCGAAGATCGGCGAAGCCGAGCCGGTCATGAAGCGGTTGGCCTTGAGGAAGTGTTCGTCGTGCTGGATATGCACCGGCTGGGCGCAGCTCAGGGCGGTGCCTATGGCGTTGGTGCCGGTGTAGCGCTCCAGCCAGCTGGCGCCGGCGACGAAGCCGGGCGCACGACTGGGCTCGATGAAGCGCTGGTCGCCCCAGGACTGCAGCACCTGGCCCTGCTTGTCGGCGAGCATGATCAGGCAGTTGGAATTGGCCAGGATATTGCCGTAGTAGGGCAGCACTTCCTTATGGGTGGTGTGCACCAGGGCGTGCTGGCTTTCCAGCAGGGCGGAGACTTCGCCGGGGCTGGGCTGAGTGAAGATGGGTGTGCTCTGGTGAGTCAGGCCGAAGTCGCGGCAACGCGACCAGGAGTCCTGAATGATGGTCTCGTGGGGCAGGGCACTGGCAGCTTCAACCATGACGAAGGTCTCGTTGTGGATCTTGTTTTTATCGGCGCCCGGTCTTCGCCGAGGTGCAAGCAGTGTCGCCTATGGCTGTTCAAAGTCAACGCTTCGACTGTTCATTTGTTCAGGGTCGACTGTGCAAAATTGTTCATTTGCGAAAATGACGCGAACTGGATGTTTCTGAAAAGGCTATATAAATCAGCTGATTAGACTGTTTGTTGGGTGGTTGGCACGGAACTCGCCTTGTCACTGGACAGCTAGAAAGCAAATAACAACAAAATAGGACGGCCCATGTCACTTACGCTTGAGCATGTCACGCGTATCGTCGATCAGCAGGTGCACATCGACGACGCCTGCCTGAGTTTCGAACCCGGTTCCTTCAATGTATTGCTCGGTCGCACCCTGTCCGGCAAGACCAGCCTGATGCGTTTGATGGCTGGCCTGGACAAACCGAGCAGTGGGCGCATCCTGATGAACGGTGCAGACATGACCAATGTCTCGGTGCGCCGGCGCAACGTCTCCATGGTTTACCAGCAGTTCATCAATTACCCGACCCTGACGGTGTTCGAGAACATCGCCTCGCCGCTGCGCCAGGCCGGGGTAGGCAAAGCCGAGATCCTGGAAAAGGTGCATGCCACGGCGCAGATGCTGCGCATCGAGGCCTTGCTCCAGCGCCATCCACTGGAGCTGTCCGGCGGCCAGCAGCAGCGCACGGCCATGGCCCGCGCCCTGGTCAAGGATGCGTCGCTGATTCTGTTCGACGAGCCGCTGGTCAACCTCGACTACAAGCTGCGCGAAGAGCTGCGCCAGGAGATGCGCGAGCTGTTCGCCGCGCGTCATACCATCGCCATCTACGCCACCACCGAGCCGAACGAGGCCCTAGCCCTGGGCGGCACCACCACCATCCTGCACGAGGGGCGGGTGGTGCAGAGCGGCAAGACCGCCGAGGTCTACCATCAGCCGCAGCAGGTGTTGGCCGCCGAATTGTTCTCCGAGCCGGCGATCAACCTGATGCCGGGGCGCATCGACGCCGCCGAGGTGAGCTTCGCCGACGCCGTGCACTTTCCGCTCAACTCCGATCTGCAAAGCATTGCCGAAGGCGAGTACCGCTTCGGCGTGCGTCCCAGTCACATCGGCCTGGTGCCATCCAACGACGACGACCTGGAACTGGCGGTGACCGTCGAGCTGGCCGAAATCAGCGGCTCGGAAACCTTCCTGCATGTGCGCAACGAGCAGTTCGTGCTGGTGCTGCACCTGCCGGGCGTGCATGAGTACGACGTCGATACGCCGATCCTCATCTATATCCCGACCCACAAGCTGTTCGTCTTCGAGGCCAGTGGCCGCTTGATCCAGGCGCCGAGCCGCCGTTTAGCGAGGAGCGCCTGATGGCCGAGATACGCTTGCACAACCTGGCCCACAGCTACAGTCGCGCTCCCAATGGTAATGAAGATTATGCGATCCGCGAGATGAACCATGTCTGGGCGCAGGGTGGTGCCTACGCCTTGCTCGGCCCGTCCGGCTGCGGCAAGTCGACCCTGCTCAATATCATTTCCGGGTTGCTCAGCCCCTCCCACGGCGAGGTGCAGTTCGACGGCAAGGTGGTCAACCACTTGCACCCAGAACAGCGCAATATCGCCCAGGTTTTCCAGTTCCCGGTGGTCTACGACACCATGACGGTGTTCGACAACCTGGCCTTTCCGCTGCGCAACCAGGGCATGAACGAGGCCAGGATTCTGGCCAAGGTCAACGAGATCGCCGAGGTGCTGGAGCTGCACCCGCTGCTGCGCAAGCGAGCCAGCAACCTCACCGCCGACGAGAAGCAGAAGGTCTCCATGGGCCGTGGTCTGGTGCGTGACGATGTGTCGGCGATCCTGTTCGACGAGCCGCTGACGGTGATCGACCCGCACCTGAAGTGGAAGCTGCGGCGCAAGCTCAAGCAGATCCACGAGCAGTTCAACATCACCATGGTCTATGTCACCCACGATCAGCTCGAGGCTTCGACCTTCGCCGACAAGATCGCGGTGATGTACGGCGGCCAGATCGTCCAGTTCGGCTCCCCGCGCGATCTGTTCGAGCGCCCCAGCCATACCTTCGTCGGCTATTTCATCGGTAGCCCGGGAATGAACCTGATCGAGGTCGAGCGCTGCGAGGGCGGGGTGCGTTTCGCCAACACCGTGCTGCCTCTGTCGGCGGCGCTCAACCAGCGCCTGGACGAGTTGCAGTGGACCAGCCTGAAAGTCGGCATCCGCCCCGAGTTCGTCCACGTCTGGGAAGGCCCCAACGAGGACGCCCTGTGCGGCGAGGTGGTGCACCTCGAGGACCTGGGTACTTACAAGATCCTCACCCTGCGCCTGGATGGACAGCTGCTCAAGGTACGCCTGCAGGAGGACCAGCCGGTACCGCAACAGCAGGTCTACCTGAGCTTCCCGGCGCAGTGGCTGATGCTCTATGCCGACGAATACCTGGTGCAAGTGTTGCCGGCGCAACCTCAGTCGCCGTCAGTGGAGGTGCAGTCATGAAGGTGCAGAACAACAAGGCCTGGTGGCTGGTATTGCCGGTGTTCCTGCTGGTGGCGTTCAGCGCCATCGTGCCGATGATGACGGTGGTCAACTACTCGGTGCAGGACATCTTCGACCATTCGACGCGCTATTTCGTCGGGGTCGACTGGTACAGGCAGGTGCTGCAGGACCCGCGCCTGCACGATTCGCTGCTGCGCCAGTTCATCTTCTCCGGCTGCGTGCTGCTGATCGAAATCCCCCTGGGCATCGCCATCGCCCTGTGCATGCCGACCAAGGGGCGTATGGCCTCGCTGGTGCTGATCGTCATGGCGATTCCCTTGCTGATCCCGTGGAACGTGGTCGGCACCATCTGGCAGATCTTCGGCCGCGCCGATATCGGCCTGTTGGGCTGGGCGCTGAACAGCCTGGGGATCAGTTACAACTATGCCTCCAATACCAGCGACGCCTGGGTCACGGTGCTGATCATGGATGTCTGGCACTGGACTTCGCTGGTGGCGTTGCTCTGTTACTCCGGGCTGCGCGCGATTCCCGACGTCTACTACCAGGCGGCGCGCATCGACCGCGCCTCGGCCTGGGCGGTGTTCCGCCATATCCAGTTGCCCAAGCTGAAGAGCGTGCTGCTGATCGCGGTGATGCTGCGCTTCATGGACAGCTTCATGATCTACACCGAGCCCTTCGTGCTCACCGGCGGCGGCCCGGGCAACGCCACCACCTTCCTCAGTCAGACCCTGACGCAGATGGCCATCGGCCAATTCGACCTGGGCCCGGCGGCGGCGTTCTCCCTGGTGTACTTCCTGATCATTCTGCTGGTGTCCTGGTTGTTCTATACCGCCATGACCCACAACGACAAGACGCGCTGAGGCCGACCATGACCCTACGTAAAAAAATGGTGCTGGGGCTCTACATCCTGTTCCTGTTGGTGCCCATCTATTGGCTGCTGAACATGTCGTTCAAGAGCAACACCGAGATCCTCGGTGGCCTGAGCATGTGGCCGAGCACCTTCACCCTGGCCAACTACCAGGTGATCTTCACCGACCCCAGCTGGTACGAGGGCTACCTCAACTCGCTGTACTACGTGACCCTGAACACCCTGATCTCCCTGACGGTGGCGCTGCCGGCGGCCTATGCCTTCTCGCGTTACCGCTTCCTCGGCGACAAGCACCTGTTCTTCTGGCTGCTGACCAACCGCATGGCGCCGCCGGCGGTGTTCCTGCTGCCGTTCTTCCAGCTGTATTCCTCGATCGGCCTGTTCGATACCCATATCGCCGTGGCCCTGGCGCACTGCCTGTTCAACGTGCCGCTGGCAGTGTGGATTCTCGAGGGCTTCATGTCCGGGGTGCCGAAGGAAATCGATGAAACCGCCTATATCGACGGCTACAGCTTCCCGAAATTCTTCGTCAAGATCTTCGTCCCGCTGATCGGCTCGGGCATCGGCGTCACTGCGTTCTTCTGCTTCATGTTCTCCTGGGTCGAATTGCTGCTGGCGCGCACCCTGACCTCGGTTAACGCCAAGCCCATCGCCGCGGTGATGACCCGCACCGTCTCGGCTTCCGGCATCGATTGGGGGGTGCTGGCGGCTGCCGGCGTGTTGACCATCCTGCCGGGCATGCTGGTGATCTGGTTCGTCCGCAACCACGTGGCCAAGGGCTTCGCCCTGGGCCGGGTTTAAGGAGCAGAGATTATGGATTGGATGGCTTGGACTCTACCCACTGCCTTGTTCTTCGGCACCATCGCGACGATTTTGGCGGGTATGACCGTATGGGAACTGCGCTCCCCCTGTATTGAGCGCAAAGGCTTCTTGCCGATCAGCACCACCCGTGGTGATCGGCTGTTTATCGGTCTGCTGGGAAGCGCCTACCTGCATCTGCTGGTGGTGGGCACGACCGATTGGAGTGTCTGGGTAGCCTCGGTGCTGTCCTTGTTCTGGCTGTTTACAGTGATGCGTTGGGGTTAAGCCGGGTGTTTCGGCTGCGCCCGCTGCCGGGTTGCGGCCGTCCCGATTTGCCTCGCCTAAAACCCTGAGATGGAGGTCTCTCTATGTTCGACAATAACAACAAAACTCGACATAGCATGGCGCTGGCTGCCTTGCTGACGTTGTCCGGATTAAGCGGCGCCGCATGGGCCGATGCTTATGAAGAGGCGGCAAAAAAATGGATCGCCGACGAGTTCGCGCCTTCGACTTTGACCGCCGAGCAACAACTCGAAGAACTGAAGTGGTTTATCAAGGCGGCGGAGCCATTCCGCGGCATGGAAATCAGCGTTGCCTCGGAAACCATCGCCACTCACGAATACGAGTCCAAGGTGCTGGCCAAGGCCTTCAGCGAAATCACCGGGATCAAGCTCAAGCACGACCTGATGCAAGAAGGCGACGTGGTTGAGAAGCTGCAGACCCAGATGCAGTCGGACAAGAACATCTATGACGGCTATATCAACGACTCCGATCTGATCGGCACCCACTTCCGTTACGGAAAGGCCGTGTCGCTGACCGACATGATGGCCGGCGACGGCAAGGACTTCACCTCGCCGACCCTGGACCTGCCGGACTTTATCGGCTTGGACTTCACCACCGCGCCGGATGGCAAGTTGTATCAACTGCCCGACCAGCAGTTCGCCAACCTCTATTGGTTTCGCGCCGACTGGTTCGAGCGCCCTGAACTCAAG
>NZ_JBFIIG010000102.1:0-15243 GCF_041601375.1 Pseudomonas sp. | reverse complement strand
ACGCCGCCCTTGGTCAGGAACGCGCGGCCCTTGTCCAGCTCTTCCAGGGCTTCTTTCAGGCTGCCGCAGACTTGCGGGATCAGCTTGCCTTCTTCCGGCGGCAGGTCATAGAGGTTCTTGTCGGCAGCATCGCCGGGGTGGATCTTGTTCTGGATACCGTCGATACCGGCCATCAGCAGCGCGGCGAAGGCCAGGTACGGGTTGGCTGCCGGATCCGGGAAGCGCGCCTCGATGCGGCGGGCTTTCGGGCTGGAAACGTACGGGATGCGGATCGAGGCAGAACGGTTGCGGGCCGAGTAGGCCAGCATGACCGGTGCTTCGAAGCCCGGGACCAGGCGCTTGTAGGAGTTGGTCGACGGGTTGGTGAAGCCGTTCAGCGCCTTGCCGTGCTTGATGATGCCGCCGATGAAGTAAAGGGCGGTCTCGGACAGGCCAGCATAGCCTTCGCCGGCGAAGGTGTTCTTGCCGTCTTTGCTGATCGACATGTGTACGTGCATGCCCGAACCGTTGTCGCCGTACAGTGGCTTCGGCATGAAGGTCGCGGTCTTGCCGTAGGCGTCGGCGACATTGTGCACGCAGTACTTGAGGGTCTGAACTTCGTCGGCCTTGTTGACCAGGGTGTTGAACTTCACGCCGATTTCGTTCTGGCCGGCAGTCGCCACTTCGTGGTGGTGAACTTCGATGACCAGGCCCATCTCTTCCATGGCGTTACACATGGCGGTACGGATTTCGTGGTCGTGGTCGCACGGCGGAACTGGGAAATAGCCGCCTTTGACGGCCGGGCGGTGGCCCTTGTTGCCGCCTTCGATGTCGCCATCGCTGTTCCAGGAACCCTGCTCGGAGTAGATCTTGAACATGGAGCCGGAGATGTCGGATTTGAACTTCACTTCGTCGAAGATGAAGAACTCGGGCTCCGGGCCGACGAATACGGTATCGCCGATGCCGCTGCCTTTGAGGAATTCTTCGGCGCGCTTGGCGATCGAGCGCGGGTCGCGGTCGTAGCCCTGCATGGTGCTCGGCTCGACGATGTCGCAAACCAGGATCAGGGTCGGCTCTTCGGTGAAGGGGTCTAGAACGGCGGTGTCGTCGACCGGCATCAGGATCATGTCGGAGGCTTCGATGCCTTTCCAGCCATGAATGGAAGAGCCATCGAACATTTTGCCGATTTCGAAAAATTCTTCGTCCAGGGCGTCGCGTGCCGGCATGGTCACGTGATGCTGCTTGCCCTTGGTGTCAGTGAAGCGCAGGTCAACCCACTTCACGTCGTGCTCTTTGATCAGTTGAATCGACTTCGACATGCTGTCCTCCAGGTGGATAAGGCTCGAAATGGTGAGCCCTCGATAATTAGGGTGCGGCCGGGCGCGATAGTCCGCCAGGATAACCTGCCTCACAAGGGAGCAAATTCTATGCCAGTGCACAGGAATGGGTTGAATGGCTGAAACTCAGGCATGGCGAGGCCTGCGAATGGCCGTGGTGAAATTACTTGCACCAAAATAGCCCGCAATGGCATCGCTATGCGCCATAAAGGTGCGCAGTGCCGGGCTAATGGTATTTTTGATCAAAGCTTGCACGATTTCCGCTATAATCCGCGCCCCTGTTTTCTTAGCCGTCTCGGTATGCGCCGTTTTAATGAAACTGATCGTTAAAGTCTTTCCAGAAATCACCATCAAGAGCCGCCCGGTGCGTAAGCACTTTATCCGGCAATTGGCGAAGAACATCCGTTCGGTGCTGCGCGATCTCGATCCGCAGCTGCTGGTCAGTGGTGTGTGGGACAACCTGGAAGTCGAGACCCGGATCAGCGAGGCGAAAACCCTGCAGGCGATGATCGAGCGGCTCAGCTGCACCCCCGGCATCACCCATTTCCTCCAGGTCGACGAATACCCGCTGGGCGATTTCGACGATGTGCTGGACAAATGCAAGCGCCACTTCGGCGACCGCTTGCCGGGCAAGATCTTCGCCGTGCGCTGCAAGCGTGCCGGCAAGCATGCCTTCAGCTCCATGGATGTCGAGCGCTATGTCGGCAGCCAGTTGCGCCAGCAATGTGGCGCCGCCGGCATCGACCTGAAGCAGCCCGAAGTCGAAGTGCGCATGGAGATCCGCGACCAGCGCCTGTTCGTCATCCATAACCAGCACCAGGGCCTGGGCGGTTATCCGCTGGGATCGCTGGAGCAGACCCTGGTGCTGATGTCCGGCGGTTTCGATTCCACGGTCGCCGCCTATCAGATGATGCGCCGCGGTCTGGTCACCCATTTCTGCTTCTTCAACCTGGGCGGCCGTGCCCACGAGTTGGGGGTGATGGAAGTGGCGCATTACCTGTGGCAGAAGTTCGGCAGTTCCCAGCGCGTGCTGTTTATCAGCGTGCCCTTCGAGGAAGTGCTCGGCGAGATTCTCGGCAAGGTCGACAACAGCCAGATGGGCGTGATCCTCAAGCGCATGATGCTGCGCGCCTCCACGCACATGGCCGAACAGCTGCAGATCAATGCCCTGGTCACCGGCGAGGCGATTTCCCAGGTCTCCAGTCAGACCCTGCCCAACCTCTCGGTGATCGATTCGGCCACCGACATGTTGGTGCTGCGCCCGCTGATCGCCAGCCACAAGCAGGACATCATCGACACCGCCACCGCCATCGGCACCGCCGAGTTTGCCAAGCACATGCCGGAGTATTGCGGCGTGATCTCGGTGAATCCGACCACCCGGGCGAAGAAGGAGCGCATCGAACACGAAGAGCGCCAGTTCGATATGGCGGTTCTCCAGCGCGCCCTCGAGCGCGCGACCTTGCTGCCGATCGACAAGGTGATCGACGAACTGGGCAAGGACGTCAAGGTCGAGGAAGTCAGCGAAGCCCTGGCCAGTCATGTCATCATTGACATCCGTCACCCGGATAACGCCGAAGAGCAGCCATTAGAGCTGCCCGGTATCGAAGTGCAAACGCTGCCGTTCTATGCCTTGAACAGTCGCTTCAAAGAGCTGGATGCCAATCGTCAATACCTGCTGTATTGCGACAAGGGCGTCATGAGTCGTTTGCATGCCCACCACCTGCTTAGCGAGGGGTATGCCAATGTGCGCGTTTATCGTCCGGCATAAGACGCCCGGGTTGAATGGCGGCAGCATCCGCCATCGCCCTCCCGACCTGCAGGCGGGGTAAAAGCCGCTGCGCTTTTGCACCGTCTGGCCGAATTCGTATTTAGTTAATGTCCGCCGCGTAAACTATGCGGCAAACCGAATCCTCTGATCGAGATGCACCCGTGATCGAAAATCTACGCAACATCGCCATCATCGCCCACGTCGACCATGGCAAGACCACCCTGGTTGACGCCCTGCTGCGCCAGTCCGGCACCCTCGAGCGCAACGAGCTCGACACCGAGCGCCTGATGGACAGCAACGACCAGGAAAAAGAGCGCGGCATTACCATCCTGGCGAAAAACACCGCGATCAACTGGAACGGCCATCACATCAACATCGTCGACACCCCCGGCCACGCCGACTTCGGCGGCGAAGTCGAGCGCGTGATGTCGATGGTCGACTCGGTGCTGCTGGTGGTCGATGCCCAGGACGGCCCGATGCCGCAGACCCGCTTCGTGACCCAGAAAGCCTTCCAGGCCGGCCTGCGCCCGATCGTGGTAGTGAACAAGGTCGACCGTCCGGGCGCGCGTCCGGATTGGGTGGTCGAGCAGATCTTCGACCTGTTCGACAACCTCGGCGCGACCGAAGAGCAACTGGACTTTCCGATCGTGTACGCTTCGGCGATCAACGGTGTTGCCGGTCTGGAGCACACCGCCATGGCGGAAGACCTGGTGCCGTTGTACCAGGCCATCGTCGACCACGTACCGGCGCCGAAAGTCGACCGCGACGGCCCGTTCCAGATGCAGATTTCCGCCCTGGACTACAACAGCTTCCTCGGCATCATCGGCGTTGGTCGTATCGCCCGTGGCCGGGTCAAGCCGAACACCCAGGTGGTGGCGATCGACGTGCACGGCAAGCGCCGTAACGGTCGTATCCTCAAGCTGATGGGCCACCACGGCCTGCACCGCGTCGACGTCGACGAAGCCGCCGCTGGCGACATCGTCTGCATCAGCGGTTTCGATCAGCTGTTCATCTCCGACACCCTGTGCGACCCGCAGAACGTCGAAGCCATGACCCCGCTGTCCGTGGACGAGCCGACCGTTGCCATGACCTTCCAGGTCAACGACTCGCCGTTCTGCGGCAAGGAAGGCAAGTTCGTCACCAGCCGCAACATCAAGGAGCGTCTGGACAAGGAGCTGCTGTACAACGTGGCCCTGCGCGTCGAAGAAGGCGACACCGCCGACAAGTTCAAGGTCTCCGGCCGTGGCGAGCTGCACCTCTCGGTACTGATCGAAACCATGCGTCGCGAAGGCTTCGAGATGGGCGTTGGTCGTCCGGAAGTGATCATCAAGCTGGTCGATGGCGTCAAGCACGAACCCTATGAGAACGTCACCATCGACGTGCCGGAAGTTTCCCAGGGCGCGCTGATGGAGCAGATGGGTCTGCGCAAAGGCGACCTGACCAACATGGTTCCGGATGGCAAGGGCCGTGTGCGCCTCGAGTACAACATCCCGGCCCGTGGCCTGATCGGTTTCCGCAACGAGTTCCTCACCCTGACCTCCGGTGCCGGCATCATGACCAGCATCTTCGACCGTTACGACGTGATGAAGTCCGGCGACATGTCCGGCCGGCAGAACGGCGTACTGGTATCGGTCGCCACCGGCAAGGCGCTGACCTACTCGCTGGAAACCCTGCAGGCGCGCGGCAAGCTGTTCGTCGAGCACGGCCAGGACATCTACGAAGGTCAGATCGTCGGCCTCAACAGCCGCGACAACGACATGGGTGTGAACCCGACCAAGGGCAAGAAGCTCGACAACATGCGTGCTTCCGGCAAGGACGAAACCATCGCCCTGGTGCCGCCGGTGCGCTTCACCCTGGAACAGGCCTTGGAATTCATCCAGGACGACGAGCTGTGCGAAGTCACGCCGAAGTCGATCCGCCTGCGCAAGAAAATCCTGGGCGAAAGCGAGCGTAACCGCGCCGCCAAGAAAGGCTGATAACCCGGCCGCATGACTGAAAAGCCCCCGTCAACGTGAGTTGGCGGGGGCTTTTTTGTGGCTCGCAGTTACGTGTTGCATGCAGTAATCCGTGTAACAGCCAGCTTGCCGTGGTCCGGCACTCCGGCAATGCTTTTGTGCTGTTCGTTGGCCCGGATCGCCAGCAAGGACCAGGCGTCCCCTTGGCTCCTACAGATCCCGCGCTTTGGTCTAACTGGGGCATAACCTTGTTGACGGTGTGCGGTTTCCTGTGCGGGTGAAAACGCCAATGGCAAATTCACTGTGCCTGTGAAGTGGCTAACCTTCGTCTGTACAAGACGAACAGGTTCGGCCGATATACTCGCTACCCGCCTTGAATGCGGCTGCGATTTGCCGTCGTGCCGGGGCGCCGGGGTTTTGCATCAATCGATTTGGGAACGCACTGCATGCAATGGATCTTCATGCTGGTCGGGCTGGTGTTGGGGGCTCTGGTCGCGGAGTCGCCGACAGGCGCGCTGTTGGGTGGCTTGGTCGGCCTGGGCATGGCTCAGGCGCTCAAGCTCAGGGGGCTGCAAGCCCAGAACGCCGAATTGCTGAGGCAGCAGAAAAGCTTCGCCGAGCGCTTCGAGCAGGGCACCCAGGCCATCCATGAACGACTGCTCAAGGTCGAGGCGCAGTCTGCGCCGGCGCAAGAGTCGACGCCGGCCGAGAGGGCGCCCGTCGCCGCTGAGACGGAACTGACCTGGGAGCTGCCGCCGGAGGTTCGCGCGCAAGCCGAGGCAGACCCCGAGCCTGCGCCGGGCAGTAGCGACGCCTGGACCCAGGCGGCGGATCAGCCAGGTGCCGAGCCCGCTGCGCGCCAACCGGTCAAGCCACGCGAACCTTCGCCGATCGAACGCGGCATCGCTCGGGCCCGGGCCTGGCTGTTCGGTGGCAATACCGTGCTGCGCATCGGCGTGCTGCTGCTGTTCCTCGGCCTGGCCTTTCTCTTGCGCTACGCCACCGAAGGCATGGTGGTGCCGGTGCAGGTGCGTTACGCCGGGGTGGCGGCCAGCGCCATCGCCTTGCTCGGCCTGGGCTGGTGGTTGCGCCTGCGCAACCCGAACTACGGCCTGATGCTGCAAGGCGCGGGCATTGCCGTGCTGTACCTGACGATCTTCGCCGCCATGCGCCTGCATCCGTTGCTCGCGCCGGCGCAGGCCTTCACTCTGCTGTTGCTCGTGACTCTCTGCTCGGCAATTCTCGCGGTGACGCAGAACGCCCTGGGGCTGGCGGCCGCGGCCGCGCTCGGCGGTTTCGCCGCGCCCATCCTGACCTCGACCGGCAGCGGCAACCATGTCGCGCTGTTTAGCTATTTCGTCCTGCTCAACAGCGCCATCCTGGCCATCGCCTGGTTCAAGACCTGGCGCCTGCTCAACCTGATCGGCTTCGTCGGCACCTTCGGCATTGGTTTCGCCTGGGGCCTGGGTGCCTACACTCCCGAGTTGCTGGGGAGCACCGAGCCGTTCCTGCTGCTGTTCTTCCTGATGTACGTGGCCATCGGCCTGTTGTTCGCCAGGCGCAAGCTGGGCGAGGCCGGGGCGGCGCCCGAGGGGCGCGCTGAACGGCTGCGCTGGGCGGCGCGCCAGGGAGATTATGTCGACGCCACCGTGCTGTTCGGCCCGCCGCTGGTGGGTTTCGGCCTGCAGTTTGCGCTGGTGCGGCATCTCGAGTTCGCCGCCGCCTTCAGCGCGCTGGCGCTGGGCTTGTTCTACCTGGGCCTGGCGCTGCTGCTGGCCAGGCGCACGGAAGGCCGCGCCCTGCTGCTGGTGGAAACCTGCCTGGCGCTGGGGGTGGTGTTCGGCAGCCTGGCGATTCCCCTGGGCCTGGATGCGCGCTGGACCTCGGCCGCCTGGGCGGTGGAGGGCGCCGGCATCTTCTGGCTGGGGTTGCGTCAGCGGCGCAGCCTGGCCCGCGCCTTCGCCCTGCTGTTGCAAGCGGGCGCGGCGCTGGCCTCTCTCGGCGAATTGAGTCCGGGGCAGGACAGCCTGCTGGCCGGTCCGCCCCTGGGTGCGCTGATGCTCGGCGCGGCCTTGCTGTTCAGCTTCTACAGGCTGCGTCAGGCGGGCGACGATCAGGCCTCGGCCTGGGAGCGGCGCGGCTTGCCGGTGTTGGCCTGCGCCGGCCTGGCGTTTCTCTACCTGCTCGCGCCGCTGTGTTTCAACGCCGAGGCCACGGCGATCAGCTGGGCCCTGGCTGGCCTGGCCACCTTGTTCATCGGTTTGCGCCTGCAGTCGCGGACTTTCCTGTTCAGTGCCTTTGCCGTGCAGTTGCTCGGCGGTGCGCTGTTCCTGTTGCAGCTGGATGCGGCCTCGGGCATCGGCAGTGGCGCGTTCGCTGCCGGTTGGCGCGGCTTGCTGAGCGCCTCGCTGATCGGTCTGGCGCTGATCGGCGGCATGCTGCTGGCGGCGCGCGATAGCCAGGTCAGCCGCGATAGGCGGCTGATGCGCGGGCTGTCGCTGGTCTTGCTGGTCGGGCTGCTGTTCGTCAACCTGGCGGTGCTGTTCGTCCTGCCCTGGCAGAGCGCCAGCGCGGTCTGGGGCGGCAGCGGCCTGTTGATCGTCTGGCTCAGCCTGCAGTTGCAGCAGCGTGCCGGTTTCGTCTTCGGCCTGTTGCTGCAGGGGTTCGGCGGTCTGTCGTTCCTGGTCGCCAGCCCGCTGCTGTTCGCCCCGCTCGGCGGCGAAGGCCTGCGCCCGCTGGGCCATGCCGGGTTCTGGACACCGGCGGTGCTGGCCATCGCCGCCCTGGTCGGTGCCTGGCGCCTGCAGCAGGTGGCGCGCCTTGAACGGGCCACTGCGCTGCCGGCTTTGAGCCTGCAGCGCTTGTCGCAGCTGCTGCTGGTCTGGGGCGCCGGCTGGTGGGCGCTGAGCCTGGCCGGCGAAATCCTGCGGTTTGCCGCGCCTGCGCTGCAGGCGCCGCTGTTGCTGCTGGGTGCGGCCCTGAGTGTGGTGCTGTGGCTGCTGGTTGCCGTGCGGGTGCAGTGGCGGGCCATGGCGCTGCTGTGCACGCTGCTGGTACCGGTGGCGGCGCTGATCCTGCTGTCTGCCTGGCACCTCGAGTATCACCCGCTGGCGGACTTCGGTTGGCTCGGCTGGGGCGTGCTGTTCGCTGTGCATCTGCTGGCGCTGCGGCGCCTGAGCGCTCTGCTGCCGGCCGGCGCGCTGAGCGCCGCCCATGTGCTGGGCTGCTGGCTGATCCTCGGCGTGCTGGCCCTTGAGCTGCGCTACCTGCTCTATCTGCTGGCGCAGCATTACAACGCCTGGCGCTGGCTGGGTTGGGCGCTGCTGCCGAGCCTGTATCTGCTGCTGATGGCGACACCGCGCCAGTGGCCCTGGCCGGTAGCGGCGTATCCGCGCGAGTACCGGCTGTTGGCCGCCGCGCCGCTGGCGCTGTCGATGCTCGCCTGGTTCTGGCTGGCCAATATCGCCAGCGATGGCGCCGCCGAGCCGCTGCCCTATCTGCCTCTGCTCAACCCGCTGGAGCTGGGCTTGCTGATCAGCCTGTTCGCGATTTTCCACTGGCTGCGCAGCGCCTTGGCGCAACTCGGCCTGGCGACTGTGCTACGGGGCCAGTTGCCCCAGCTGCTGGCCGGCATTTCGCTGTTTGCCCTGCTGACCGCGGCGGTGCTGCGCGGGTCTCACCATTGGGGCGGTGTGCCTTACCAGCTGCAGGCGCTGCTCGAGTCGATGCTGGTGCAGGCGGGGTTGTCCATCGTCTGGACCCTGATCGCCCTGCCGCTGATGATAGTCGGCCACCTGCGCGCGCGGCGCGAGCTGTGGCTGGTCGGTGCGGTCCTGATCGGCGTGGTGGTGGCCAAGCTGTTCTTCGTCGAGCTGGGCAATCAGGGCGGCCTGGAGCGCATCGTCTCCTTTATCGCGGTGGGCGTGTTGCTGTTGATCGTCGGCTATTTCGCGCCGCTGCCGCCCCGGCAGGCGGCGCCCGCAACGGAGCAGGTGCAGCTATGAGCAGGTTGATCGGTGTGCGTGGCTGGGTCCTGACGTTGCTGGCCCTGCTCGCCCCTCTGGCGGTGGGGCAGGAAAGCGCCAGTGACTACGCCATCCAGGTGCCGCTGAGCCTGAGCGGGGAAGGTCCCTGGTATCGCCTGGAATTGCCGATGGCCTTGCATATGGCCGCGCGTCACGCCGACCTGCGCGACCTGCGGGTGTTCAACGGCGCTGGCGAAGCGCAGGCCTATGCCCTGAGCCTGGGCGGTGCCCGGCAGCGCGAGACGCAGCAGGACACCGCGGTGAAGTGGTTCCCCCTGCGTGGCCCGCTGCATGCCGAGCAGAGCCCCGGAGTGCGGGTGCGGCGCAGTACCAGCGGTACCCTGGTCGAGGTGCTGGCCGACGATGCGCCGCATGCCGCTGAAGAGGTACTGCGCGGCTGGTTGCTCGACACCAGTGCCATCGAGGCGCCGCTGCACAAGCTGATTCTCGACTGGAGCGCCGAGCGCGAGGGCTTTCAGCGTTTCAGTATCGAGGCCAGCGATGACCTGCAGCACTGGCGCGCCTGGGACGATGGGCAGATTGCCCGGCTGTCGTTTGCCGACGAGCGCATCGATCAGCGTGAAGTCCGCCTGCCGGGCCAGTCCGCGCGTTACCTGCGCCTGCTCTGGAGCAGCCCCCGGCAGGCTCCGCAGCTGTTGTCCGCGCGGCTGCTGAGTGCCGGCAACGACAGGCCGGCGGCGCTGAGCTGGTCGGCGGATTTGTCGCCGAGCAGCGCCAAGCCCGGCGAGTACCGCTGGGACCTGCCCCTGGCGCTGCCGTTGCAGGGCGTGCGGGTCGAGCTGGCCGAGGCCAATACCCTGGCGCCGGTGAGCGTCACGGGCCGACGTGAGGGCAAGGTGCGGTGGCAGCCACTGGCGCGCGGCCTGCTCTACCGTCTGCCGCAGGATGGCCAGGAGGTGCTGCACGACGAACTGGAACTGCACGGCGTGCCGGTGCAGCAGTTGCGCGTGCAGGTGGATGAGCGCGGCGGCGGCCTGGGCAGTGCCGCGCCGAGCCTCCGGGTCGGTATCCGTGCGACCCAGGTGGTGTTCCTCGCCCGCGGCGCACCGCCCTATGTGCTGGCCATCGGCAAGGCGACGGGCAGCGCGGCGAGCCTGCCGCTGAGCACCCTGATTCCCGGTTACGATGACCAGCGCCTGGCGGCCCTGGGCGTGGCAACCGCGACGCCCCTGATCGAGGCCGCGGCAGGCGCCGAGCAGGCGCCAGGCTGGGACTGGCAGCGCCTGGGGCTCTGGGGCGTGTTGCTCGCCGGGGTCGGCCTGCTGGTGCTGATGGCCTGGAGCCTGTTGCGCGCCAGACCCAGCAAGCCCTGAGGCGTGATTCAGCTCAGCGCTTTCGGCTTGTACGCGCAGTAGCCGGGCCGCGGGCCGATCTTCGGATGGTTGCGGCAGGTGTCCGGGCGCTTGTCGTAGATGGTGCACAGGCGCGTCTTGCGATCCAGGTACAGGCAGTCGTTGTTGCTCATGCGGATCAGGGTGAAGATCCCCGACTTCTGGTTGAAACGCTCGACGATGCCCTCTTTCTGCAGGCGCTTGGCGATATTCTTCGGCGGCTCGCCACGCTCGAAGTCGTCGACCACGCCGATGCGGATCAGGTCACCGATGCGCACCTCGACCGGCAGCGTGCAGCAGCTGGACATGCAGCTATGGCACATGTCGCTGGTGTATTTGGCCCAGGTGTCCAGGCGGTCGAGTTCGGCGGCGGCGATCAGGTTGTTCTTCATGGGGCTATGGGCGCGTAATGGCTGGGCGGCGGGCGATGATAGCGGCGTTGGCGGATTTGTGAATCAACATCTGCTCGCTGGTCGGTTTTCTTTGCGCAAGCACGGCCGTATTCAACCGTACGGCCGGCAGTCTGGAGCTAAACCCTGGTGGCACAGGTTCGCCGCGGCAGCCATGCTGGTTTTCGGCGAGCCAGCGCTCAGGCTGAATAAAACCCTCAGGAATATAGGGTGACCTGCAGTATCTTTGACGCTGCCGGCACAGTGCTGCGGTTTTCTATCAACGTTTCGGGTCAGGATGGCCTTTGCGCATGTCACTTCGCCGTGCTCTCCCCTTGCTGAATCAGATTTTCCTGGCGTTGCCTCATGCCCGTGCCCCGCAGGTGGGGCCGTGAGCGCTTGTGCGGGCTCGGGCTGGGCGCTGAGTGTGCCGGTGGCGCTGACCGGCCTGGTCTGCATCGGCGTGCTGCTGTTGACGCGTTGGGTTACCCGGCAGCGCTACTTCCCGGGGCGCGAGACGTTTATTCTGCTGCATGCGGCCAGCCTCTGGTGGATGCTCGCCGCCGCCTTGGAAATGGCCGCGCAGTTGGCCGAGTGCAAGGTGTTCTGGGCGAGCATGGCCTGGCCGGGGATCCTCTCGGTGCCGGCCTTCTGGGCGATATTCCTCTGGCAGTACGTCAATAGCGTGCGTGAGCCTTTGCCGTTGCGCCATATGCTGGGCCTGAGCGTGGTGCCCGTGGTGATCTGGCTGGTGGCCCTGAGCAATCCCTGGCATGGCTGGTTTTACGGCGCGGGGACGGCCGCGCTCTCGGCCGAACCGGGCGCCCCCGTACGTTACCAGCACGGTCCGCTGTTCTACGCGGCCGCGGCCTACCTTTACCTGTTCATGGCCTTCAGCATGGGCGTGGTGATTCGTGCGGCGGTCTTCAGTGTTGGCGTCTACCGTCGGCATTATCTGGCCTTTGTGCTGCTGACCGCCCTGCCCTGGGCGGCCAACATCGGCTACATCGGCTTTGGTTGGACCGTGTTCGGCTTCGACCCGACGCCCTTCAGTTTTGCCTTTACCCTGGCGGCATTTGCCTGGTTGATCCTCGGGGTGCGCCTGTTCGATCTGTTGCCGGTAGCGCGCCATCTGCTGCTGGAAGCCTTGCTCGACCCGGTGCTGGTGGTCGATCCGCAGTTGCGAGTGATCGAGAGCAACCCCGAGGCGCTCAAGCTGGCCGGCTTGCAGGGTGATTGGCAGGGTCGCAAATTGAACGATTGGCCGGTATTCGGCCAAGACTTGCAGGCGTTGATGCAGGGGCCGGTCAGCGCCAGCCGCAACCAGTTGCTGACCCTGGCCAGTTCGTTGCGCTACTTCGAGGTGCGCATTCGGGTGATCGAGCGGGGCACGTGCCAGGGCTCCATGCTGCTCGGGCACATGCTCTATCTGCGCGATGTCACCCAGCGTTATCTCAGCGAGCTGAAGCTGGCCGAAGCGCTGGCCATCAGCGAGGAGCGTCTGCGCACCATTTCCTGTCTGCATGAGCAGTTGCAGGAGCAGGCACTGCGCGATCCACTGACCGGCTTGTACAACCGCCGCTACCTCGACGAGTTCTTCAGCCGTGAGCTGGCTCGCGCCGAGCGTGAGCGGGCGCCGCTGGCGCTGGCCCTGATCGACCTCGATCATTTCAAGCAGCTCAACGACGAGCACGGCCATCTGGCAGGCGACGATGTGCTCAAGGCTGTGGCGCAGCGCTTGCTGGGCAGCCTGCGCGCCTCGGATGCGGTGTTTCGCATTGGCGGCGAGGAGTTCTTGCTGATCCTGCCGGGGGTCGATGCGCAGGAGGCGCGCACGCGTCTGGAGTCGATTTGTCAGGGGCTGGCCGCCAGCCCGCTGCCTACACGTAGCGGTACGCGTACGGTGACCCTGTCGGCTGGCCTGGCCCTGTGGCCTGCGCAAGGCCGCGCGCTGGATGAACTCCTGCATGCGGCCGATGTCGCACTCTACGAGGCGAAACGGGCGGGGCGCAACCGCGTGCAGCTGTGCAC
Organism: Pseudomonas sp.; assembly: GCF_041601375.1. Taxonomy (GTDB): domain Bacteria; phylum Pseudomonadota; class Gammaproteobacteria; order Pseudomonadales; family Pseudomonadaceae; genus Aquipseudomonas. The sequence goes on along the minus strand of NZ_JBFIIG010000102.1, from coordinate 2,407 downwards.
GCAAGTTTGAGCCGCTTCGCCCCCATCCATCCCGGGGCGGAGGCGCTGCCGTCCGTAAAGGGTTAAACTGCGCACGATTTCTTTCCTTCCCGGAGCCGTCCATGTCCCGCGTTACCCTGAGCCGCTATCTGATCGAACAGACCCGCAGCCACAACACTCCCGCCGATCTGCGGTTCCTTATCGAAGTGGTGGCACGGGCCTGCAAGGCCATCAGCCATCAGGTGTCGAAGGGTGCCCTGGGTGGCGTGCTCGGCAGCATGGAAACCGAGAACGTGCAGGGCGAGGTGCAGAAGAAGCTCGACGTACTGTCCAACGAGATTCTGCTGGAGGCCAACGAGTGGGGCGGTCACCTGGCCGGCATGGCCTCGGAAGAAATGGACAACGCCTACCAGATTCCCGGCAAGTACCCGAAAGGCGCCTACCTGCTGGTATTCGACCCGCTGGACGGCTCCTCCAACATCGACGTCAACGTCTCGGTCGGCACCATCTTCTCGGTATTGCGCTGCCCCGACCGTAATGGCGAATGCGGCGACCTCGGTGAAGAGGCCTTCCTCCAACCGGGTACCGAGCAAGTCGCCGCCGGCTATGCGATCTACGGCCCGCAGACCATGCTGCTGCTGACCCTGGGCAATGGCGTCAAGGGCTTCACCCTGGACCGCGAATTGGGCAGCTTCGTCCTGACCCACGACGACATCAAGGTGCCGCAAACCACCCAGGAATTCGCCATCAACATGTCCAACCAGCGCCACTGGGAAGCACCGGTACAGCGCTATGTCGGCGAGTTGCTGGCCGGCGAAAGCGGGCCATTGGAAAAGAACTACAACATGCGCTGGATCGCCTCCATGGTCGCCGATGTGCACCGTATCCTCACCCGTGGCGGCCTGTTCATGTATCCGCGCGACAGCCGCGAGCCGGAAAAGCCAGGTAAGCTGCGCTTGATGTACGAAGCCAATCCGATGTCCTTCATCATCGAACAGGCTGGAGGCGCCGCGACCGATGGTTGCCAGCGCATTCTCGATATCCAGCCGACCTCCCTGCACCAGCGTGTGGCGGTCTTTCTTGGCTCCAAGGAAGAAGTCGAGCGCGTGACCGCCTACCACCAGGAGTGAGCCATGAACAAGCCTTGGCAGCCATTGCTCGACTGGTGGTTCGGTAGCGCGACGACGGCCGCCGAGGTGGCTGCGGCGCGTTCCGCACTGTGGTTCGGCAAGCAGGATAGCCAGGACCTTGATGCGCGTGAGCGCTTTGCCGGGTTGGTGGAGCAGGCGCTGGCCGGCGAGTTGGCCGACTGGGCGGATTCGCCGCAGGGCTGGCTGGCGCTGATCCTGCTGCTGGATCAGATGCCGCGGATGATTTTCCGCGACAGCCCGCGGGCCTTCGCCGGCGACGACCTGGCCCGGCAACTGGTGCTCGCCGGGCTGGACGAGGAGCGAGAAGAGCTGCTGACGCCGCTGCAGCGGGTGTTCGTCTACCTGGTGCTGGAACATGCCGAGGACCTTCTCCTGCAGGACGAGGCGGTGCGCCGTTTCACCCGCCTGCTGTCCGTCGCGCCGCCCGCCGAGCGGGCGTTGTTTGCCGATTATCTGGATTACGCCGAGCGGCATCGCCAGGTGATTGCCCGGTTTGCACGCTTTCCCCATCGCAATGCCGTGCTGGGCCGGGCCTCGACCGCGGAAGAGCTGGCCTTCCTGCAGGAACCCGGCTCGCGTTTCTGACATCCGATCGGGCAGCTGCTAGCTTGTCCTTCTTTCAATTTTTAAGCCAATTGTGAAGCCAATTCTGGAGCCCGTCCCATGTCGTTGCGCAATTTCGCCGTGCTGTTGTGTTGTGTGTTGCTGGCTGCCTGCAGCAAGGTCAATCAGGACAATTATTCCAAGCTCAAGTCCGGGATGAGCAAGCCGGAGGTCGAGCAGTTGCTCGGTGCACCCAGCGAGTGCACAGGCGTCTTGGGCATCACCAGCTGCACCTGGGGCGACGAGCAGAGTTTCATCAGCGTGCAGTACGCCGGCGACAAGGTGGTGATGTTCTCGGGCAAGGGCCTGAAATAAGGCGCTGGCAATGCGCATCCTCGCGGGTTTGTCAGCAGACCGTTGAAAAACTATCTGCGTTGCCGATTCGTCGTTAAAAACGGGCTCGTGTGCGAGCTCGGGCTAGGCGCCCCCGACTAGTGTCGTGCCCTTGGATCACGCTAGGGTGGGTTGGGCGCACGCTGCCGATAGCGATGAACCAGCAAGATCTGTTGCGCCGAAACCCACCCTCGGCGCAACGCAGGGATGTCGCTTGGAGGGTTGCGCGGCGCGCCACGATGGCGGTTCCCGATCGTTTGGGGGGGGCGCTAACCCACCCTGCAGAGGGGATCGCGGTACCTGGGTAAGACCGCGATTAACCGGCATTTCAGCCTTGTCGT
>NZ_JBFIIG010000101.1:0-15486 GCF_041601375.1 Pseudomonas sp. | reverse complement strand
CAGCTAGCCGCCCAGTGCGCCAGCTCGAGCGGGTCGGCGCTGCCGTGCAGCTCGAGCTCGGGCGCCGCCTGGCGCAGCAGCTCGGCATAGCGGGCATGTTCGATTTCGCCGATCAGGACGCGCATGACACTCATATCGGATCGTTGCGCCGCAGCAATTCGTCCGGCAGGTGCTCGATGTATTCATCTTCCGGCGGCGGCATCTGCAGGTGGTAACCCTGCTTCTCGAGGTTTTCCAGGACGGTGTGAATGTCCTCGCGGGACAGCGTGCGCTCCGGGGTGAGCACCATGCTGAAGGCCAGGGTCGGCGGGCCGAACGCCGCCAGCAGGTTTTCCGGCACGCGCTCCAGGCCATCGCTTTTCAGTACGTAGAGGTACATCTCGTTCTTGCGTGGGCTTTTGTAGATCGAGCAAATGCGTTTCACGCGGATTCTCCTTCGCCGGCCAGGCTATCGAGCAGGGCCTGGCCCAGCAATTCACGGCGCCAGCCGCGCAGCGAGTCCGGCAACTGGTAGGGGCCATTGGGGTAGCCGGTTTTCAGCAGGGCCTCGAGGGTTTTCTTGCGCAGCATCAGCTCCGGGGCGATGTTCAGCCGCTCGCCTTCGCGCTGACCGATGGCACGCAATTTCTTCAACAATGCCGAGGCTTCCAGCGGCAGGGGCTCGGGCAACGCCTCGGGCCAATCGGCTGGCGGCGTGGCGGCGGCGTCCTTGATCAGGCGGAGGAGGAACTCGCCGTCCTGACGCACGGTTTTCGGGTGCATGTCGTCGATCCGTGCCAGCGCCACCAGGTTATCCGGCTGGGTGCGGGCCAACGGCCACAACGAATGCTCGCGGATGATGCGGTTGCGCGGCTGGTTGCGCGCCCTCGCCTCGCGCTCGCGCCAGGCGCAGAGTTCGCGCAGCACCGCCAGTTGCGCGCGGGACAGCTTCCAGGCCAGCTTGGCCTCGCGGTAGGCATCCTCCGGAGCGACTTCACGGCCCAGGTTGGCTACCAGTTCGGCGCCGTCTTCCAGCACCCAGGCATTTTTCTCGGCCGACAACTGTTGCTGCAGCAGGATATAGACCTCGGCCAGGTGCAGCACGTCCTCGGCGGCGTAGCTGATCTGGGTCTCGCTGAGCGGGCGCTGCAGCCAGTCCGAGCGGGTTTCGCCCTTGGGCAGCTCGATGTTCAGCACCGCCTGGACCAGGCGCGAATAACCCATGGAGAAACCGAGATTGAGGTAGGCGGCGGCCAGTTGGGTGTCGAACAGGGCCACTGGCAGGCTGCCGGTCAGGCGCAGGAAGACTTCCAAGTCCTCGCTGCAGGCATGCAGCACCTTGACCACGGCCGGGTCCTGCAGCAACTCGGCGAACGGCGTCCAGTCGTCGATCAGCAACGGATCGATCAGGTAGGCGCGCTCGCCTTCGCTGACCTGCAGCAGGCCGGCGATCGGGTAAAAGGTGTCGACCCGCATAAATTCGGTGTCTACCGCCACGAACGGCAGATTGCGCCAGTTGGCGCAGTGCTGCGCCAGGCTGGCGTTGTCGCGGATCCAGCGAATATCAATAGCCACGCGGCGCTCCCATCAAGAATGCCGCGCAGTATATATCGCCTCGCCACATAGCCGGGCATTCACGATGCGCAGCATGAGACAGAAGCGCTATCCTGCGCGGCGCCTGCTTAAAACTATCCATACAGGGAATAAGAATAATGAAGAAACTGCTTGGCCTACTCGTCCTGCTGATCGCCGCCGCGGTGATCTATCTGGCCATCACCCCCAGCCCCATCGACCCGCTGGTCTGGCAGGCGCCGCCCGCCCCGGCGATGACCGGCGTGCTGGAACCCAACGACACCCTGATGAAGGCCGAACTGCTCGGCCGTGGCCAGCTGCACGGCCCGGAAGACACCGCCGTGGACGCCCAGGGCCGGGTCTATGCCGGCCTGCATGACGGCCGCATCGTGCGCATCGAGGCCGACGGCAGCGTCGCGACCTTCGCCGACACCCAAGGCCGGCCGCTGGGCATGGACTTCGACGCCGCCGGCCAGCTGATCGTCGCCGACGCCTACAGGGGCCTGCTGTCCATCGACCCTCAAGGGCAGATCCAGGTCCTGACCAGCGAAGCCGAAGGCCTGCCCTTCAAGTTCACCGACGACCTGGACATCGCCAGCGACGGCACCATCTATTTCAGCGACGCCTCCTCGCGTTTCGCGCAACCGGATTATTTGCTCGACCTGCTCGAGGCGCGCCCCCACGGCCGCCTGCTCAGCTACAACCCAGGCAGCGGCGAGACCCGCGTGCTGCTCAAGGACCTGTACTTCGCCAACGGCGTGGCGCTGTCGGCCAACGAGGACTTCGTACTGGTCAACGAAACCTACCGCTACCGCATCAGCCGCTACTGGCTCAAGGGCGAGAAAGCCGGCAGCCAGGACGTGTTCATCGACAACCTGCCGGGCCTGCCGGACAACCTGCAAGGCGACCGCGCCGGCACCTTCTGGGTGGCCCTGCCGACGCCACGCAAGGCCGATGCCGACTTCCTCCATCGCCACCCCTGGCTCAAGGCGCAGCTGGCCAAACTGCCGCGCGCACTCTGGCCCAAGGCAATTCCCTACGGCTTCGCCATCGCCCTCAACGAGCAGGGCGAGATCGTGCGCAGCCTGCACGACACCAGCGGCACCCACCTGCGCATGGTCACCTCGGTCAAGCCGGTGGGCGATTACCTGTACTTCGGCAGCCTGGATAACGACCGCATCGGCCGGCTGAAGATTCGCTGAGCTGGCCAACGCCGCGCGGCATCGGCTTCCTGGCCCGCCCCTTCCTACAGCTTGTCGGCGATCCAGATGGTGTGGCGGGTGCCCTTGTTGCCATGGGCATAGACCTGTACTTCTTCGACCTTGAAGCCGGCTCTGCGCACCTTGTCGGCGAACTTGCTGTCCGCGCTGGCCGACCATACGGCCAGCACCCCCTTGGATCGCAATGCCTGGTGACAGCGCTGCAAGCCTTGGGCGCCATACAGCCAGCTGTTGCGTTTCTGGGTCAGACCCTCGGGGCCGTTGTCGACGTCCAGCATGATGGCGTCGTAACGCCTGTCCGCCGTCTTCAGACTATGGGCTACATCCTCCTGCAACACCCGCGTGCGCGGATCGAGCAGCGGGTAGCCGGCCTTGGCGCCCAGCGGGCCGCGGTTCCACTCGACCACCCCCGGCACCAGTTCGGCTACCTCCACCTCGGCGGTCTTGCCCAGGTTCTGCAGCGCCGCCGCCAGGGTGAAGCCCATGCCCAGGCCACCGATCAAGACCCGCGAATCCGGGCGGCCGGCGACTTTCTTGCAGGGAATCGCCGCCAGGGCATCTTCGGAGCCGTGCATGCGCGTGTTCATCAGCTGACCGCCATCGCCACCGGCGATCTTGATCACGAAGTCCTCGCCGTACTCGAACAGGCAGAGCGCCCCGGAGCCATCGGGAATCTGGGCGGTATCCAGCAATACAAAGCGCTTCATGGTGGTCTCATGACTAGTTGGATTCGAAAGAGGCTGAACCATACAGCAGCCCTCAAAGCACCGTAAGCATGTGCCCGACGATCCCCAGCATAAACCCCAGCAAGGCACCCAGCGCTGGTGCCCAATGCTTCTTCAGCTGGGCCTGGGGCGCGATGTCCTGAAACACCGAGTAGAGGATACCGCCTGCGGCGAACAGCATGATTGCCGCCACCCACTGCGGCGAATCCGCCAACCACAAATAACCCGAGACGCCTGCCAGCGGGCCAAGCAGCGCCATGATGCTGAACATCAGCACTATTCTTGCGCGGCTGTAGTCCGTCGAACCGCGTAACTCCCGATAGGCGTTGAAGCCCTCTGGCAGGTTCTGCAGCGCCATCAAGCCGGCCAGCAGGAACGCGCCACGACCACCGAGTGCAAATGCAGCGCCCAATGCCAGCGACTCCGGAATAAAATCCGCCAACATGGCGGCCAACTGACTGCCCGAGGTACTCATCCGGTACAGCAGAATATCCAGCGCCATGAACGCGCCACCGCCAGCGAAGAACCACAGCGCAGCCGGTAACGGCTGCATTTCGACAATGGCTTGCGGCACCAGCACCAACGCGACTGCAGCCAGCAGCGCGCCACCGCCGAAAGCGACCACACCGTGCCTGAACTCAGTCTCCAGCCAACGCGGTCGAATTCGTTCGACACTGGCCAGCACCGCCCCCAGCGGCATGGCAATGCCAGCCAGCAGGGTAAAAGCCGCAACCATGATCAGCGGGGGCACAGACACCTCATTCGATGGGAAACATACAGGAAGGCGGCCGACTGTAGCCCAAACCGCTAACTGCGTGCTGCATCGGCACTGGACACTACGCCCGAGTTGCCGGATCAACAGACAGATGTGGCATAGCCCATGCTGCGGTTTATCATGCCTCGATCCGCTCTTGCCCAGGACGCCTGCCATGCCCCTCGCCCAACTGATCACAGCCGACGCACTCCAGGCCCGCCTGGACCAACCCGATCTGCTCATCCTCGACTGCCGCTTCGCCCTGGATGATCCGGGCTACGGTCGGCGCAGTTATGCCGCTGGACATATCGCCGGCGCCCAGTTCGCCGATCTCGAACGCGACCTGTCCGGGCCGATCCATAAGGGCGTCAGCGGCCGTCACCCCTTGCCGGAGCCGGCCCAACTGCTGGCGCGCCTGCGCGCATGGGGCCTGAACGACAACAGTACGGTGGCGGTGTACGACGACGGCCCCGGCACCTTCGCCGCCCGTGCCTGGTGGCTGCTCGCCTGGCTGGGCAAGCGCGAGGGCGTCTACCTGCTCGACGGCGGCCTGCGGGCTTGGCGCGAGGCCGGTTTCGATTTGACCCCGGCACTGTCGAACCCGGCACCCGGCAACTTCGCCGGCCAAGCCGACGCCCGCCTGCTGGTCGACGCCAGTCAGCTGCAACAGCGCCTCGCCGACCCGCAACTGACCCTGCTCGACGCCCGCGCCCTGCCACGTTTTCGCGGCGAGGTGGAGCCACTCGACCCGGTGGCCGGGCATATCCCCGGCGCCCGGTGCGCGCCCTGCACCGACAACCTGGACAGCAGCGGACGCTTCCTGCCGGCACCCCAACTGCGCCAACGCTTCGCCGCGCAACTCGGCGAGCGCCCGGCCAGCGAGCTGGTGGCCTACTGCGGCTCCGGCGTCACCGCCTGTCACAACCTGTTCGCTCTGTGTCTCGCCGGCTACCCGCTGGCGCCGCTGTATGCCGGCTCCTGGAGCGAGTGGATTACCAACCCGGCACGCCCCGTGGCGACGGGCGACTAGGGCTTGTTCGAGCATGCAGACGGAGCTGAGCGTTGTGACAAAACGCTCGCCTACTGCAGGCCAATTATGCGATCCGCAGGGTGTCACTCGCCGCAGGCAGTGCGCCATGGGTGATCGACGCGCCACAGAAGCTGGCGGGTGTCCTGCGCACCGAACCAATCGCCACCCGTACCGCCCTAAGCACCAAGCGGAATATAGGTAATAACCGAAAGCATAAAACAATTTAAAAACAGTCCATTACACGAGAAAGGTCGCACTACACTTTAAAACAGGCGGCTAACCCCGCTTCCGGTGGGGCCTTTTCAAGAACGACCACAAGCTGCCAAGCGCCCCGGCCCCATCGGCTACTTTTCGCGAGGGCTATATGGGAATTGCAGCCTGCGAGTTGATCCAGCACGTCATACGCCCCACGCTGATCTATCTGGGACGTCACTCACCTGCTGCCGAAGTCCTGCTGCTGGGCGCCGCCGCCTGCCAGTCGGCGCTGGGATCGGCGCTTGATGCTCAGGGCGGCCATGGCCTCTACCGCATCGCCGAACTGCGCCATCAACAGCTATGGGACCAGTACCTGGCGCTCGATCCGGACCTGGCCAGCCAGGTCCGCGGATTGGCCAGCCAGCACGCCTTTCTGGCCGCACCGCACCTGGAACTGACGGTCAACCTGCGTTATGCCACCGCCATTGCCTGGATGCTGGTCGAGGTAGAACAGCGCGAATTGCCCGCCGCCGACGACCTGCTCGGCCTGGCCCGGGTCTGGCGCCGGGTATTTCACCCGCAGGGTCACCCGCGCGACTTCATCGAAGCCTGGCGACGCTGCATCGGCAACTTCAGCGCAGTCGCCTGACCTGGCGGCCTGCGGTGATCCAGCATTCCACAGCGGATCGCCAGCAAGAACTAGGCGTCCCCCTGGTTCCTACAATTCCAGCCCCCTCCCCTCCCCTCCCCTATTAGTGACCTGGCGCCTAAACCAGTCAGCACTTTGCGCTACACTCGGGCGGCGACCATAACCACAAAAAAACGCGTGAAACTGCCATGACAGCACTCTGTACCGCCTTGCCCGACCAGCTTCGCCTGTTACTGGTGGATGACCATCGGATCTTTCTCGACGGTCTCAGCCTGGCCCTGGCGCCGCTCTGCGCCAATCTGCAGATCCAGACCGCACAGAACGCCGGCGAAGCCGAGGCATGCCTGCGCCAGCACGATTTCGACCTGATTCTCCTGGATTTGCGCCTGCCGGACGTAGCCGGCCTCGAACTGCTGCAGCGCTGGCAGCAGCAAGGGCGCATGACCCCGGTGGCGATCCTCAGTGCCAGTGACTCCAACCTGGATGCTCAGGCGGCGCTGGCCGCAGGCGCCCTGGGTTTTATCCCGAAAAGCGCCGACAGCGACGACCTGCGCCAGGCGGTGACCCGCGTGCTGCTCGGCGAAACCCTGCCAGCGCCAGGAGCCGGTGAAAAACCGCCCCTCACGCCCCGGCAATCGCAGATCCTCCTGCTGCTGGCCGACGGCTTGCCGAACAAGGCCATCAGCCGCCAGCTGGGAATTTCCGAAGACACGATAAAAACCCACCTGAAGACCCTGTTCCAGGAACTCGACGTGCACACCCGCACCGCCTGCGTCAACGCCGCGCGCCAGCGTGGATGGCTGTAGAGGTGAGCTTGGCGGCGCAGGACTGCAGCGGATAATCGCCCGACGAGGTGCCGTCCGACCGTTCCTACGCCGTATTGACCTGGGAAAACCGTCTCACGCGCTGCCTTCGCTCTGCTTCGAGGCTTTTTCAGATGCAGACGCAACCGGCAACAGCACCGCCAGAGCCTGGCGCAAACGTGCCGGCAGCAAGGGTTTGCCGAGCAGGGTGACGTGTGCCGGCAGGCAGCGCTCCTGCAACTCGGGGCTGATATCGGCGCTGATCAGCAGGGCCGGGAGCATGCGCCCGGCCTCCTCGCGCAAGCGCTCGATGGCGCGCAGACCATCTTCGCTGGCGGCCAGGCGGTAATCGCTGATCAACAGTTGCGGCGACGCCTCTGCCAGGCATTCCAGGGCCGCCTGCAGATCGGCGCAGGCCCAGACCTCGCAGCCCCAGCGGCGCAACAGCCCGGACAAGGCCTCGCGCCCGGCTTCATCGTCCTCCAGCAGCAAGACCCGGCCGCTCAACGGGGCGCCGGTCGGCTTGGCCGGCTGCCACGCCCCCACGGCGGCGCGCGGCAGGCGCAAAGCGAAGCAGCTGCCCTGGCCCGGACTGGAGTTCAGCTGCAGGGGATGCTCCAGCAGCGCGGCCAGTTGCTGGACGATGGCCAGACCGAGGCCCAGGCCGCGCTCGGCATGGCGCCCGGGGTTGTCCAGTTGACGGAACTCCTCGAAGACCTGCGCCTGCTCCGCCGCGCTGAGACCACGACCGTCGTCGGCGACTTGCAGCAGCACGCTGCCTGCATCCTCCCGGGCGCTTAGCGTCACGTGCCGGGCCTGGGCATGACACAGGGCATTGTTGAGCAGGTTGCGCAGCACCCGCTCGAGCAGCAACGGGTCGCTGCGCACCCACAGATCCGCGCACTGCAGGTCCAGCTCGACGCCCTGCAGCTCGGCCTCGCGGCGGGTTTCGCCGCTCAGGCGTTCGAGCAGCGGACGCAGGGCGAACACTTCCAGCTTGGCCTGTACTCCGCCGGGCAAGGTCAGGCGGGTGTAATCCAGCAGCGATTGCAACAGACGACTGAGTTGCTCCACCGAGGTCGCCAGACGGCCGCTGACCCGACGGATACCCGGTTCCCGGCTCTGTTCGAGCAGGTGCTGGGCATACAGGCCCATGGCGTTCAGCGGCTGGCGCAGATCATGGCTGGCCGCCGCGAGCAGACGCAGCTTGCGCGCGTCATCGGCTTCGGCGCGCTGCCGCGCCAGGTCGAGCAGGCGCAGGTTGAGCCAGGCGCCGCGCTGCCCGTGCTCCTGCAAGTAGGCGCCGGCACTGCCGATCAGGTTGGCGCAGATCAGGAACAAGCCCTGATATGCCAACTGGCTGCCCGGCTCGGTCAGCAGCAACCCAAGCGCCAGGAACAGCAGGCAGAAGCCCCAGGCGGAGAGGCTCACGGCGCGAAACGAGACGCCGAGCAGCACGTAACCGAACAACAGGATCAGAAACAACCCGTCGTAGGGCATGGCCTCGCCCTGGGCCCAGCACAGGTGAATGATCAGCGCCACGCAGGCGCCGTTCAACGCATAGGCGGCGGTGTAGGCGAACAACGCCCGGCGTGGCGGGCTCTGCAGGCGCCGGCAGTAGACGAAACCAGCCAGCACGGCAAGGATGCCCAGCACCCGCAGGGGCACCACCGACAGGCTCACCGCCAGCGGCATCAGCAGCAGATCGAGGACGCTGTAGATCAACTGGAAGACAATCGCGGTGCCGACGATCAGCAGCAAGCGGCGGTGGATGCGCTGCACCCGGTGTTCGACGAAGCCCTGCTCCAGCTCCGGGACAAAGCACAATCGCCGGTAGCCACGGCGCTGTTGCGCCAACAACAGGCGTTCTTCCTGCTGCAGATTCATCGGCGGCCGGCCGCCCGCGCGGGCGACAGGCTATTGCAGCGCGGCGGGGTCGCGGTCCTGCTGTTTGGCGGCAATCGCATCATAGGTGTCGACTCGGTGTTGGTCGGCGGCGCCGAACAAGCGCTGACGCAAACGCTGCTGTTCATGCTGCCGGTCCGCCGGACTCAGGCCGGTGCTGTGCAAGCTGGCCAGCTGTTCGCGATAGGCCCTGTAGCGCTGCTGCCAGTCGCGCTCGTTGCGCTGCTCGAGCAGCAGGCGCTCGACAGTCGACGGATCATAGGACAAAGCCAATGCCTGGCGCACCTGTTCCTCGCTCGCGCCCTCGCGCCACAACCGTTCGCTTTGCGCCTGCTGCGCCTGGGCCTGGCTCTGCCGCTCCTCACTGGCGCGCATGGCGGCGGGCAATTGCTCGCTCAGGCGTTGCTGGGCATCGGCTTGGCCCTGCTCGCTCATGTCGTCGCGGGCGGCCAGCGCCAGGCTGTCCAGGGTGTAACGCGCGTAGGCCTCTTCGGCGCCGAACAAGGCCTCCACCGCGCCCGGTGAAAAGTGGCTGCGGCGCAGCTGGGCCAGGCTGTCGAAGGCCTGCTGCAACGCCACCAGCTGCGCTTGTGGCTGGGCTTGCTGGTGGGCGCCCAGCGGTTGCTGCAGCAGCGCCAGGCTGGCGCGCTTGTACTCCAGATAATCGCCAAGCAGGCCGACCAACTGGCCCAGCGTCGGCTCCTGCAGGCGCCCGCCGGCATCCGCCAGCAAGGCCTCGACCGACGCATCGAGCCCGGCCTGGTCGACGGTGCTGAGGAAATAATCGAAATAGTCGCGCAGCGCCAGGTCGAGCTGCAGATTGCCGGCGCTGTCGGCCTGCAGTGCGCCGTCGACCTCGGTACCGCGCAGGCCCGGCAGCAACGCCGGCGGCGCGGCCGGTGCGACAACCGTGGGCGCCGGCTGACGCAGCACGGGACCGGCAATGGCTGCGGCGACAGGTGGAACCGGACGGGCCGAATCGACCTGGGCCACGACGGAGTCTGGCCATTGCCAGCAGAGGATCAGTCCGGCAGTGGTGAGACCCAGAACAGTCAGCAGGACCAGGGAACGGATCGGCAGGGGCATGCGACCTCCAAGGCGGGCTGTCTAGCAGCCCGCATGCGTGGCAAGTTTCAGACGCCCTTGTTCTTCAGGCGGTTGGCATGCTGACGATACAGCGAGACCGGCTCGGTCCAGCCGCGCAGGCCGAAGAGGTGGTTGATCGCATCGACGTGGTTCATGTGGTAGCTGTCGCCGAGCACCTGGCCCAGGTAGGTCGCACAGACCCCGACCAGACCGTCGTTCTTCTCGCTGCCGAAGGCCAGGCCGGTGATGGCCAGGAACGGGTCGACCGCGTCGAAGATGTTGGTGTAGGACGAATTGCCGGTCCAGGAGAAGTAGCGGATGTTGTAGCCGCGCACATTGTGCATTTCGGTGGATTTGGCGCAGTAGCTGGCGTTGTTCACCCCCCACGGATGGCGGCTGTTGAGGGCCGTAGTGCCGGGGGTGGTCAGGGTTTCCAGGGCGGCCAGACCGTCCTGCGGGTTGCTGCTGCCGGACAGCAAGTTGATCACCGCGCCCAGGGCATTGGCGATGGCGCCGGCACCGCCTTCGATGGCGCTGTCCGGCGGTACCACGCCGCGCACCACGTCGGCGACCTTGGAGCCCTTGTTGACACCGTTGATCGAAGTCACCGAGGCCACCAGGTCCGGGCGCAGGGAAGCGGCTACCCGCGCGGTCGGCGAACCCTGGCTGTGGCCGATCAGGTTGACCTTGCCGCCATTGGCACCGGCCCAGGGCACGATCTGCCGGGCCAGTTCGGCGCCGCGCTGCTCGCTGTCGTTGAACGCGGCGACGCTGGCAACATAAACCTTGGCGCCATCGCGCTCGAGGTTCCAGGGAATGGTATGGAAGTAATTGACCAGGCCGCCGATGGTGTCGAAGCCGGTGATGCCGTGCACCAGCACGATCGGGTATTTGGTCTGGGTGTAGCCGGCTTGGGCCTCGACGGCGCCGACCAGGGCCACAGCGGCCAGGGCGGTAGTAATGACACGACGCATGGGTGCCTCCTTATTGTTCTTGTTGGCACGCCGGGAGACTGCGTCCGGCGTACCCACACTCTAAGGAAGCGCGGCCGACCAGCCCATCGCCCAGATGGGTGAAGGGCGCGGTTGCCTGCTGGAGTGGCGATTCAAGGCGTCGGCCGGCCCGGCCGGGTGCGGCTGCAGAAGCTGGCGCTCAGCACACCCCGAGGCCCAGCTGCATGAATGCCAGCCCTCCCTGCCCCCAGCCCCACCAGGCCAGGGCCAGAAGCGTGGCGACCAGCATGAGCAAGGCACTGCTCCACCAGTACTCGGTATTCATGCTCCAACTCCCACACCAGCGCCTCGCAGACGCGCTACCGGCTGCTCGCGTACCGGCCAGTTCAGCGCCGCGGCGAACAGGCTGAGGAGGATTGCGATCAGCCAGACCAGATCATAGCTGCCGGTGCGGTCGTACAGGTAACCGCCCAGCCAGCCACCGAGAAAGGCGCCGAGCTGATGAAAGAGAAAGACGATACCACCGAGCATCGACAGGTTGCGTACGCCGAACAGGGTCGCCACGGTGCCGTTGGTCAACGGCACCGTGGACAGCCACAGCAAACCCATGGCGATGCCGAAGGCATAGGCGCTCCAGGTGGTCAGCGGGGTCAGGAGGAAGGCGCCGATCACCACCGCCCGGGCCAGGTACAGGGCGGTCAGCAGGCGCGGCTTGGACATGCGCCCGCCGAGCCAGCCGGCGGTGTAGGTGCCGAAGACGTTGAACAGGCCGACCAGGGCCAAGACCGTGGTGCCGACCAGCGCCGGCAGATGCTGATCGACCAGGTAAGCCGGCAGGTGCACGCCGATGAACACCACCTGGAAACCGCAGACGAAAAACCCCAGTCCCAGCAACCAGAAGCCGGGATGCACGCAGGCCTCACGCAGCGCTTCGCCCAGGCTTTGCTCATGGGCCAGAACTGGCGACGGGCTATCCTTGATCATCGCGGCCAGCGGTACGATCAAGGCCACCAGCAACCCTAGGGCGAGCAAGGCGGCGGACCAGCCGAGCCAGCTGATCAGGCCCAGCGTACCGGGCAGCATGACGAACTGGCCGAGCGAACCAGCCGCCGCGGCGACGCCCATGGCCATGCTGCGATTCTCCGCGGGCACTGCACGACCGACCACGCCGAGGATCACCGAGAACGAGGTGCTGGACAGGCCGATGCCGATCAGCAGGCCGGCGCTCAGCGACAATGACCAGACCGAGTCGGCCAGGCCCATCAACACCAGGCCGCAGGCATAGAACACACCACCGACCACCACCGTGCGCTGCGCCCCGTAGCGATCGGCCAAGGCGCCGGTGAAGGGTTGAGTCAGGCCCCAGATCAGGTTCTGCAGGGCGATGGCGAAGGCGAACACCTCGCGCCCCCAACCGAACTCGGCACTCATCGGCGGCAGGAACAGGCCGAAGCCATGACGGATACCCAAAGACAGGGCAAGGATCAACGACCCGCCCAGCAAAATCCACAGTGTCGCTCGCGATTTCATTCCCTGCTGTTTCCTTGCAGTCCACTACAAATACCCAGGCGTTTACCGGTGCCTGGCGAAAATAGCCAAAGGCGGGGCCACCTGCCCGACTCGGACCGACACAATAAGCCGATTTTATAGGGTGCATACAACCTGAAAATTCTCATACCGCACAGGATGCTTCAGCGCTACTCGACCTGACAATCAGACCATAGGCGACCCGCACCGACAGTAGTCGGGGGAAACCAGGCACCGCCGCACTACCGGCGTAGCCGTCCGCCAGCGTTGCGCTTCAAGCCGCGAATGGTTCCGCCACCGCCAAAATTTCGCGGCTGAAGCCGCTCTAGCGGCCGGCGCCTTCCCGATCATCAGATCGAGCGAACCTCTCCGTCTGTACCCAGTCAACCTAGAATCAACCAGCGTTTCATCCATCATCCGAGTACAGCCTATGAGCAGCCAACGCTATCTGTTCGCCATCGAAGCCTGTAATACCACGGTGGTCGCCTGCGAAGCATGTACCGACGCCTGCCTGAGCGCCGACAACAACCGCGACCTGGATACTTGCATCAGCCTCACCCGCGACTGTGCCGATATATGCCGCCTCGCCTCCCGGCTTATGGAGCGCGAAAGCGCGCTGGTCGATGAAGTCTGTCGCCTGTGCGCGGTCACCTGCCAGGCCTGTGCCGAGGAATGCGCCAAATACCAGGCCCCACATTGCCAGCAATGCGTGCATGTCTGCCAGCGTTGCGTCGAGCAGTGCGAAGCGGTCGCGGAAACCGGCGAAGCCCTTTAGTGCAAAGCCAGAAAAGCCAGAATCATTCGACAGCGCCTGGCTCAGGGCGCCAGCAGCAACGGGCCCGCGTCGGCTTCGAACTGGGTCACCAGCGCGACGAACTTGAGCAGCAGCACCACCACGGCAATCGGCCCGCTGCGCGGGCCCTGCATGATCGCCAGCCTGCGGTCGCGGTCGCAGAAGGCGCCGGCCAAGGCGTCGGCGCTATCGGGCCAGGCCATCCAGGTGCAGAGCGCAGCTGATGGCGACCCAGGCGGTCAAAAACAGCGCTGGAGTTGTGCCCAGTGAACCGCTCCGAGATTCCCGGAGGCCACAGGCGTTCAGCCTCTACCTGAATCAGCGGCATGACTCCGCGTCCAACGAAAGCGAGTCTAAGCTTCTATCTCGTGCCCCCACAGGAGAACAATCCCATGAAATACCAAGGCAGCTGCCACTGCGGTCAGGTGGCCTACGAGGTGGACGGCCAGCTCGACGGCGCGATGGCATGCAATTGCTCGATCTGCCAACGCAAGGGCTCGCTGATGTGGTTCGTGCCGCGCGACCAGCTGACCCTGCTCACGCCGGAAAGCCAGATGGCCACCTACACCTTCAACAAGCACGTGATCCAGCACCATTTCTGCCCGACCTGCGGCATCCACCCCTTCGGCGAAGGCAGCGACCCCAAGGGCAACCGCATGGCGGCGGTCAATGTCCGCTGCCTGGAAGGCATCGACCTGGAGGCCGTGCCCGTCAAGCATTTCGATGGGCGTGCGCTCTAGGTGATCGATGCGGGCCGTTGTAAGACGAATGCCAGCCCAGTATCCAGGCTACTGGGCTGGCGGTGATCCGCGCTGGAAAAATGAAAAGCCAGGCAACAAGGGTCTGGCTGCCGATCTGCTGGACCGACGGAGGATGCGCTCCGCATTGCGAACGCGGCGCTCTCCCGGCCGAGCCATCGGCCCGATATGCGCCTGAAGCTAGTCCGTTCCTGCTAGCCCGACAATGAGGGCCGAGGCTCAGCGTTTGCGGCAGAGGCTCAGGCCGTCGCCCAGCGGCAGCAGCGACAGGTCGAGGCGCTGATCGCCTTTCAGGGCCAGGTTGAGGGCCTGGATAGCACGGGTGTCGGCGCTGTCCGGGTTCTGTTCCAGCACGCGGCCGCTCCACAGGGTGTTGTCGAACAGAATCAGGCCGCCCTGGCGCACCAGCCGCAGGGCATGTTCCAGGTAGGCCGGGTAGTTGGCCTTGTCGGCGTCGATGAAGATCAGGTCGAAGCTGCCCGCCTGCCCTGCGCGCTCAAGCGCAGCCAGGGTATCCAGGGCCGGCGCCAGGCGCTGTTCGATCCGTTCGCTGAGGCCGGCTTCGCGCCAATAGCGCTCGGCGATGGCGTTGTAGTCGCCGGCAATATCACAGCAGATCATTCGCCCCTCGGCCCCCATGGCCTGGGCCATGCAGATAGCGCTGTAGCCGGTGAAGGTGCCGACCTCGAGGATCCGCCTGGCACCGGTCAATTGCACCAGCAGCGCCATGAACTGGCCCTGCTCGGGGGCGATCTGCCAGTTGGCATTGGCCAGTTGCGCCGTCTCATCACGCAGACGCTTGAGCAGCGGCGTTTCGCGCAGGGATACATCGAGCAGGTACTGGTAGAGGTTATCGTCGAGGGTCAGGGTGCGGTTGGTCATGGGGTTCTCCATGGGTTAGCGCAGATCCGCTCGTCAGGGATTGCGCGCCAGCTCCGGGCTGAATACCCGCCGGGCATCCAGATAGGTGCGCTGCCAGTAGCTGTTGCTGAGGCTGTCCAGGCGCACGGTACCGCCGCTGGAGGGAGCATGGACGAAGCGCCCATCACCGACGTAGATGCCGGCGTGGCTGACCTGACTGCCACCGCTGGTGGCAAAAAACACCAGGTCACCGCTTTGCAGCGCCTTACGGCCAACGGCTGGCGCACGCATGCCGATCAGCTCACGGGTCGTACGCGGCAGGCTGACACCAGCCGCATCACGGTAGACGTAGCCGATCAGGCCGCTGCAGTCGAAACCGCCTGCCGGGGTATTGCCGCCGTAGCGATAGGGCGTGCCGACCAGCCCGAGAGCGCGAAACAATACGTCCTCGGCCCCACTGTCTAGGCTGGCGCGGGGTACATGAACGATGGGCTGTGGGGCAGGCGCTCGGCCGGCGCAGCCGGTCAGCAGCGCGGCAAGCAGGAGCAGGGCAACAGGGGTCGTGACATTCATCAGAGCAGCGATCCAGAGCCTGAATGTGCCCTACTCTGCCGACTCGGGCGAGACTGCGCAACCTTTTGGCTACGCCGGGTGTTCGCTACGCCGGGTGTTCGCT
>NZ_JBFIIG010000100.1:0-15710 GCF_041601375.1 Pseudomonas sp. | reverse complement strand
CCGGTGATGTCCATGGCCCGCTGGTTCTTCAACACCAACAGCGAAGTCGACATGGTGTTCGCCCACAGCGCGCGCACCCCGGCCGACATCATCTACCGCGCCGAGCTGGACTACATGTCCACGCGCATCGACAACTTCAAGCTGCACCTGATCTGCGAACGCAACGAGACCGGGCAGATCTGGGGCGGCTACCGCGGCTTTCTCAGTCGCGAGATGCTCCAGCTGATCGCCCCCGACTTCCTCGAGCGCGAGGTGTTCTGCTGCGGCCCGGCGCCCTACATGCGCGCGGTGAGACGCCTGCTCGCCGACGCCGGCTACGACATGGCGCGCTACCACGAGGAGTCCTTCGGCGAGACCCCGGCCGAGGATATCGCCAGCGCCGAGGAACAGGCCGCCATCGCCCTGGCCCAAGCCGACGAACCCCAGGTCAGCCACTGGGTGACCTTCAGCGAGTCCGGCAAGTCGGTTCAGGCCGACCTCGGCGCGACCCTCTACGAGGCCGCCGCCAGTGCCGGCCTGACCATTCCCAAGGCCTGTGGCATGGGCATCTGCGGCACCTGCAAGGTACGTGTCGTGGCCGGCGAGACGGCCATGGCGCACAACGGTGGCATCAGCGAGGAAGAGATCGCCGATGGCTACGTGCTGAGCTGCTGCACCCGGGTCAAGGGCAATGTCGAGGTGGCGTACTAGGCGCCCGGCCGCTCAGAGCAGCCCCAGCTGTTCGAGTGCGGGTTCGACGCTCGGCTCAGGCAAGCCCGCCAGCCCTGGCAGACGCAGCATCAACTGGGCGTGGAAGCGTCGGGCCAGTTGCGGTGCCAGGCGGTTGTCGGCGGTGTGCAGGAAGACGTAGGGCGTGCGCCCGTCCTCGATCCAGCCGGCAACCTTGTCCAGCCAGGGCGCCATGAAGCGGTCGTTGGCGGCGAGTTCGGGATGACCGATAAAGCGCAGCTGCGGTGCCTGGCTGAATGCCGTCGGGCGGATCGGCAGGCGTGGTTTCTTCGCCTGGGCATGCAGGACCGCCGGCTCCTGCGCCACACAACTGAACAGGGCCCGCGCATCCAGGCAGATCCGCTCGATGCCCCGCTCCAGCAGCAGGCGGTTGAGCGCCCGCTCCTCTTCGCCCTTGGCGAAGAAAGCCGGATGACGCACCTCGATGGCCAGTGCGCTGCCAGCCCAGTGTTCGATAAAGGCGCTCAATTCAGCGAGACGCGACGGGCCGAAGCTGGCCGGCAACTGCAACCAGAATGGCGCCACCCGCGCGCCCAAGGGCGCCAGCAGGCGGCGAAAACCGTCACTGGCGGCCAGTTGCTCGCGCAGATCCCCGGAGTGGCTGATATCGCGCGGCAGCTTGGCGCAGAAGCGCAAGTGCGCGGGCATCAAGGCCGCCCAGCGGGCAACCGTCGTGGCCGAGGGGCGCGCATAGAAGGTGGTGTTGCCCTCGACCGCATTGAATACCTGGCCATAAAGCGGCAGAAACTCCGCCGGGCGCGCGCGATCCGGATACAGCGAACCGCGCCAGGCCGACTCGCTCCAGGACGGGCAGCCAAGGAAATAGGGCAGCATCAGAGCCCGTTATCAGGCGTAGAGGTCAAGGCCCAGTATTTCCTGGGCGCCAGGCTCGCTGACGTAGCTGGCGGTGGCGCTGTAACTGGCAATCGCCTGGGCCGCACGGTTGCTGACGCCTGGCGGGTAGGCAAGGTTCTGCGCCCGGGCCGGCAGGCTGTCGCTGCTGGCGCTGGAAGCCTGCACCCGACGGGTTTGCGCAGTCTGCTCGAAACCCTGGCTGCTCGCCGGGGCTGCCGGCTGCTCACGACGCTGCTCTATCTCGCGCTGGGCTTCGCGAAACGGCGTAACCGCCGTGCCCGAACGAGGCCCGCGATCTGGCGAGTAGGAAGGTATGGAGCCGTCGATGCGCATCTATTGCTGCTCGGCAGTGGTCAACCAAGTGAGTGGAAGTGCCTGCAATTTAGCCCCGCCCGAGCGGATTGGCAAACGATCGTGGAACTGCCCGACGTAGAGCATCCGGGCGGCCCGTCCGCGCAGTCACGGAGCGCCCGCGAGGACTAGGCGCCCCCTGGCTTCTACAGACGGCAGACGCCTCCTATTGCGGCGCTTTCGGCGTGGCGACCTTGTCGCGCAGGTACACCGGCAGGGCCTCGTCGGCCACTACCGCCTCACCCCGCGCCCAGGCAAACCGCGCCAGGCTGAGCAGGTCTTGGGCATGCGGCAACATGGCGCCGTCCTGTGCGTAAGGGCTCAGCGGGATACGCGCGGCGAACGTGCCCCAGCCAGTACCGGCGCCGAACCAGTCACCCGTCGCGTCAAGCGGCAAGCCGACCTGTTCGGGCGGCGATACCACTTCGGCTCCGGCAAGGCGCATCTCGCCGTTGTCGCTGCGATAGCAGCCCCAGTAGATCTCATCCATGCGCGCGTCGATGGCCGCCGCCACCTGGCAGGCGCCGTGCTCACGCTGCGCGCGCTGGGCCAGTACGGCGAGGTTGGACACCGGCAGTACCGGACGATCCAGGGCAAATGCCAGGCCCTGCACCACGCCGACGGCGATGCGCACCCCGGTAAAGGCGCCCGGGCCACGCCCGAAGGCGATCGCATCCAGCGCCGACAGCGGCACACCGGCCTGGGCCAGCAGATCCTTGATCATCGGCAACAGGCGCTGGGCGTGCAGGCGCGGAATCACCTCGTAGTGACTGATCACCTGGCCGTCATGCAGCAGGGCGACGGAGCAGGCTTCGGTTGCGGTATCCAGGGCCAGCAGAGTGGTCATTGCATTCGGACGGTAACGAAATGGACCGGCATTAGAACGGCTTGAGGCTTTTTTTTCCAGCGCAATCACTATAGTTTGCGCCCGTCACGCGCACGAATCCGCCGGGCAACTGGCACGCACCGGGCCAGAATGGACCCAGTGCACGCCAGCAAACAGCGGCTTACCAGGCCTCGATCACTGTCTCGGCTTCCCAGGCGCTCAACGGCGCTTTGGACCAGGTGCCATAACCCGCATTGGGGAAGACGATCCACTCGGCACCCCATTTGTCCGATTCAGCGGCCACGGTTGCGCGCTGCTCGGCCAGCGGCGTCTTGCGGAAACGCCCATCGAAGTCATGCAGCGTATCGCCCAGCAGCAACACGATCTGATGATCGGCGCTGACGATGGCGCGCCGCTCGACCTTGGGTGGCCCCAGCAGCAGAACACTTTCTGCCGACACTTGGGGCAGGCCGAGCTTGCTCAGGGTGGCCAGGGTGTGTTGCTTCTGCTTGTCGGCACGATCCGAGATGTAGCGAATGGTCACGCCCAGGCTGTCAGCGTGCTCGAGAAATTTCTTCGCCCCCGGAATCAGCACCGGGGTTCCGTCACGTTCCCAGGGCAGCCAGGTGTCCCAGGCGTCATAGATGTGGCAGTTGGCAAGGTCGCGCGCCAGCAAGGCGCTGTTGTCGATGACGGTTTCATCCAGGTCGGTAACGATGGCCAGCTTGGACGGATCTTTCGCGGCAGCCACTGCCGCATCCAGCTTCAGCGTCGCGATGTTGTAAGCCTGCAGCTGCAGGGCCTGAACTTCCGCCGATTGCTGCTGGAAACGCAGGCCCATGGCGAACTCGGCAACAGTGCAGTCCGCCTTGGGCTTCGCGGTATCGGCAAAGGCCGCGGGGCTCCCCACCAGTGCTAGCGCAAGGCCCAGCCAGATAGCACTTTTTGCTGTTTTTTCGGTCATTGAATGTGCTCTCTTTCTTAGCATGAGTTAAGACTTGAAGCCTACGACCATCACTCGTTGGTATAGACCAGATATCGATGCTAGCTTAGGCGAGCCAGGTTACTGTCCCGTGAACGACGCTCAGCGACTCCAGAGCGCCAGCCGCAGAAACGACAACGGCCCGCATATGGCGGGCCGTCGTCGTTTCTGCTAGCTGCGGTTTAGCTGAGGGCAGCCAGTACCTTGGCAGTGATCTCGTCGACGCTACCGACGCCGGCGATGGCGCTGTATTTCGGTGTGCCGTTGGCGGCGGCAAGCTTCTGGTAGAACGCCACCAGTGGTTTGGTCTGCGAGTGGTAGACCGACAGGCGGTGACGCACGGTCTCTTCCTTGTCGTCGTCGCGCTGGATCAGCTCTTCGCCGGTTTCGTCGTCTTTACCGGCGACCTTGGGCGGGTTGTGCTCGGTGTGGTAGACGCGCCCGGAACCCGGGTGCACGCGACGGCCGGCGATGCGGCTGACGATTTCCTCGTCGTCGACGGCGATTTCCACCACGTGGTCGATGTTCACCCCGGCTTCCTGCAGCGCTTCGGCCTGAGGAATGGTGCGCGGGAAGCCATCGAAGAGGAAGCCATTGGCGCAATCGGGCTGGCTGATGCGTTCCTTGACCAGATTGATGATCAGGTCATCGGAGACCAGACCGCCACTGTCCATGATGCTTTTGGCCATCAGGCCCAGCTCGGTGCCGGCCTTGACCGCGGCACGCAGCATGTCGCCTGTGGAGATTTGCGGAATACCAAACTTCTTGGTGATGAAACCGGCCTGGGTACCTTTGCCGGCACCGGGCGCCCCTAGCAGAATCACGCGCATCGATGTGCTCCTCAAGATTTAAGAAAAAAGCGTCGGACTCGCCTCGTGGGGCCAATCTCAGAATGGTTCGGGCAACGTTGGCAAGCAGCCAAGTGACCAGTGCCCAAGTGTCCAAGGGACTAAAAGGTTGACCAAGATACACAGCGCACCCCCACCGCACAAGCCACCAAAAGTCGGATAAACAGGGGTCTTTCAGGCGCCATCGGGCAGCGATCGGGCGCCTCCGGAGCCCCTCGGGGACACCCGGACAGCACCCGACCTGCAGACGCTAGCCGGTGTTGCGCAAACCGGCGGCGATGCCGGCGACGCTGACCAGCAAGGCCTGCTCCAGAGGGCTGTCGGCCTGGCTATCACGCTGCCTGGAGCGTGCCAGCAGCTCGGCCTGGAGAAGGTGCAAGGGGTCAAGATAGGTGTTGCGTACGCTGATGAACTCCTGGGTCTCGGGACTGTGCGCCAGCAGCTGTGACTGCCCGGTCAACCCCAGTACCGTAGCAACCGCCTGCGACAATAGGCCGCGCAAATGTTCGCCCAAGGGCTGCAGGGATGGTTCGACCAGGCGTTCGTCGTAGAGCCGGGCAATAGCCCCATCGGCCTTGGCCAGGACCATTTCCAGCATGTCGATGCGGGTACGGAAGAACGGCCAATGCTCGCGCATCTGCGCCAGCAGCTCGCCCTCGCCGCGTTGCAGGGCGCTGCTCAGGGCGTATTCCCAACCGAGCCAGGCCGGCAACATCAGGCGGGTCTGGGTCCAGGCGAAGATCCAGGGGATCGCTCGCAGGCTCTCCACCCCGCCCTCGCGCCGTTTGGCCGGGCGGCTGCCCAGGGGCAAACGGCCAAGTTCCTGCTCCGGCGTGGCCTGACGGAAATAGTCGACGAACTGCGGGTGCTCGCGCACCACACCGCGATAGGCCGTCACCCCATCGGCGGCCAGCTTGTCCATCAGTTCGCGCCAGGCCGGCTCCGGCGTCGGCGGTGGCAACAGGGTGGCTTCCAGCACCGCGGCCAGGTAGAGGTTGAGGTTCTGCTCGGCAATATCCGGCAGGCCGAACTTGAAGCGAATCATCTCGCCCTGTTCGGTGGTGCGAAAGCGCCCCGCCACCGAGCCCGGCGGCTGCGACAGGATCGCCGCATGGGCCGGGCCGCCGCCGCGGCCGACGGTGCCGCCACGGCCGTGGAACAGCAGCAACTCGACCTGCTGCGCGGCGCAGATCTGCACCAGTTGTTCCTGAGCACGGTACTGCGCCCAGGCCGCCGCGGTGGTGCCGGCATCCTTGGCCGAGTCGGAATAACCGATCATCACTTCCTGCGGGCCGTGCAGCCGCGCGCGGTAGCCCTTGAGGCTGAGCAGGCGGTCGATAACCGGGCCGGCGTTGTCCAGATCGGCGAGGGTTTCGAACAGCGGCACCACGCGGATCGGTCGCAGCAGCCCGGATTCTTTCAACAACAGTTGCACGGCGAGCACATCGGAAGGCGCACCGGCCATGGAGATCACATAGGAACCCAGCGAGGCCGCCGGCGCGACGGCCACCTCGCGGCAGGTGGCGAGTACTTCGGCGGTATCGGCGCTGGGCTTGAAGTGGCTGGGCAGCAGCGGTCGGCGGTTGTCCAGTTCGGTCATGAGAAACCGCTGGCGGGCCTCCTCGTCCCACTCGGCGTAGCGCCCCAGGCCCAGGTAATCGGTGATTTCATCGAGCGCGGCGGCGTGACGGCTGGCGTCCTGACGCACGTCCAGACGCACCAGGAACAGGCCGAAGGTGGCGGCGCGGCGCAGGCAATCGAGCAACGGGCCATTGGCGATCACGCCCATGCCGCAGGCGTGCAGCGACTGGAAGCAGCACTCCAGCGGCTCGAGCAGTTCGCGGTTGTCCTGCAACACCGCCGTCGGTGCCGCGAGCGGGCCGTGCAGCGCCTCCTGGGCCCAGCTGCGGGTGGCGCGCAGGCGTTCGCGCAGTTGCTTGAGCAGGCTGCGGTAGGGCTCGGAACTCTCGCCGACCCGGGCCAGCAGCTCGGGGCTGGCTTGCTGCATGGACAGCCCGGCGGCCAGTTGGTCGATATCGCGCAGATACAGGTCGGCCGCCATCCAGCGCGCCAGCAGCAGCACCTCGCGGGTCACCGCGGCGGTGACGTTGGGGTTGCCGTCGCGGTCGCCGCCCATCCAGGACGCGAAACGAATCGGCGCGGCGTCCAGCGCCAGGTGCATGCCGGTGGCTTCTTGCAGGGCATGGTCGGCCTTGCGCAGGAAGTTCGGCACCGCCTGCCACAGCGAATGCTCGATCACGGCGAAGCCCCACTTGGCCTCGTCCACCGGGCTGGGCCGGCTGCGGCGGATCTCTTCGGTATGCCAGGCTTCGGCGATCAGGCGCTGCAACTGCTCGGCGACCTGCTCGTGCTCGGCGACGGACAGGTCGCTGTGATCCCCGGCTGCCAGTTGCGCGGCGATCGCATCGTATTTCTGGATCAGGGTACGCCGCGCCACTTCGGTCGGGTGGGCGGTCAGCACCAGCTCGATGTCCAGACGGCCGAACTGGCGCGCCAGGGCATCGGCATCATGGCCACTGCTCAGCAGACGCTGCAGCAATTCGCCCAGCACTCGCGACTCGAAGGGCTCCGGTTCGTCGGGAGCACGGCGGCGAACGCGGTGGTATTGCTCGGCTATATTGGCCAGGTTGAGAAACTGATTGAACGCCCGCGCCACCGGCAGCAGCTCATCGTCGTCGAGCTGCTCGAGGCCAGCGCTGAGCTGCTCGGCGCCAGCGGCCGAACCACGCCGCGCCGCCTTGGCGCCCTTGCGAATGCGCTCGATCTTCTCGAGAAAAACCTTCCCCCGCTGCGCGCTGATGGTATTGCCCAGCAGCTCGCCGAGCTGATGAACGTCCTCGCGCAGACGCGCGTCGATTTCTGCCATGACTGACTCTCCGCTGAAGCGTGAAGTTCAAGAGTGCCCAGCACGGCAACATCTTACAAGCGCGCGACGCCATGCCGACAAGAACGTAGGCTAGGTCTAGGCTCTAATCAGGCCCGCAGTAAAAAGGGCGAGGCCGAGCACATTCGCATAATCGCCTACCACGAGTAGCTAAAGGACGAGACAGTCATGAAAATTCGCGAGCTTGTCCAACATTGGGAACAGAACGCCAAGGGCCGCATGACCCGTAATCTGTATCAGATCAATCTCGATATGGAAGCGGCTGCGCGCCTGGCCGCTTTAGCCGAGATGTACCCCAAACGCAGCCCGGAAGTACTGCTCGGCGAGCTGATTGGCGCAGCGCTGGAAGAACTGGAAACCAGCCTGCCCTACGTCAAAGGCAGCCAGGTGGTGGCCACCGACGAGGAAGGCAATCCGCTCTATGAAGATATCGGCCCGACACCGCGCTTTCTCGCCCTGTCACGCAAGTATCTGCACGAGCTGAGTGCGCAACAGGACAGCACCAACCACTGACAGGGAGTGAAAAAACCGGCCTGCTGCCCCCGAAGCCGCCCTACCTCCTTACGGAACGCTGCACTGCACGGTGTAGCGTCTTGCCTCTCAACGCCGGGAGGCGGTCTCGCGACGGCCTTGGATATTTTCACCAGCCCTGAAAGCTCTGCATGCCCCTGAATGCCACACGCGCCCCGCCAGAGCGGTGGCGTGCCTGCGCACACAACCGTTCAAAAAAGAAAACAAAGAAACGAAAAAATCCAGCGAATAGCGTCTAAAAATAATTCATGTTGTTTTTTTTGAACAAAATTGCTCTAAGCACACTCCAAGCTTCGTAGCGTTCTGACGATCGGTTGCTGGCATGGGCCTGTTGCGCCTTGTCCAAATGCGTCCGTCGCCTTCAGTCAAAACGCTGGCTGGTGACCATCATGGGAACCACTGCATGCAAGGAAATCACCAATGGAACTGAACACCATGATCATCGCCCCTGCCCGGTCACAATCTAGCCAACGGTCAACCTGGACACTCGCCGCACTCGCCCTCGGCAGCAGCCTGTTGCTGGCCGGCTGCGCCGGTAATCCACCTAGCGAGCAGCTCGCAGTGAGCAAATCGGCGGTCAACTCTGCGGTCAGTGCCGGTGGCCCGGAATTCGCCGCAGTGGAAATGAAATCCGCCCAAGAGAAGCTCAAGCAAGCCGAGCAACAACTGCACGACCATAACTATGAAGAAGCCAAACGCCTGGCCGAACAGGCCGAGTGGGATGCCCGCCTGGCAGAACGCAAAGCCCAGGCAGCCAAGGCTGAAAAAACCCTGAAAGACGCCCGCCAGGGCGTTGAGGAAATGCGCGAGGAAAGTATGCGTGGCAGCAGCCTTTAACTCCGGCCGCCGAACACGCTGAACACAGACTCCGCCAACAGCTAAAGGATTACCCGAATATGCGTACTCAAGTAATGATTCCCGCCTTGCTGGCATTGAGCGTAGGCCTGGCCGCATGCTCCTCGCAGCCCAACGTCAATCTGGAGGAAGCACGCAGCAATTTCTCCACGCTGCAGTCGGACCCGCAAGCCAGTAAGGTTGCAGCTCTGGAAACCAAGGGCGCCAGCGAGATGCTGGACAAGGCCGAACAAGCCTACCGCACCAGCGAGGACGAACAGAAAGTCGATCATCTGGCCTATCTGACCAACCAGCGCATCGAAGTCGCCAAGCAGACCATCGCCTTGCGTAGCGCCGAACAGAACCTGGGCAAGGCTGCCGCCGAACGCGCCAACGCTCGCCTGAATGCACGTGACGCACAAATCGATGCCCGTGACGTGCAACTCGACGCGCGCGATGCTCAGATCAAGCAGCTGCAGGACAGCCTTAATGCCAAAAAAACCGAACGGGGCACGCTGGTAACTTTCGGCGATGTGCTGTTCGACCTGAACCGTGCTGAACTGAAGCCTGGCGGCATGACCAACGTCAACAAACTGGCTCAGTTCCTCCAGCAAAGCCCGGAGCGCAAGGTTATCGTCGAGGGTTACACCGACAGCACCGGCTCCGCCGCTTACAACCTGAGCCTGTCGCAACTGCGCGCCAACTCGGTACGCATGGCGCTGATAAAAATGGGAGTTGACCCGGAACGCATCGTCACCCAGGGTTATGGCAAGGAATACCCGGTGTCGGAAAATGACACCTCGTCTGGCCGGTCGATGAACCGCCGGGTCGAGGTGACGATATCCAACGACAACCAACCGGTTGCGCCACGCAGCACGACAAACGCTGGCTGATTACAACGCAGCAACACAATGCCGCTCACTTAAACCAGGTGAGCGGTATTTTTTGTAGACCCTCTGTTTATCTGCACTACCCAGCTCTGGTAGCCCGGATGCAATCCGGGGGAAATCCAGCGGCTACAAATCGCGCCGGCATTGCACTGATAGTTTTTTCACAAGTTCTCAGAGGTTGTGAAAAAATCGAGCGCCGTAGCGAGAGCGTCTCCAAGCGTTCGCGGCAAGGCGCACTGCGTGAAAAGTAGGGGAGTTTAGTGAGCTAAATGACCCTGCTTTTCAAGTAGCGCAACGCCGCAGCGGGCGGTTGGAGGCGGTCGCAGTAGGCGAGAGCTTTTTCACAAGCTCTCAGCGCAACAATCCCAAGCCCTTGGCCCGGGCCACGGCCTGGGTACGCCGTTCGACGCCCAGTTTGCCGTTGATATGGCGGGCATGGGTCTTCACCGTGTGCAGGGAAATGAACAACTGCTCGCTGATTTCCTGATTCGAGCAGCCTTGGGCGATCAGCTGCAATACCGCCAACTCACGCGAACTCAAGGCCTCGGTCAGCTGGCTATCGAGCTTGGTCTGCTGTGGCGCCTGAGTCTGGGGCAGGTACCTGAGCAGCTCGGCGGCCACGGCACAAGCGGGGCGCGCCATCAGTTGCTCGCGCAGCCATTGCGGCTGGTGAACGAACAACTCCTGATAAGGCAACAAAGCACCACCCTGCGCCGCTTCCAGGCTGCTGGCAAGCCAGCTGAGGGCCTCGCGGTCGCGCCCGGAAGCCTTGAGCAGCAGGGCCAATTGCACCTGCGCGGCCACCACGAACAATTGACCCGATGCGGATTGAGCACACTGACTGAGTGCGCGCAGACGCCGTTCGGCAACGTCCAGATGCCCCTGCATGCGCTCGAGCGCAGCCTGCTGCAACTCGATATGCAAAGCCAGCTGCGGGTGGAACTCGGGGGCTACGCCGGGCGCCTCACCGCAATAGGTCTCGGCCAGCCGCTGCAGCCAGACTTCGGCCAACTCCAGCTGGCCCTGGGACAACCACAGCTCGCATTTGATCACCGTGATCATCGCCAGATAGTAAATCGACGGTACGTCCCAGGCATGCATCAGGCGCTCGGCTTCGGCCAACTGGGCGAAGGCCTCGCCGAGGCGTCCTTCACGCCTCTCGACCACGGCCAGCATGCAGTAACCCATCAACACGCTGATGTCGCGACAGGCGCGCGCCTCACCGATCCCGGCCAGCAGCTTGGTGCGGGCGGCCTGGGTTTGCAGCGCCACACTGAGCAGATAGCCCTCGTATAGATTCAGTCGCGCACGTACCGAATACACGCGCTGGGTCGAGAGCCCCTGCAACCGCTGCTGGCCCAGGCGCACCTCGGCCAGGGCGCGCTGAACCTCGCCACGGGCATGCAGCACACGTGCCCGTTCGGCATGCGCCAGACCCTCGAGCAAGGGATTATCGACCCGCTGCGCCAACTCCAGGGCCTCGCGATTGAGCCCCCGCGCACGCCACAAATCGCCTTTTGCCACCGCCAGATTGGCCAGGGTGAACAGACACATGAGACGCGGTCCGCAGCGCTGGGCGCTGAGCAGGGCCAGGGCATCGCTGCAAAATCGTTCAGACTCGAGTACCTGGCCACGACCGCGGGCGATGATGCCGGACAGGGCCAGCCACTGGGCCAATAGATCATCCTGCTCCTGCGCACTGGGGGCCGGCATGAAACGCCCCAATTGCTGGATCAGTTCGTCGGCGGCATCCAGCTGGCAGGCCAGGGCCAATGCCCAGCCGTACAACACCAGCAGGCGCGGCGTGCTGGCCAACAGGCTGTCGGGCAGGTCCATCTTCCAGCGCAGCAAACGCGCGACATTCTGCTCGCCGAGCAACTGTTCCTCGGACAGGTTCTGCACCAGGTTGGCCGCCACTTCCGGCTGGCCGGCGCGTAATGCCTGCTCGACCGCTTCCTCATGCAAGCCCTGGCTGCTGAACCAGCGACAAGCGCGCAGATGCAGGGCCGCCTGGGACTGGCTGCGCTGGGCAGCGGGACGCGAGCGCAACAGATCGGAGAACAGGTGATGGTAGCGAAACCAGTGGCCCTGCTCGTCCAGGGGCACCAGAAAGACCTGATGGGTCTGCAGGTGTTGGATAATCGCCGCACTGTCATGCTGCTCACGCAAAGCATCGCACAGCTCGGCACAGAAGCGATCGAGACAGGCGGTGTCGAACAGGAAGCTCTGCACCTCGGCCGACTGCTGCTCGATCACCTCCTCCAGCAAGTACTCGCGGATCAGCCCCTCGTCGCCTTGGGGCACCCGCTCCGGGGTCTCGTCCTCAGCCTGCTGCCGGGTCAACAGCCACAGACGCAGACCGGCCACCCAGCCTTCACTGCGCTGACACCATTCCTCCAGAACCGGCCCACTGAGCTCGGCACCCTGACTACCGAGCAGCGCGCGGGTCTCCTCCTCGGTCAACCGCAAGTCCTGCTCCTGCAACTCCAGCAACTGGCGTGACAGGCGCAAGCGCGCCAGGTGCCAGTCGGGGCGCTGGCGGCTGGTCACCAGAATGACCAGGCCTTCGGGTAGATGATTGAGGAGAAACTGCAGGCAGCGGTCGAGCACCGCGCCCTGGGCCAGGTGATAGTCGTCGATCACCAGCAACAAGGGCGACGTCGCTACGAGCCGCTCGCCCAACTCGTCAAGCAGGCCATCGAGCCACTCTTCGAAGGCGAAGGGTTGATGTCGCTGACGCATGCGCAGCAATGCCTGGGCGTCCTCGCCAAGTCCCGGATAGAACTGCTGCAGGCCGGCCAGCAGGCGCTCGAGAAAACGTCCGGGATCGCTATCGCGCGGACTCAGCCCCAGCCACAGGCTGTGCCAGTGCTCGGGTAGCGCCTGGCAGAACTCGCTGGCCAGCGAGCTCTTGCCGAAGCCCGCAGGGGCGCTGACCAACAGCAACCGCCCTTCCAAGCCCTCGGCCAGTTGCTCACACAGACGCGGCCGCGACACATGGCTGGTTGGCAGTGGCGGACGAAAAAAGCGACTGTCGCCCAGAGGGACGCTATCGCTGACTGCAGGTGCTATACGCGTCAGATCGGTCATCACCCGGCTCTTGTTAAGTCATTGCCAGTTCAGGCGCGAACGTTTGGAGGTTGTGAAAATATCGAGCGCCGTCGCGAGGTCGCCTCCAGGCGTGTGCGGCAAGGCGCACTACGTGAAAAGCGGGGGAGTTTAGTGAGCTGAAGACTCCGCTTTTCACGTAGCGCAACGCCGCTGCGGGTGTTTGGAGAAGGCCGTAGTAGGCGAGCGTTTTTTCACAAACTCCCAGCAGACTAGCGACTTAACCGCGCGAATTGAAGCCTGGCAACCCGCGCTGAAACAAATCATTACTTGGACAGGCCACCCGACCTCTATCCGGGTCAGTTCCTGCGGGTGATGTCAGGCGGCATGGATAACCACACATGGGAGCGGCCGAGCGCGACGATACCGAGCTTCGCGGAGCTCGGCCGAGCATCCGTACCCGTAGGACCGGTGAAACCCGCCATGGCTGCAAGTGGCGACAAACACTGCGGGTTGCACCCGCCCTACGCGGCCCACGCAAACCCGGGGTGGACCGAGCAAAAAAAAACCGGCCCAGAGGGCCGGTTTTTTCATGCTTCATGCAACGCCGTTAGCGAACGCCAGCCTGGCGCAGTGCAGCCGGGGTGTAGTCGCTTTCTTTTGCCGGGTAGCCGAACTGGTAGGATTGCTTCTCCTCGTTCTTCATACCCAGGGCCAGGTAACGACCGGACTGCAGGTCATACAGGGTCTCCAGGGTGTACCAGGGTACCTGCTTGTCGTAGTAGTACTGGGCATGGGCCTCAGCTACGCGCCACAGGGTACCGCGACCGTCGTAATGGTCGATTTGCGCGGCCTGCCAGGTGTCTTCGTCGAGGTAGAAGTCACGCTTGGCGTAGATATGACGCTCGCCGGACTTCAGGGTCGCAGTCACATGCCATACCCGGTGCAACTCGTAACGGGACAGATCCTGGTTGATATGGCCAGGCGTAACGATTTCGCTGTACTTCAGCTTCGGCGAATCCAGACCGTAGGTGTTGTACGGAATGTAGATTTCCTTCTTGCCGTGCAGCTTCCACTCGTAACGGTCAGGCGCACCGTTGAACATGTCGAAGTTGTCGGAAGTACGCAGACCATCGGAGGCGGTACCCGGACCGTCATAGGACACCTGCGGGGCACGGCGCACGCGACGCTGACCGGCGTTGTACAACCACGCCAGACGCGGCTCCTTCACCTGGTTGAGGGTTTCGTGCACCAGCAGCACGTTACCGGCCAGACGCGACGGTGCGGTTACCCGCTGCTTGAAATAGAACAGCACGTTGCTTTCCTTGCTGGTGTCGGCATCCGCCAGCGCACCACGGAAAGTGAACTCATCCTGGAAATACACCAGGCTGTAGGAACCGTTCGCCTGCGGCGTCGCCTGGGTCACCAGACGCTTGACGCTGCCACCGCGGTAGCGGGTGATGTGGTTCCAGATCGCTTCCAGACCGTCCTTGGGAATCGGGAAGGGGTTGGCCTGCTCGAAGTTCTCCAGGCCGTTGCCGCCCTCGACCATCTTGGTGTTGACGGCATTGCGCTTGGACGCGTCCATCACGAAGTCCGGCATGCTGGCCGAACGGTGGGTCGGGTACACCGGGATCTTGTAGCTTTGCGGATATCGCTTGAACAGCGCCTGCTGACCGGGGGTCAGCTTGTCCTTGTACTGTTCGGCGTTGGCCGCGGTGATGGTGAACAATGGCTGCTCGTCAGCGAACGGATCCGCCAGGAAGCCGGCGGCGTCGGCAGTGCCGGCATTCTTCGGCAAGCCACCGGTCCAGGCCGGAATCGAGCCATCGGCATTACCCGCCATCTCGGCACCGACTGGCGTCA
The DNA here is from genome assembly GCF_041601375.1 of Pseudomonas sp. Taxonomy (GTDB): domain Bacteria; phylum Pseudomonadota; class Gammaproteobacteria; order Pseudomonadales; family Pseudomonadaceae; genus Aquipseudomonas. The sequence continues at coordinate 1,045 of NZ_JBFIIG010000100.1, read as the reverse complement.
GCGTGGTCCCGAGCTTGGCAGCCTCTTCTGGCGACACCGCAGCCATGACGCTGCAGGCCAGCAGCGAAAGGGTCAGCGCGCCGGTTTGCAACAGACATTTTGTTGTTTTCATATACAGAGTCTTCCTCAAAATTCCTGGCCGCTTAGAAGTTCATACCGAAGCTGAGTGCAACGAAGTCGCGGTCGATCGCCGTGTTGTAGTCGCCACCGAAGAAGTCGGTGTAGGCCAAGCTGGCGTTGTAAGTGTTCTGGTAGTCGGCATCCAACCCCAGGCTGACGGCCTTGGCACCTTCGTTGAACAGGCCGTTCGGGCCGTAGCCATCCACATCATGCGACCAGGACAGGCTCGGCTTGAGGTTGATGCCGGCAATCGCGTTCGAGTAATCGAGAATGGCGCGAGCGCGATAACCCCAGGAGGTGGTGGTGACGAAACCGTCGTCGTTGCTTGCGCTGTAGGCACCATAGATGGAATCGCGACCGTATTGCAGATCCTCACGACGCTCGAGGCCACCGACGTGGGCGACACCGACTTCACCGACCAGGGTCAGACGGCTGGCGCCCAGGACCCGGTCGAAGAAATGGGTGAAGGTGGTTTGCACCTGGGTCAACTCCTTGCGGCGATAACCCTGGTTTTCCGCACCGGGAGCTGTATCGATGGTGGGTGAAGCCCCACCACCGCTGGCCGGGTTGAGCAGCGCCAGGTTGAGCGCGGTGCTGTTGATCTGGATAGGCGCATTGGGCCGATAGCTGACCTCACCGCCCCAGGATGTGCCGGTGGGCAGCACGGTCGAGAAGCTCAGGCCATAGAGCTGGATATCTTCCGGGTAGCTGAGGAAGTACTCGCCATTACCCAGTGCAGTGCTTTGCGCCAGACCAGCTCCCGATGCTGCACCTATGGCCGCCGCGGTCGCTGCGTTTGCTGCATAACAGGCGTTAGGGACTGGGCCGCAAGTTGCAGCCAGGAAAGCGCCAGCCGCTGCGTTGCCACCTGCCGCACCAATGGCAGGTAGTGCGGCAAAGGTACCTGCCTCTGCCGTCTTGGTAT
>NZ_JBFIIG010000099.1:0-15894 GCF_041601375.1 Pseudomonas sp. | reverse complement strand
TCGGGCAAGTCGACCCTGATCCGCTGCATCAACCGGCTGGAAGTCGCCGAACAGGGGCGCATCCTGGTCGAGGGCAGCGACCTGTCCAAGGACAGCGCCCAGGCCGCCAGGGTGCGCCGCGAGATCGGCATGGTGTTCCAGCATTTCAACCTGTTCCCGCACATGAGCGTGCTGGACAACTGCAGCCTGGCGCCGATCAGCGTGCATGGCCTGAGCCGCCAGGCCGCCGAGGAGCGGGCGCGCCACTACCTGGCCAAGGTCGGCATCGAAAGCCAGGCCGGCAAGTACCCCAGCCAGCTATCCGGCGGTCAGCAGCAGCGCGTGGCCATCGCCCGGGCGCTGTGCATGCAGCCGCGGATCATGCTGTTCGACGAGCCGACCTCGGCACTGGACCCGGAAATGGTCAGCGAGGTGCTGGATGTGATGGTCAAGCTGGCCGACAGCGGCATGACCATGCTCTGCGTCACCCACGAGATGGGCTTCGCCCGCCAGGTGGCGCAGCGCGTGCTGTTCCTCGACGGCGGGCGCATCGTCGAGGACAGCCCGCCCGAGACCTTCTTCAATGCGCCGAAGAGCCCGCGAGCGCAGGCCTTCCTGACCCAGATCCTGCATTGAGGCGAGCGATGCCGCTGCAGCCGCCTAGCTGTTGGGCAGCAGGCGGCAGGTCAGCGACTTGATGTAGCGAGTTTCGGCGATGGCCGGGTGCACCGGATGATCCGGTCCCTGGGCGCCGCGTTCGAGCAGTTGGATGTTGCGATCGAGGTGGCGGGCGCTGGTCAGCAGGATGTTCTGCAGGTCGTCTTCCGGCAGGTGCATGGAGCAGGAGGCGCTGACCAGGATGCCGTCCTTGTTGAGCAGGCGCATGGCCGCCTCGTTGAGGCGGCGGTAGGCGGCTTCGCCGTTCTTCAGGTCCTTCTTGCGCTTGATGAAGGCGGGCGGATCGGCGATCACCACGTCGAAGCGTTCTTCGGCGCTCTTCAGCTCCTTGAGCGCGGCGAAGACATCGCCTTCGATGCAGGCGACCTGTTCCGACAGGCCGTTGAGTGCGGCGTTGCGCTCGACGCCGTCGAGGGCGAAGGCCGAGGCGTCCACGCACATGACTTCAGTGGCGCCGAACGCCGCCGCCTGCACGCCCCAGCCGCCGATATAGCTGAACAGGTCGAGCACCCGCTTGCCCTTGACATAGGGCGCCAGGCGGGCGCGGTTCATGCGGTGGTCGAAGAACCAGCCGGTCTTCTGGCCCTCGATCACCGGGGCCTCGAACTTCACCCCGTTCTCTTCCAGCGCCACCCATTCCGGCACCACGCCGAAGGCGGTGTCGACATAGCGCTCCAGGCCTTCGGCGTCGCGTGCGGCGGAGTCGTTCTTGAGCAGGATGCCGCTCGGCTTGATCACCTGGATCAGCGCGGCCAGCACCTCGTCCTTGCAGCGCTCCATGGTGGCCGATGCCAGCTGCACCACCAGAATGTCGAAGAAGCGATCCACCACCAGGCCTGGGAGCAGATCGGAGTCGCCGAATACCAGGCGGTAGCAGGGCTGGTCGAACAGGCGCTGGCGCAGCGACAGGGCGACATTGATGCGGTGCACCAGCAGGGACTTGTCCAGTACGTGCTTGACGTCGCGCGACAGCAGGCGGGCGCAGATCAGGTTGTTCGGGCTCATCGCGACCACGCCCAGCGCCTTGCCGCCGGCCGCTTCGAGGATCGCCTGATCGCCTGCGGCGAAGCCGTGCAGCGGCGTGGCGGCAACATCGATTTCGTTGCTGTAGACCCACAGATGGCCGGCGCGCAGGCGTCGATCGGCGTTGGCTTTCAGGCGCAGGCTGGGCAGGGACATGGGGGCTCTCCGGAAAAAGAGCGCGATTATAGCCGTTTCGCCGAGGGCAGGCGCGGGCCTGGTGGGCTTTCCCTGTGGTCGAGGTGTTTGCTGCTTGCTCGGATGGGGGGCAATCCGGCTACACTCTGGCCTTCTGCCATCCTTGTCGAGCCGTCATGGCCCAGCCCCTCTCCGCCGAACAGATTCAGCAGGCCCTGCAAGGCATCAGCGTGCCGCCGCAGCCACAGATCATGGTCGACCTGCAGATGGAGCAGGTCATGCCCCATCCCGACCTGAAGGCCATCGCCAAGCTGATCAGCCAGGATCCCGGCCTGTCCGGGGCGTTGTTGAAGATCGTCAACTCGCCGTTCTTCGGCCTGGCCAACCGCATCGCCTCGATCCAGCAGGCGGTCAACCTGCTCGGTTGCGACACGGTGATCAACCTGATCAATGCCCAGTCGATCAAGGGCGAGCTCAGCGACGAAACCATCGTCACCCTCAACCGGTTCTGGGACAGTGCCCAGGATGTGGCCATGGCCTGCCTGACCCTGGCCAAGCACATCGGCTACCAGTCGCCGGACGAGGCCTACACCCTGGGGCTGTTCCACAACTGCGGCATTCCGCTGATGGTCAAGCGCTTCCCCGATTTCATGACGGTGCTGGAAGAGGCCTATTACTGTGCCGGCAGCGAGATGCGGGTGGTCGATAGCGAGAATCGCCTGCTCAACACCAACCATGCGGTGGTCGGTTATTTCACCGCCAAATCGTGGAACCTGCCGCTGCACCTGTGCGAGGCGATTGCCAGCCACCACGATGCGCTGGCGATCTTCGGCGACGACTCCGACCGCGATACCCAGCTGAAGACCCTGTTGGCGATTCTGAAGATGGCCGAGCACATCTGCGAAAGCCACCGGGTGCTGGGCAATCAGGCCGAGGACCATGAGTGGCAGAGCATCGAGCAGCTGGTGCTGGAGTATGTCGGCTTGTCCGGGCACGACTTCGAACACCTGCGCGAGAGCATCCGCGAGCTGGGCAGGGCCTGACTTGCACTTGGCCGCGGCTGGTTTTCCGGTGGCCTGCTGCTACTGTTCCGCGGCGAGGATGGCGCTGGCCAATTCCATGTCGCTGGCCTGCAGCTCGGGATGCTCGGCGCGCAATCGGTGCAGCGCGGCTTCCAGATAAGGCCCACGGATTTCGCCACCGCTGGCGACATAGCTGCTGGCATCGTCGCGGACAGGCACGATCAGCTTGTCATCCTTGAAGGTCAGGTAAGTCGAGGCGGTGGTCGCCCCGGACGAGAGAATGTCGCGCACCAGATCGTCAGCGAATGTCGGGGCCGTGAAGGCGATGAGGACGGTAAGCATCAATGGACTGAAACGGCGCATATGAGTGACTCCGCAAGGTTTGCCTATGTATTAAGAGTCCAACTTGCTGCCAGGGGTTCAGTCAGGCCGATCAAGGGCGGACGTGCCAGGTGCGGGGAGGGTGCGCCGTTCTGCGTGGGAGCCATAGCGGGGGTCGCCACAAATACCGGCGCAACTCGTCCTCCGTAGGATGGCGTTGAGCGCAGCGATACCCATCGGGCGGTTTATGCCTGTACCCGCGGGCAGGGTGAGTATCGATGATGGGTTACGGCGCGTTTATTCTGCGGACAGCAGGTCAATTTGCGAGTGCCTAACCCATCCGGTCTAGCAATCCGCTTGCAGGTAGTACTGCTGCAGGCCCGGCAGCTGCAGGTGGCTGCTCTGGGCAAAACCGTGGCGCCGATACAGCGCCAGGTTGCGCGGCTCGCCGGTTTCCAGGGCGACACGCTGGCAGCCCTGCTGGCGCAGTTGGGCCAGGGTCTGGCTCAGCAGCCTGCTGCCGATGCCCCCGCCTTGCTGGGCGGGCGCCACGGCGATGAACTCGATGCGCGCGCTGTCGCGGTGGTTCAGCTGCTGTTCGAAGGCCTCGAGCAACTGGTCGAGCCGGGCCAGGCAGTCGGTGCCGCACTGCTGGCGGATCGCCCGGCCGATCTCCTCCAGGCTGCTGGCGCTGGGATGCTGTCCGGTCAGGCTGAAATAAGCGGCGCCGACCAGCTGTTCGGCCTGCCAGGCGGCGAGGATCGGCATGCGGTTGACACGGTGAAAGCGTTGATACGCCGCCAGATAGGCGCGGCGGCGTTGGGCAAAGCCCGGGCGCTCGGCGAACAGGTACCAACCGAGAGTCGGGTCGCCGGCAAAGGCCCGGTCGAGCAGGTCGAGAGCTGCGCCATCCTGCGCCACCGCAAGTGGTGCGAGATGCACAGCGCTCACTCGCCAGCTTCGACTTTCAGCAGCACGCCGTCCTGGCCAATCACCTTGACCTTGCTGCCGACCGGCAGGTCCGGGCCGCTGACCAGCCACAGGGTGTCGCCGGCCTTGATCTTGCCGTGGCCCGCGCTGATGGCTTCATGGAGGACGAACTGGCGGCCCACCAGTTCGCTGCCGCGACGGTTCAGCCCCGGTTGATCCGAGGGCTTGGCCGCGGTGCGCTGGCGGCGCCACCAGTACACCGCAGTAAGCACCGAGAGGGCGCCGAACAGGATGAATTGCACGGCCCAGGGCAGCTCCGGGACCAGGTAGGTCAACACGCCTACGCTCGCGGCGGCGATGCCGATCCACAGCAGGTAACCGCCGGCGCCGAACACCTCGAGGATCAGCAGCAGGGTGCCGAGGGCCAGCCAGTTCCAGTGCGACAGGTGCTGCAAGTAGTCCCACATCGCGCTTAACCCTGCTTATTACCGAAGGTGGCCTTGACGATTTCACCGATACCGCTGACCGCGCCGATCACCTGACTGGCCTCCAGCGGCATGAGGATCACCTTGCTGTTGTCGGCGCTGGCCAACTGACCGAGGGCGTCGATGTATTTCTGCGCGACGAAGTAGTTGATCGCCTGCACGTTGCCGCTGGCAATTGCCTCAGAGACCACCCGGGTGGCTTCGGCTTCGGCGCCGGCGGCGCGTTCGCGGGCTTCGGCTTCGAGGAAGGCGGCCTGGCGCTGCCCCTCGGCTTCGAGGATCTGCGCCTGTTTCTTGCCTTCGGCGGTGAGAATGGCGGCCTGACGCTGGCCTTCGGCCTCGAGGATCTGCGCGCGCTTGATGCGTTCGGCCTTCATCTGTCCGGACATGGCCGCCATCAGGTCGGCGGGCGGGCTGATGTCCTTGATTTCGATGCGGGTGATCTTGATGCCCCAGGGGGCCGTGGCTTCGTCGACCGTCTTCAGCAGCTTCTCGTTGATCGCGTCGCGCTGGCTGAGCATGGCGTCCAGCTCCAGGGAGCCGAGCACGGTGCGGATATTGGTCTGCAGCAGATTGCGGATCGCATGGTTGAGGTTGTTCACCTCATAAGCGGCCTGGGCGGCGTTGATCACCTGGAAGAAGCACACGGCATCGATCTGCACGGTGGCATTGTCGGCGGTGATCACCTCCTGCGGCGGAATATCCAGCACGGTTTCCATGACGCTGAGCTTGTGGCCGATGCGGTCCATCACCGGCACGATGATGTTCAGGCCCGGGGTCAGGGTGTTGGTGTAGCGGCCGAAGCGCTCGACCGTCCACTGGGAGCCCTGAGGCACCACTTTGAAACCCATAAAGACCACGGCCAGGGCTAGGCCGACGAAGAGAATGATGACGCTGCCGATTTCCATGAGGCGTATTTCCTTGCGGGGGCTTGTAAGACAACGGGCGATTGTATGCCTATAGCTGGCGTTTTGCCCGGGTGCCAGGCGGACTTGTGAATCAGTAGGTGTTGCGCTGCAGGGCGGCGAGCAATTTTCGATCCCGTGCATAGAGGTCGTTGCGCAGGATCAGCTCGCCGTCGGCGTCGACCGTGGCGGTCCAGTAGGCGAGGATGATCGGCAGGCGCTCGCGCATCGGGAATTCTGTGGTTTTGCCGCTGGCCAGCAGGCGTGCGATCTCGGCACAGTCAGCGGCCGGCAGCAGGGTGTCGAGCAGTTCGACGATGCCTTCTATGTGCACGCAACCGGAGCTGAAGGCGCGCGGCGACTTGCCGAACAGGTGCTGGCTGGGGGTGTCGTGCAGGTACACGGAAAACGGGTTGGCAAAGCGGATGACCAATTGCCCGAGGGGGTTATTCGGCCCGGCATCCTGGCGCAGGATGATCGCCCCGGGCTTCTGCCAGTCGACCTTGGCCGGGTCGAGCGGCGTGCCGTCGCGGTCGAGCACGCGCAACTGCTGGCGCTGCAGATAGCCGAGGTCGCGGCGGATCTGCGGCAGCTTGTCCTCGCGCAGGATGGTCGGCGGCACGGTCCAGGTGGGGTTGAGGGTCAGGCGGCTGACCAGTGACTTGAGCTGTGGTGTCTGGCGTGCCGGCCGGCCGACCTGGGCGCGGCCCTGCCACAGCAACTGATGGTCGCGGTAATAGCTGAGCTGGCCGCCGGCGATATCCACCAGCAGGGTTTCGGCCTCGATGTCGCCGGCCAGCCAGCGCCAGCGCTCGAGGTTGACCCGCAGTTGCTCCAGGCGTGCGGCCGCACTGGTATTCAGGGCGGTCAGGCTGTCCGGGCCGATTACCGCGTCGGCCTGCAGGCCATGGCGGGTCTGGAAGTGCTCCACCGCAGCCACGAGTATGGCGTCATAGTGGTCGCTGGCGGGTCGTTCATCTATATAGCCTTCCGCGGCCAGGCGGGCGACCAGCAGGGGAACGCGCGCATCGCGCATGTCCGGGCGCAGCAGGCGACCACTGGGAAGCGGCGTCCACTCGTTGAGTGGCAGGCGTCGGCGCTCGGCGTAGGCTTGGCGCAGCGCCTTATACTGGCGCAGAGCTGGACGCGCCGCGGCGAAGGCGGCCGGCAGGTCGTCGAGCCCCTGCCGGGCCAGGCTGAGCACGCTGGGGCGAGGTGTCGGGCTGAGGCTGTCGGGGGCCCGCCAGAAGGGCTCGATCGGTTCTTGCGCCACCCGCCCGTGCGCCAGATGCTGCAGGGCTTGCAGGTAACTGTGGCTGATCAGCAGGTCGGCGCAGGCGCGCTGCTGGAGATCTTTCGGCAGCGGGGCGCGCAGGTTGTCGAGCCGATACTCGCTCGGGTCGAGGCTGTCGTCGGCCAGTTGCTCCAGTTCGTGCAGCAGCGCCACGCGCCGGCTAGGCTCTTGCCAGAGCGGGAGGAATGCCTCTTGTGCATAGAATTCGTGGAGCAAACCGGAGCTCTGCAGCTCGGCAGCCGCGAGCGTCGAGGCGCAGGCACGGGGGGGCGGTGAAGCTCTGGCGGATCGCCTGGCTAGCGCCGTCGTCGACGCCGTAGGCCTGGGCCGTGAGCGCCAGCAGACAGCCGGCGGTCAGGTAATGTGCGGTTTTTTTGTACAATCGCGCCTTGCAGTCCATGATTCGCCAGTTCCGTGATTGCTCTATGCCGTCGAGTGGGGTGGTCGTCGGCGGCTCGTATTACGCCCGAGGCGATTGAAACAAGCGCTCGCCGAATGTTCGCCGCAGTGTACACAGGAGCTTCCTGCCCATGATCAAATCACTCCGCCGATTCGGCCTCACCCTGACCGGGTTGTGCCTGCTGGCGTCGCCCTGGCTGGCGGCGGCATCCGCCCCGCCACCGCTGTTCGACAGCCTGACGCGCGTAGCCCCCGGGCTCGATCGCCAGGTCCTCGAGCATGCGCTGGCGGCCATGCAGTGTGCGCTCAAGCATGGTGCCGAACCGGCGCAGCGCCTGGCGGTGATCGACTATGCGCAGCCGTCCACGGCGCGGCGGTTGTGGATCTTCGATCTGCAGCATCAACGCCTGCTGCTGAACGACCTGGTCGCCCACGGGCGGATGTCTGGCGAGAATCTGGCCACGCGCTTTTCCAACACCCAGGACAGTCATCAGTCCAGCCTGGGTCTGTTCCGTGCGGCGGAGAGCTACAGCGGCAAGCACGGTTACTCGTTGCGCATGGACGGGCTCGAACCCGGGGTGAACGACCGTGCCCGCGAGCGCGCCATCGTCATCCACGCCGCCAGCTATGTCGACCCGCGCCTGGCAAAGACTCAGGGCCGGATCGGCCGCAGCCTCGGTTGCCCGGCGGTGCGTCCGCAAGTGGCGCGGATGGTGGTCGACCAGCTCAAGGGTGGCCAGTTCATCTTCGCCTGGTACCCGGACCAAGACTGGCTGCAGGGCTCGGCCTACCTCAACTGCAAGTCGGCCCAGCTCGCCAGCTTGCGTTGACTGCGCGCGCAAGGCTCAGCAGCACTCGGCTAGTGGCCCGCAGATGCGGTTGCGGCCGTTCTGCTTGGCCTGGTAGAGGCGCTCGTCTGCGGCGTTGATCAAGTGCTCCAGTTGCATCTGTTGCCCGCGTGCAACCACGCCCAAGCTGGCGCTCAGGGCTACTGGGCCGGGCGTCAGGGTGGCGATCGCCTGACGCAGGCGCTCGGCCAGTAGCAGTGCCTCCTCCAGGCAGGTGTGTGGCAGAAGCAGCAGAAATTCCTCGCCCCCCCAGCGGGCCAGCAGATCGCCCGCGCGGCATTGCTCGCTGATCAGGCGGGCAGTGTTGATCAGGTAGTGGTCGCCCATGTCATGGCCATGCTGGTCATTGATGGCCTTGAAGTGATCGAGGTCGAGCATGATCAGCGCCAGTGGCTGGCCATGGCGAATGGCCTGGCTCCACAGGCTATTACCCTGTTCGAGGAAGGCCCTGCGGTTGAGAAGGCCTGTCAGTGGTTCGATGCGGGCAAGGTTTTCCGCCTCAAGGCGTGCCCGCTGGTGCCGGCGCATCTGATAGGCCAGGGCCAGGGCCAGCAGGGTGGCTTCCAGCAGAATGCCGATTTCCACCGCGCGGTAGGTCAGGGTGGTGAAGGGGATCATGCCCCATACGCTGAGGTCGGTCAGGGCGGTGCCGAGCATGCCGAACAAGGTGGCGGCGAGAAAATAGCGCGCCGCCACCTGGCCGCGTCTCAGGCTGACCAAGCCCAGTAGCACCATCAGCAGGCTGTAGACGAGCACGCTGAAGAAGGCCACCCAGAGGGCCTGGGCATGCCAGTCCAGGCTGGCGCAGAGCGCGAGGATCAGCAACGCGGCAGAGGCACCGTGCTTGACCGCGCGAGCCAGGCGAGGTGTATGGGTGTCCAGCGCTAGAAAATGACGGGCGAAGTGCAGGCCAAGCCAGGCTGTTGCGGTCATCAGGGCCGGGTTGACATAGCGCTTGAGGAACAGCGAGTCCGGCCAAAGCCAGGCGCCGGCATGGCCGGTGTAGGACAGGTTGAGCAGGATGAAGGCGCCGAGGTAGATCGAGTAGTTGAGGTTGTTGCGATCCTTGAGGCCGGCATAGAGCATCAGGTTGTAGGCCAATAGCGCCAGCAGGAATCCGTACAGGGCGCCGTAGCTGTACTGGGTGGCCGTTTGCGCCTGCTGCAGGTCGCTAGCGCTAAGCAGGCGTACAGGCAGGATCAGGGGATCTGCAGTGTAGACCTGTGCATAGAGTTCAGAGTCCCCCGGCGGCAGCTCAAGTTCCAGCAGATATCCCATCCCAGGAGCGGCCTGTAGGCGTTGCAACTGGCCATCACCGGCATGCAGTTGCTGCAGGAGCTGGCCATCGCCGAGCAGGTAGACGTCCATTTGGTCAATCCAGGCTTTGCCCAGTTGCAGGGTGCGTTTGAGCGGCTGTGCCGTGGGATTGTGCAGCGGCAGGTAGATCCAGTGTGGCGCAGTGCCGATGCCGAAGCGTGGCACCCGCTGCTGCGAGGGGCGGAACTCGCCGGCCTCACGAGCCACAATGGCGGCCTCAAGGCTGATCGGTTCGGCGCTGTCGAGCAGGCTGAGGTGCAGGCCAAGGGATTGCGTCTGCTCGTCGACGTCGGCCCAGGCCAGGGCATGGGGTGACAGGCACAGCAATAGCCAGGCACACCAGGTGGGCCAGTGCAGGCGGGGTGGGCTCGCGCTCATGGAGGCCTCGGTCATTTTGCCGCTAGTCTAGCAGCCTGTCGGATTTAACACTGTGGTGCTGCGCAAAAGCCGGATTTGGTCATTTTGGCGCTATTTTTCGTGGAATAGCGCCACTGTTCGCGGGCGGTCTCCCGCCTCAACAGGGCGCAACAAACTGCCTCAGCCAGAACTGTCGGGCCACGGACAGTCCCTCGCTAAGGCCGGTCATGCCCTGTGCGCGGCCAGCCGAACACTGGCATTGTGCCTGTCTCTCAGCGCTGTTCGCTCTGCGGCGTGACCCGCAGCACTTCCTCGATGGTGGTCAGACCCGCGGCGACCTTTTGCGCGCCGGACAGCCGCAAGCTGCGCATGCCTTCCTTGAAGGCATGGCGGCGCAGGGCGCTGAGGTCGGTGTCGGCGTTGATCAGCGGTTTGATCGCATCGTTGAGCTGCATGATTTCGTAGACCCCGGCGCGCCCGCGGTAGCCGGTATCACGACACTCCAGGCAACCCACGGCCTTGTGCGCAGCGGTCGGCAGCGGCGCGTTCCAGGGTTTGGTCAGGCTCTGCCAGTCGTCTTCGCCGAGCTCATGCGGCGCCTTGCAGTGCGGGCACAGGGTGCGCACCAGGCGCTGGGCCATGACCCCGAGCAGTGTGGCCTTGAGCAGGTAATGCGGCACGCCCAGTTCGAGCAGGCGGGTGATGGCGCTGGGCGCGTCGTTGGTGTGCAGGGTGGACAGCACCAGGTGGCCGGTGAGCGCGGCCTGGATCGCCATCTCGGCGGTTTCCAGGTCGCGGATCTCGCCGATCATGATGATGTCCGGATCCTGGCGCATCAGCGCGCGCACGCCGCTGGCGAAGCTCAGGTCGATGTTGTGCTGCACCTGCATCTGGTTGAAGGCGCCTTCGATCATCTCGATCGGGTCTTCGATGGTGCAGACGTTGACCTCGGAGGTCGCCAGTTGCTTGAGCGTGGTGTAGAGGGTGGTGGTCTTGCCCGAGCCGGTGGGGCCGGTGACCAGAATGATGCCGTTGGGCTGGCGAGTCATGTCTGCCCAGCGCTTCATGTCGTCCGGCGAGAAACCCAGCTGGTCGAAGCTTTTCAGCAGCACTTCCGGGTCGAAGATGCGCATCACGAGTTTTTCGCCGAAGGCGGTGGGCAGGGTCGACAGGCGCAGTTCGACTTCGCCGCCATCCGGAATCTTGGTCTTGACCCGGCCGTCCTGGGGTTTGCGCTTTTCCGCGACGTTCATCCGGCCCAGGCTCTTCAGGCGGCTGACCACCGCCATGGTCACCTGCGGTGGCAGCTGATAGACGGTGTGCAGCACGCCGTCGATGCGAAAGCGCACGCTGCCCTGCTCGCGGCGCGGCTCGATGTGGATATCGCTGGCGCGCTGCTGGAAGGCGTACTGGAACAGCCAGTCGACGATGTTGACGATATGCGCGTCGTTGGCGTCCGGTTCCTGATCCTGGGCACCGAGGTTGAGCAGCTGCTCGAAGTTGCCGACCCCGCTGATCTTGCTGTCGCCGGCGCTGGCGCCGCTGACCGACTTGGCCAGGCGGTAGAACTCCACGGTCAGGCGCTGGATGTCCGCCGGATTGGCCACCACGCGCTTGATCGGGCGCTTGAGCACGTGGGTCAGGTTGGCTTCCCAGCTGCGCATCAGCGGTTGCGCGCTGGCGATGGTCACCGCATCGGGGCCTACCGCCACGGCGAGGATCTTGTGCCGTTGGGCGAAGGCGTAGGACATCAGCGGGGTGATGGCGGCGACGTCGATCTTCAGCGGGTCGATGCGCAGGTAGGGCTGGCCGGCGAACTGCGCCAGCCAGAGGGTGAGGCTTTCCAGATCGAGCTTGTTGCCCGGACGGCTGAGGTCGTCGACCTGCTGGGCGGCGAGAAACTCCAGCGGATGCTGCTGATTGTTCACCGCGCTGCGGCGGATCGCCAGGCACTGCTCGGCGCTGTCCTGGTCGACCCGGCCCTGGGCGACCAGCTCGCGCAGCAGGTCGCCGAGCTCAAGGGCGCGGTCTTGGTTGGTTGCAGCAAAGGCGGGCATGCGGGCTCCTGGGTCTCTCTCGGCGCACGGCAGGCAGCAGTCAGAGCGCTGTCCTCCCATACCAGGCACTAGCATGCCCGAAACTGTTGACGAGGGCGAAGCGCCAAGCGTGATCGGTTACCCAGTCTGGCGCTCGCAGGCTATTGAGTCGCGAGCGCCGGCGCTCATTTGGACCGCGCGGGCTGGCGTACCGGCAGTTCGATGCGGAAGGTGCTGCCCAGGCCCACTGCGCTGTCCACGCTGAGCGTGCCGTTATGCTTCTGCACGATGCCGTAGGAAAGCGACAGGCCCAGTCCGGTGCCCTGGCCGATGGGCTTGGTGGTGAAGAAGGGCTCGAAGATCCGCGGCAGGACTTGCGCGGCAATGCCCTGGCCGCTATCCGCCACCTCTATCCAGACCCGCTCGGTCGCCGTACCGGTACGAATGCTGATCGTACCCCGCTCGGGCCCCATCGCCTGGGCGGCGTTGACCAGCAGGTTGAGGACGACCTGGTTGAGTTGCGCAGGCAGGCATTCGATCTCGCCGATGCCCGCGTATTGCTTGAGCACATCGGCCTTGTACTTGATCTCGTTGGCGACGATGTTGAGGGTCGAGTCGATGCCTTCTTCCAGGTTGGCCCACTGCCATTCCTGGTTCGAGTCGATCCGCGAGAAGTCCTTCAGGTCCTGGACGATCTGGCGCACCCGGGCGATGCCCTGCCTGGATTCGCGCATCAGCTGCGGGATGTCCTCCTTGAGGAAGTCGAGCTCCAGGCGTTCGCGCAGGCTCTGCAGCTTGGCCACCACCTCCGGTGAACCCACGGTCTGCTCCACGGCCTCGTATGCACTCAGCATCTCCAGCAGCCCCGCGTAATAACCCTCGAGCGTGCAGAAATTGGAGGAGATATAGCCGATCGGGTTATTGATCTCGTGCGCGACGCCCGCCGCCAGTTGGCCGATGGAGGCCAGTTTCTCGGCTTGCAGCAGCTGGCTCTGCAGCTGTTTGCGTTCGAGGATTTCCACCTGCAGCGCTTCGCTGGCTTGCCTGATCTCGTGGGTTCGCTCGACGACCTTGGCCTCCAGGTCGCTCATCTGCAGGGCCGCCTGCTGGGTCATTTCCCACTTGGCCGTTAGCGCATTGGCCAGTTGGCAGACCTCGATATTGTCGAAGGGCTTCTTCAGGATCAGCAGCCGATCGCGGCTGTCGAGGCGGTCGAGAACCTCTTCCCAGGAGTAGTCGGCGTATGCGGTACAGATCACTATCTGCAGGCGCGGATCTTCTTGCCAGAGTTGTTCGATGGTCTCGACGCCGTCCCAGCCCAGCGGCATGCGCATGTCGACGAAGGCCAGGGCGTAGGGGCGGTTGGCCCGCATGGACGCGCAGACCTTGGCCAGGCCTTCCTGGCCCTGGTAGGCCGAATCGAGTTCGAATTGCGGGGCGCCGGCCTTGAGCTCCTCGCCGAACAGCGCCGCCTCGACCGCATCCAGTTCGGCCTCCGTCCGGGTATCCAGCAGGAGGATCTTGCGGAAGTCCTCATGGATCGAGGGCGTATCGTCGATCAGCAGGATGCGTCGGTTATGCAGCGTACTCATAGGCTATCCAGTGTGGCTGCAATGGGTAATTCGAGCGTGAAGGTCGCCCCTCGATCCGGGCCGTCGCTGTGGGCCGTCAGGCTGCCGCCCATTTCCATGGCCGCCAGCGCGCAACTGTGCAGGCCGAAACCGTGGCCGTCCTTGCGGGTGGTGAAACCGTGGGCAAAGATCCGGGTGAGGTTCTCCGCCGCGATGCCTTCGCCATCGTCCTGCACACGGATCTGCACAGTGGTCTCGTCCAGCAGTCGTACGCTCAGGGTCAGGGTTGGCGACTGGTTAGCCGGGACCGATAACGCATCCTTGGCGTTGCTGATCAGGTTGACCAGGATCAGCAGCAGCCGATGCTTGTCGAGTAACAGCGGCGGCGTTGCGGCGAACGCCTTGATCACGCTGATCCGCTGGCGGTTAAGCGCCTCGGCGTGGATGCGCAGGGCATCCTCCAGCAAGTCGGCGAGCCGGACCGGTTCGATCATGCTCGACGCCCCCGCATAGGACTGCTGGGTGGCGACTATCTCCTTGATGTGGCCAATGCTCCTGGTCAGGTGCTCGAGTTCTTCGACTATGCCCTGCTGCTCGGCGGCGATGGCCTCGACCAACTGGTTCAGGTAAGCCGGCAGCAGCTTGCCCTTGGCGTCGTGGCTGAGGAAGTCGCCGAGGTCGGCGGAATGCTCGTTGATCAGCCGGACCGCCTTGGCCAGCCCCTGGGCCTTGGAGGCGCGCACCTTGCGGCTGACCAGCTCGGCGGAGACGTTGACGCTGTTGAGCACGTTGCCGACGTTATGCAGCACGTTGGTGGCGATTTCGGCCATGCCGGCCTGGCGCGCCGTGGCCACCAGGCGGCTCTGGGTCTGGCGCAGTTCGTGGGTGATGTTCTCGTTGTCGCCCAGGGCCGCTTGCAACTCCGCCGTGCGGCTGAGTACCTGCTCTTCCAGCATGATGGTGGTCTGGAACAGGTCGAAATCCGAGCCCTGGGCATTGGCGCTGCGTTCGGCACGGTCCATCAGGGCGCGGATGATCTTGTTGAGCCGGACGATTTCGCGCTCTGCGGCTTGCTCGGCTGTTGGTTCGCGGCACGCGGCTGACTCAGGCATCGTTGGTCTCCAGGGCTTGCGGGCCTATCGCTATGCCGACCAGCGTCTGATTGACATGTACGCCACGGAACTGTTCGCCGTAGGTGTTGAAGCCGACGCTGTTGTTCTGCAACAGGACTTCGCCGATGCGCTGTTTGTCGGGGCTCTGGGCAATTTCCAGTTTGCGTCCCATGCAATCACAGGCGAGGACGAGCAGTGGCGGGCCGATCTCGGCCCGTATCCCGGCAAAAGTCTGCTCCAGGTTCTGCAGGAGGTTCGCGCCCTGTGCCAGCCGCAGTACCAGCCCGTTTTCGATGGCGCAGAAGAACGTCAGGCTGCCATCCGGGTTGGCTTTCTGGACGGCGCGCACGTAGGTCGTGCCGCCGATCGTCAGTACCAGCGGCCAGGCTGCGAAACGCGCGGGGGCGAGATCGCAGACATCGATGCCGAGCATTCGCGCGTATTCCTGGCTCGCCGGCAGTCCATTGATTTCCTGGACGACGCGGGCAGCGGCATCGGCTTCGGTGACAACCAGGCGTTGGTCCGTGGTAACGAAATGCTGGGTTTTGAATATCCGGAAGGGCAGGCGCGAGGTCAGCAGAAGCAGGATGGCACTGTCGGAACAAAATCGGCCCTGCCAATAGACATGGGTCTTTACAAACTGCATGCCATCACCCGCCGAACCGCCGATCAATGGGAGCTTGCCCAGCGCGCGTTGGAATGCCCGGGTTACCGGTTCCTCCCGCCGCGACAAACCATCGACCAGCAGCAAGGCGAAGCCGTTGTCCGTGTCGCTGTGCGGCGCCTGGGCGTGCAGCTCTTGCAGCAGGCCCTGGGCGAAGGCCTGGCCCGCGTCGGCATCGAATTGCTGCAGATGCGCAAGATGGCCGCTGACAGCGCTGAAATGACTCGCCGCAAAGCTTGCCCCGGTCAGGCTGTGTTCCAGGCAACCGGCCGGCCCGATTTCTCCGGCCGTGGTGCAGCCGACGACTTGCACCCCGGCGAACAGACGCTGCATTTCGCCGCCGAGCACGTCCAGGTCGTACTCGCTGGAGCAGAAGAAGACCACCAGCGCCATGTCGGGTTGCACCACCCCGGCATGGAATTCCTGCACGGCCTGTTGCGCGTCGGTGGCGCAAGACTGCGCTTGGCGTATGCAACTCAGCTGCTCCATCAGACACTCCTTGTGGCAAAACGCATCGGCCGGGTCATTATGGCGCATCGGCGCGCGCGGCAGGGGTTGTCTCATGACCTGCCGGTACGGCCCGGGCGGGCAGCTCCAGGACGAAGACGGCGCCCTGGCCCGGTCCATCGCTATGGGCGGTCAGGGTGGCCTCCATCTCCATGGCCGCCAATGCGCAGCTGTGCAGGCCGAAACCGTGGCCGTCCTTGCGGGTGGTGAAACCGTGGGCAAAGACCCGGGAGAGGTTTTCCGCCGCGATGCCTTCGCCGTCGTCCTGCACGCGGATTTGCAGGTTGCCCGCCTCCAGCAGGCGCACGCTC
>NZ_JBFIIG010000098.1:0-16005 GCF_041601375.1 Pseudomonas sp. | reverse complement strand
CGCCAGATCCTGGCCCTGGAGCAGGCGCTCTTCGGCGAAGCGTTCGAGAAAACTGGCCGCGACTTCCGGCTGCCCCCCCTTGAGCGCATGCTCCACCGCCTCGCGCACTTCGCCGCGGGCGGCGAACCACTGGCTGGCCTGAAGGTGCAGGCCGGTGCAAGGCGCGGCCTTGGTCCGCTGCTGCAGCAGATGAGCCAGCGGCGGGAAGAGCTCGAGCCAGTCCGCCGCCCCCTCCACTTCATTGATGAACAGGCCGCGTGCGCGCAACGCCTGCAGCCAGGCCGCGCCCTCGCCCACGCCCAGCAGGTGCTCGCAGAGTTCGTCGTTGAACCGCGGAATCTGTGCCAACTGGCAGAGTGCGTGGTTCAGCTCGGCGGGCAGGCCCTGCAGCACCTCATGCTCGATATAGTCGCGCAGCAGCGTGTTGTGTTCCTCACACAGCGGCGGCCCCGAGCCCTCGCGCTCGCCGTGGGCGGCCAGCAGGCGCAGGGCCGCCGGCCAGCCGCGAGTCAGGGCGAACAGGTTGTCCGCGCGGCTGGCGCCTAGCGTATCCACGTGCGCTAACCAGACAGCAATCTCGCCCGGGCTGAAGGCCAGCTCCGCGCCGCCCAGCTCGAACAACTCGCCCTCCAGCAGCAGACGCGGCAAGTTGCATAGCGGGCGCCGTCGGCTGCCTAGCCACCAGCAGAGGTTGGCCGGCGAAGCGCAGAGCAGACGATCGAGGCAGGCATCGAGTTCGCCATCGGGTTCGCGCGGATAGTCGTTGAGCATGATCCACAGCGCGCGGTGTTCCTGCTGCAGGGCAGTCAAGAGTTCGGCTTCGCTCAGGCTCGGCGGATAGTCCAGGGCGCTGGCCAGTATCCGGCAGAATGCCGCTGGCGAGGCCAGCTGGCCTGCGCAGTTGAGCCACAGCGGCGAGTATTCGGGCGGACATTCGCGGGCGCAGTCGGCGAGCAGCACCGTCTTGCCGAACCCTGCCGGGGCGACCAGCAAACGCAAGCGACAATCCTGGGCGAGCAAGCGGCGCTGCAGCTGCTCACGCTTGACATGCCCCGGCGGTTGCCGCGGCAGCAGGCTCTTGGTGCAGGACGACAATGCGATGGGCGGAGATGGCGCGTAGGCGGTCATGACGGCTCGTGTTGATTTTGTATGGGGAGCAGTGCTCAAGAGACTAGACCCGAACTCAGGGATGCAGTAGCTGTATCAGCATAGTTAATAGTTGACGATAAAAAAAAGGCGGCCCTAAGGCCGCCCAATTATGCAGGAGCGATGACTCTGCCGGCCTGTTACCGCACGCCGGAGCTGCGCAGGGCACCGGGGGTGTAATCGGCGGCACTGGCCTTGAAGCCGAAGGCGAAGGCGGATTTCTCCTCGTTCTTCATGCCCAGAGCCAGGTAACGGCCGGCGACGATGTCGTAGAGGGCTTCCAGGGTGTAAGCCGGCACCTGTTGGTGATAGTAATGCTGCGCGTGCCCCTCGGCGACGCGCCACAACTGGCCACGACCGTCATAGTGGTCGACCAGGGCCAGCTGCCAGCTGTCCTCGTCGAAGTACATGTGGCGTTTGGCGTAGATGTGGCGCTCGCCGGACTTCAGAGTGGCCTCCACCTCCCAGACCCGGTGCAGCTCGTAACGGGTCAGGTCCTGGTTGATGTGGCCGGCCTTGATCACGTCATCGTAGGACAGCTTGGGCGAATCCAGCTTGTAGCTGTTGTAGGGGATGTACATTTCCTTCTTGCCGACCAGTTTCCAGTCGTAACGATCCGGTGCGCCGGAGAACAGATCGAAGTTATCCGCGGTACGCATGCCATCGGCGGCGGTGCCCGGACCGTCATAGGCCACCTGCGGGGCGCGGCGCACGCGGCGCTGGCCGGCGTTGTAGATCCACGCCAGGCGCGGTTCCTTGACCTGGTCGATGGTCTCGTGGACCAGCAGGACGTTGCCGGCCAGGCGCGAAGGTGCGGTCACCCGCTGCTTGAAGTACAGCAGGATGTTGCTCGCCTTGGCCGGGTCGATATCGGGCATGTCGGAGGGGAAGGCGATTTCGTCCTCGAATTTGACAATGCTGTATGAGCCGTTGGTCTGCGGGGTCGCCTGGGTGATATAGCGCTTGAGGTTACCGCCGCGATAGCGGGTGATGTGGTTCCACACGACCTCGACCCCGGTCTTGGGAATCGGGAAGGCATAGTAGCGGCTGTCACTGAAGTTCTGCAGGCCGTTACCGCCGTCCACGGTGGTGGTATTCAGGGCACTGCGTTTCGCCGCGGCATAGATTTCATCGGGCAGTGCGGCGCTGCGGTGGGTCGGGTAGACCGGGATCTTGTAGCTGTCGGCATAGCGCTTGAACATCGCCATTTGCCCGGGAGACAACTTGTCCTGGTACTGCGCGGCATTGGCGGCGGTAATGGTGAACAACGGCTGCTCGCCGGCGAAGGGGTCGGCGAGGAAGCCCTTGTCGTCGACCGCGCCGGCGTTGGTCGGCAGGCCGCCGGTCCAGGCCGGGATGCTGCCATCGGCGTTGCCGGCCTTTTCCGCGCCTATCGGGGTCAGGGTAGTGCCCAGTTGCGCCGCCTCTTGTTCGGAGACGGCGGCCATCACACTGCTAGCCAGCAAGCTCAGGGCCAGCGCACCGGTTTGCAGGATTCTTGTAGTTTTCATCATGTACGGATCCTTTGCGCGTGGTTGATCAGAAGGTCGCACCGAAACTCAGGGCAACGAAGTCTCGGTCGGTGATGGTGTTGTAGTCGCCGCCGAAGAAATCGGTGTAGCTGAGACTGGCATTATAGGTGTTCTGGTAGTCGGCACTGAGGCCAAGACTGATGGCCTTGCTGCCTTCATTGAAGTTTGGCCCATAACCGTCGACGTCATGCGACCAGGCGACACTCGGGGTCAGGTTGATGCCGGCGATCACGTTGCTGTATTCGGCGCTGGCGCGCGCGCGGTAACCCCAGGAACTGCTGGTATAGAAGCCGTCGCCCTGGCACTCATCCGGGTTGGCGGCGTTGAATGCGCCACACACACCGGGCACGCTGAACTCGCCGGCGCCGAAGATCGGATCACGGCCGAAGCGCAGCTCGCTGGGATCGTCCTTGATGCCGCCAATGTGGTTGTAGCCGACCTCGCCGATCAGGGTCAGGCGGCTGGCGCCGAGCACCCGGTCGATGAACTGGATCGCGGTGACCTGGGCCTGGGTGAAGGGCTTGCGCTCGTAGCCGTGGATATCGCCGCTGGCGACGTTCTGCGCGTGACCGCTCTCGAATATCGGGTTGAACGGCAGGCCGAGGGCGGCGAAGGAGACATCGGTGGAGTTGATCTGCATCGGCATGTTCGGCCGGTAGCTGACTTCACCGGACAACGCGGTGCCGCCGACGTTGGTCTGGAAACTCAGGCCGTAGAGGCGGATGTCTTCCGGGTACTCGATGAAGTAGCGCGCGTTCGGCGCTCCCGGGATGAAACTGACGAAGTTCGGCGTGGTGGTGCGGATGCTGCTGAATACCGGGCCGCGGCTGTGATAGTTAAGCGCATAGAGGCCGAACTCGGTGTCGTTCAGCGCCTCGGCGAACCAGCGTAAGGCCAGGCCGTACTGGCCGCTGTCGCGGGCATCGCGATCGCCGGCGCGCGGAATGTAGGCGTTGTCGACGAAGGAGTTGGTCGACTCGCCCGGCGGCAGGTCCGGGCCGAACACGGTCAGGCGATCCTCGCAACCATCGCCGACCACATCGGTGGTGGAGAAGAAGGTACCGCAGTTGTCGATGACGGTCTGGTCCCACTCCAGCTGGTAGAAGGCCTCCATGCTCAGCGAGTCGCTCAGGCTCTGCGACAGGTAGAGCATGTTGACCGGGATCAGGCCTTCCTTGATCTCCGCACCGGGACGGCGGAAAGCGGCGACGTCGACCGGGTTGATCGAGTTGATCGAATTCTGGATGAAGGTGCTCTCGCCCCAGCTGACCACCTGCTTGCCGACCCGCACGCTGCCGGGCAGGTCACCGATGCTGTAGTTGTGGTAGATGAAGGCATCGAGAATCTGCGCGCCGGAGGCCTGCGCAGCCTCCTTGCGGTTGTGGTCGTCGATGTCGTAGAACAAGCGACTCTCGTCCTTGGTCTCGAAGTCGTACCAGTACTTGCCGCGGATGAACACACCGGTGTCGCCGTAGGTCAGCTGGAGGTCGTGGATGCCCTTGAAGATCTTCGAGAAGGTCTCGCCTTTCTTGAAGTTCAAGCGGCCGTCGTCCGAAGTCCGCGAGGAGGCTTTGCCGCCGCTGGCGGTGGAGATGAAATCCGGATCGGCGCCACGCACCGACCAACTGGCGCCGACCGACAACGCAGAATCAAACTGAGCTTCGAGCTCGCCAACATTAAAAGTAATCGCCTGGACCGGCGCGACACAGCCCAGAGCGACGGCAATTGCCAGCGCGCACGGCTGGAAGCTTGCATGCCTTGTTTTTGTTGTCATGCGGCTCTCCTGGAAAGCATGGTTTCGTGTTGAGCCCTCAAGTTACCCAGCAGCATCCCTGCGGATAAGCGCACGAAAGAGGGATTTGCCCTGTCAACCGAAAGAGTGAATGCCCGCCTGCCGCGTAGCTTACAAGCCGGCCCATGAGCCGGCTGGATGGCCTGCCATAGCGCCGCTGAATACCCGCCAAAAATGGCGCCGAACGTGCCGGGACAAGACGCCTTGCGTCGGCCGTTGAAAACGTAGGTAGTTTTCAACGGACTGCTAGGCTGGCAACGCACCCAACCAGGAATAACAACCATGTCGCCATACCCGCCCATCAACCTGTGGATGGATCAACTCGACCCGACGCTGACGCCGCGTCCAGCGCTGCAGGGCCGACTGGAGGTCGACGTGGCGATCATCGGCGCCGGCTACACCGGCTTGTGGACGGCTTACTACCTCAAGCGCCAGGCGCCCGACTTGCGCATCGCCGTGGTCGAGGCCGAGTACGCCGGCTTTGGCGCCTCCGGGCGCAACGGCGGCTGGTTGATGGGCAACCTGCTCGGCGAGGACCGCCTGCTCGGCGGCCTGCCCGCCGAACAGCGACGTGCCGCCTTCGACCTGCTGCACGGCATTCCCGACGCAGTGGCCGAGGTGTTGCAACGCGAAGGCATCGCCTGCGACTACCGCAAGGGCGGCGTGCTCTATTGCGCGGCGCGCTACCCGGAGCAGGAGCGCCGCCTGCGCGCCTGGCTCGACTCGCTGCATGGCGAAGGTCTCAGCGAAGCCGACTACCGCTGGCTGACGCCAGGCGAACTGAACCAACAGCTGCGCATCAACGGTTCGCTCGGTGCCATCCACAGCCCGCACTGCGCGACCCTCCAGCCGGCCAGGCTGGTGCGCGGCCTGGCCCAGGCGGTCGAACGCCTGGGCGCACAACTGTTCGAGCAAAGCCGCGTGACCCATTGGCAGCCGGGCCTGCTGCGCACCGCCCAGGGCGAGCTGCGCGCCGACTGGGTGGTGCCGGCGGTGGAAGGCTACGCCGCCGAGTTGCCGCTGCTGCGCCGCTATCAGTTGCCGGTGCAAAGCCTGTTGCTGGCCACGGAACCCCTGTCAGCCAGCCAGTGGGACGAGATCGGCCTCGATCGCGGCCAGGCCTTCAGTGAGTTCAGCCGCCAGGTCACCTATGGCCAGCGCAGCGCCGACGACCGCCTGGTGTTCGGCGCCCGTGGCGGTTACCGCTTCGCCGGCAAGCTGCGCCAGGACTTCAACCTGAATGCCGAGGAAATCGGCCTGCGCCGCTACCTGTTCGGCGAGCTGTTCCCGCAATTGCGCAACGTCGAGATCAGCCATGGCTGGGGCGGCAACCTCGGCATGGCGCGGCGCTTCCAGCCGCACATGCTGCTCGACCGCAGCAACCGCATCGCCCTCTCCGGCGGCTACGGCGGTGAAGGAGTCGGCGCCAGCAACCTCGGCGGGCGCACCCTGGCCGACCTGATCCTCGGCCGCAGCAGCCAGCTGACCCGGCAACCCTGGGTGCTCGGCGAACGCCCCCTGTCGGCCCTCAAGGCCTGGGAGCCGGAGCCCTGCCGCTGGCTCGGCTACACCGCCATCATGCGCAGCTTCGCCGCCGAAGACCGGGTGCTCGCCAACCCGCACAGCCCACCCTGGCGCCGCGCCCTGGCCGGTAGGCTGGCGGACTTCATGGAAGGGTTGATGCGCTGAGAGGGTGATTGCAAATCACTGCGCCCGGCCATGCTGCGTTGAAACCTGGCGAAGCGGAGGAACGGCCGAAGGCTGGCCCACAGGGCGAGCATAGCGAGTCAATCAACCTCGAATGCGGGGTCATTTTTAAGGTTCTGTAGGGTGGGCCATCAACACATAACGGACGCCCCTCTCTTTATCGAGAGAGGGCAACGTAGGTCGTTTCAACGGCCTGCTAGACCGGACCGGGACTGACCGGCAGCTTGATCACCCCGCAGGCGAAACGTGCCCCGCCGCCGCCCAGGGGCTGGGGATGGTCGGCGTGATTATCCGCACCGGCGTGCACCATCAACGCACGGTTGTGCAGGTCTTCCAGGCTCTTCAGGCGTGGCGCCAGCACCGGCTGGCTGGCGCTGCCGTCGGCGGCCACATAGAGCACCGGCAGATCGCCGCGGTGCGCATTGTCCTCCCAGGGGAAACCGTGCCGGCCGGCATTGTCCGGGTCCCAGTGACCACCGGCGGCACCGGCCGGCGTCAGCTTGCCGTCCACCTCCACGGCATTGCAGTTACCGAACACATGCACGTGAAAACCATGCAGGCCTGGCTCCAGTCCGGAGAGATTGGGGGTAAACACCAGGCCGTAGCGGGACTCGCTGATGCTGATGCTGCCGAGCCACGGGCCGCTGCCGGACTCGCCGGTCCTGGCCATGTCGACGCTGACCGTCTCGGCCGCCTGCAGGCCAGCGGCGACGAACAATGAGAAGCTGAGGGCGATGCAAGGGCGCATGGGGCTGACTCCTGGGTTATCAAGCTGTCGTGCAACGGAAAATCGAGGGACTGCTGCGGGCTCATGATAGTCCATGTATTCAAATCGATACGTCGTATTGATTTGAATACATGCCCCGGAAGCCCCCGGCACCACTAAAGCGACACCGATTTTCCCGAGAACGACACGACCATCTGTATCGACTTCGCTACAACCGAGTTATCGGCGCACCACGAAAAATACATAACACCTTGTTTTAATTGTATTTTTTAGTATTGGCACTCGCATTGCTTAGGAAGCAATCACCCTTCGCTCGCCGCCTGCCGCGAGCGCATTACAATGGCCCGCCGCCAAGAAGCGGGCGCCCCCTTGAGGAATCCCCATGAGCGAGTTGCGTTTTACCGTCGAACACGAATGGCTGCGTCAGGACGCCGATGGCCTGGTCACCGTGGGCATCACCGCTTATGCCCAGGAAGCCCTGGGTGATGTGGTGTTCGTGCAACTGCCAGACTTGCAGAGCTACGCCGAAGGCGCAGAAGTCGCGGTACTGGAGTCGGTAAAAGCGGCCAGCAATATCTCCATGCCGCTGGATGGCGAAGTGATCGAAATCAACGCCGAGCTCGAAGCCAGCCCGGAACTGGTCAACGAAGACCCGCTGGGCAAGGGCTGGTTCTTCCGCTTCCGTCCGGCCAATGCCAGTGCCGTCGCCGACCTGCTCGACCAGGCCGCCTATGAGAGCCTGCTCAACGCCAACGCCGACGCCTGAGGGATCGACATGACCGACCTGACCACCCAGAACGAATTCGTCGCCCGGCATATCGGCCCGGGCGAGGCCGACACCTTGGCCATGCTCGGCACCCTCGGCTTCGACTCCCTCGACGCCCTGACCGCCAGCGTGATCCCCGAGAGCATCAAGGGCACCAGCGTCCTCGGCCAGGCCCCGGGCCTGAGCGAAGCCGATGCGCTGGCCAAGATCAAAACCATCGCTGGCAAGAATCAGCAGTTCAAGACCTATATCGGCCAGGGTTATCACGGCACCCATACGCCGAGCCCGATCCTGCGCAACCTCCTGGAAAACCCGGCCTGGTACACCGCCTACACGCCCTACCAGCCGGAAATTTCCCAGGGCCGCCTGGAAGCGCTGCTGAATTTTCAGACCCTGGTCATCGACCTCACCGGCCTGTCGATCGCCAACGCCTCGCTGCTCGATGAAGCCACAGCCGCCGCCGAAGCCATGACCTTCTGCAAGCGCCTGTCGAAGAACAAGGCCAGCAACGCCTTCTTCGCCTCGCAGCACTGCCACCCGCAAACCCTCGACGTGCTACGCACCCGTGCCGAACCGCTGGGCATCGAGGTAGTGGTCGGCGACGAGAGCACCATCACCGATGCCAGCGCCTACTTCGGCGCGCTGCTGCAATACCCGGCGAGCAATGGCGATATCTTCGACTACCGCGCGCTGGTCGAGCGCTTCCATGCCGTGGGCGCCCTGGTCGCGGTAGCCGCCGACCTGCTGGCCCTGACCCTGCTCACCCCGCCGGGCGAATTCGGCGCCGACGTGGCCCTGGGCAGCGCCCAGCGTTTCGGCGTACCCCTGGGTTTCGGCGGCCCGCACGCCGCCTACTTCGCCACCCGCGATGCGTTCAAGCGCGACATGCCGGGCCGCCTGGTCGGCATGTCGGTCGACCGTTTCGGCAAGCCGGCCCTGCGCCTGGCCATGCAGACCCGCGAGCAGCACATCCGCCGCGAGAAGGCCACCAGCAACATCTGCACCGCCCAGGTGCTGCTGGCCAATATCGCCAGCATGTATGCCGTCTACCACGGCCCTAAAGGCCTGACCCAGATCGCCCAGCGCACCCATCAGCTGACCGCGATCCTCGCCCAGGGCCTGGCCAAACTCGGCCTGACCGTGGAGCAAGCGAACTTCTTCGACACCCTGAGCGTCGCCAGCGGCGAGCGCACCGCGCAACTGCACCAGCAGGCGCGTGCGATGGGCATCAATCTGCGCGAGATCGACGGCGAACGCCTGGGTCTATCCCTGGACGAAACCACCGACCAGGCCGCCGTCGAGCGCCTGTGGGAGGTCTTTGCCGAGCCCGGCAACAGCCTGCCGGACTTCGCCGAGCTGGCCGCCAGCGTCGCCTCGCGCCTGCCGCAAGGCCTGCTGCGTCAGTCGGCAATCCTGCAGCACGAAGTGTTCAACCGTTACCACTCGGAAACCGAGCTGATGCGCTACCTGCGCAAGCTCGCCGACAAAGACCTGGCCCTGGACCGCAGCATGATCCCGCTGGGTTCCTGCACCATGAAGCTCAACGCCGCCAGCGAAATGATCCCGGTGACCTGGGGCGAGTTCGGCAACCTGCACCCCTTCGCCCCGGCCGAGCAAAGCCAGGGCTATCAGCAGCTGACCGACGAACTGGAAGCCATGCTCTGCGCCGCCACCGGCTACGACGGCATCTCCCTGCAGCCGAACGCCGGCTCCCAGGGCGAATACGCCGGCCTGCTGGCGATCCGTGCCTACCACCAGAGCCGCGGCGACGATCAGCGCGACATCTGCCTGATCCCGCAATCGGCCCATGGCACCAACCCGGCGACCGCCAGCATGGCCGGTATGCGCGTGGTGGTGACCGCCTGCGACAGCCGCGGCAACGTCGACATCGCCGACCTCAAGGCCAAGGCCGAAGAGCACAAGGAGCGCCTGGCCGCGCTGATGATCACCTACCCCTCGACCCACGGCGTGTTCGAGGAGGGCATCCGCGAGATCGCCCAGATCGTCCACGACAACGGCGGCCAGGTGTATATCGATGGCGCCAACATGAACGCCATGGTCGGCCTCTGCGCGCCAGGCAAGTTCGGCGGCGACGTCTCGCACCTGAACCTGCACAAGACCTTCTGCATTCCCCACGGCGGCGGCGGCCCTGGCGTCGGCCCGATCGGGGTCAAGGCGCACCTGATTCCGTTCCTGCCCGGCCACGCCAACATGGCACGCAAGACCGGTGCGGTCAGCGCCGCGCCGTTCGGCAGCGCCAGCATCCTGCCGATCACCTGGATGTACATCTGCATGATGGGCGGCGAAGGCCTCAAGCGTGCCTCGCAGATGGCCATTCTCAACGCCAACTACATCGCCCGGCGCCTGGAAGAGCACTACCCGGTGCTCTACAGCGGTGAAGGCGGCCTGGTCGCCCACGAGTGCATCCTGGATATCCGCCCGCTCAAGGACAGCTCCGGCATCAGCGTCGACGACGTGGCCAAGCGCCTGATCGACTTCGGCTTCCATGCCCCGACCATGTCCTTCCCGGTCGCCGGCACCCTGATGATCGAGCCCACCGAAAGCGAATCCAAGGAAGAACTGGATCGCTTCTGCGACGCCATGATCGCCATCCGCAATGAAATCCGCGCGGTGGAAACCGGCGCCCTGGACGCCAACGACAACCCGCTGAAGAACGCACCGCACACCGCCCTGGAATTGGTCGGTGAATGGAGCCACAGCTACAGCCGCGAGCAGGCGGTCTACCCGCTCGCCAGCCTGATCGATGGCAAGTACTGGCCACCGGTCGGGCGGGTCGACAACGTGTTCGGCGACCGCAACCTGGTCTGCGCCTGCCCGTCGATCGAGGCCTACCAGGACGCCTGAGGCTGAGCTGGAGCCTACAAACGTAGGATGGGTCGGGCCGCGTAGGTTAGCGGTGCGGGACAGCTCTCGCATCGCTGACACCTCTCTCCGCGCACCGCGTAACCCATCAAGGCTCAGCGCGGCTTACGCAATGATGGGTATCGCTTCGCCCACCCTACGTTTTGTTTACCCAATAATTTCGACTCACCCCTCTCTGGGGCGGGCCGGTTGCACCCGACAAGAACAACAACCGAGGATCCTCAGCATGTTCAGCAAGCACGACCAACTGCAAGGCTACGACGACGCCCTGCTCACCGCGATCAACGCCGAAGAGCAGCGCCAGGAAGATCACATCGAGTTGATCGCCTCGGAAAACTACGCAAGCAAGCGGGTCATGCAGGCCCAGGGCAGCGGCCTGACCAACAAGTACGCCGAAGGCTACCCGGGCAAGCGCTACTACGGCGGCTGCGAGCATGTCGATGTGGTCGAGCAGTTGGCCATCGAGCGCGCCAAGCAGCTGTTCGGCGCTGACTACGCCAACGTCCAGCCGCACTCCGGTTCCTCGGCCAACAGCGCCGTGTACCTGGCGCTGCTCAACGCCGGCGACACAATCCTCGGCATGAGCCTGGCCCACGGCGGCCACCTGACCCACGGTGCCAAGGTGTCGTCCTCCGGCAAGCTGTACAACGCGGTGCAGTACGGCATCGACGCCAACGGCCTGATCGATTACGCCGAAGTCGAGCGCCTGGCCGTCGAGCATAAGCCAAAGATGATAGTCGCCGGTTTCTCTGCCTATTCGCGCACCCTCGACTTCGCCCGCTTCCGCGAGATTGCCGACAAAATCGGCGCCCTGCTGTTCGTCGACATGGCCCACGTTGCCGGCCTGGTCGCCGCCGGCCTGTACCCCAACCCGATTCCGTTCGCCGACGTGGTCACCAGCACCACCCACAAGACCCTGCGCGGTCCGCGCGGTGGCCTGATCCTGGCCCGTGCCAACCCGGAAATCGAGAAGAAGCTCAACTCCGCGGTGTTCCCCGGCGCCCAGGGCGGCCCGCTGATGCACGTGATCGCCGCCAAGGCGGTATGCTTCAAGGAAGCCCTGGAGCCGGCCTTCGTCGCCTACCAGCAGCAGGTGATCGACAACGCCCGGGCGATGGCCGAGGTGTTCGTCGGCCGCGGCTATGAGGTGGTCTCCGGCGGCACCGACAACCATCTGATGCTGCTCAGCCTGGTCAAGCAGGGCCTGACCGGCAAGGCTGCCGACGCGGCCCTGGGCGCGGCGCATATCACGGTGAACAAGAACGCCGTGCCGAATGACCCGCAGTCGCCGTTCGTGACCTCCGGCATCCGCATCGGCACCCCGGCGGTGACCAGTCGCGGCTTCAAGGAAGGCGAGTGCCAGGAACTGGCCGGCTGGATCTGCGACATTCTGGGCGACATCGATGACACCCAGGTAAGCGAGCGAGTTCGTGGACAGGTCGCCGACCTTTGCGCGACTTTCCCGGTCTACTCTGCATAAGTAATGCACTGGCGTAGGAACGGGGGCGGACGCCCCCGCTCCTACGCCAAAATGGCTGACCAGCCGATGGAGTCAAGCATGTCACTCAGCGTTTTCGATCTATTCAAAATCGGCATCGGCCCGTCCAGCTCGCACACGGTCGGGCCGATGCGCGCCGCCGCACGTTTCGCCGAAGGCTTGCGCCGCGATGACCTGCTGGCGAGCACCGCGTCAGTAAGAGTGGAGCTGTACGGCTCTCTCGGCGCCACCGGCAAGGGCCACGGCAGCGACAAGGCGGTGATTCTCGGCCTCGAGGGCGAGCAGCCGGACAGCGTCGACATCGACAGCATCCCCGCACGCCTGGCGACCCTACGCGAAACCGGTGAACTGCAATTGCTCGGCGAAAAACCGATCCGCTTCGTCGAGAAAGAACACCTGGCGATGATCCGCAAACCGCTGGAGTTCCACCCCAACGGCATGATCTTCCGCGCCTTCGACGCCGCCGGCCTGCAGATCCGTGCGCGCGAGTACTACTCGGTGGGCGGCGGTTTTGTGGTCGATGACGATGCCGCTGGCGCCGACCGCATTGTCGAGGATCAGACCCAACTGACCTACCCCTTCACCACCGCCAAGCAATTGCTCGCCCACTGCGCCGAGCACAACCTGTCGATCAGCCAGGTGATGCTGGCCAACGAAGCCGCCTGGCGGCCGGAGGCGGAAACCCGCGCCGGCCTGCTGAAGATCTGGCAGGTGATGCAGGACTGCGTCGAAGCCGGCTGCCGCAACGAGGGCATCATGCCCGGCGGACTCAAGGTCAGGCGCCGCGCCGCCGCCCTGCACCGCCAGCTGTGCCAGCACCCGGAAGCCGCCCTGCGCGACTCACTGAGCGTGCTCGACTGGGTCAACCTCTACGCCCTGGCGGTGAACGAGGAAAACGCCAGCGGCGGCCGCGTGGTGACCGCCCCGACCAACGGCGCGGCCGGCATAGTGCCGGCGGTGCTGCACTACTACATGCGCTTCATTCCCGGCGCCAACGAAGACGGCGTGGTGCGCTTCCTGCTCACCGCCGCCGCCATCGGCATTCTCTACAAGGAAAACGCCTCGATCTCCGGCGCCGAAGTCGGCTGCCAGGGCGAAGTCGGCGTGGCCTGCTCGATGGCCGCCGGCGCCTTGTGCGAAGTGCTCGGCGGCAGCGTCAACCAGGTGGAGAATGCCGCCGAGATCGGCATGGAACACAACCTCGGCCTGACCTGCGACCCGATCGGCGGCCTGGTCCAGGTACCCTGCATCGAACGCAACGCCATGGGCTCGGTCAAGGCGATCAACGCCGCGCGCATGGCCCTGCGCGGCGACGGCCAGCATTTCGTCTCGCTCGACAAGGTGATCCGCACCATGCGCCAGACCGGCGCCGACATGAAGAGCAAATACAAGGAAACCTCGCGCGGCGGCCTGGCGGTAAATATCATCGAATGCTGATTCGTAGGGTGCGCGGGGCGCCTAGGCTGTGCGCACCGTCGATCCCTCCCGACATACGTATTGATCACGACCCGGTGCGCACGGCGCACCCTACCGGAGAGATTGCATGACCACTGAAACCCTGGCGAAAACCCCGCTACACGCCCTGCACCTGGAGCTCGGCGCGCGCATGGTGCCCTTCGCCGGCTACGACATGCCGGTGCAATACCCGCTCGGCGTGATGAAAGAACACCTGCACACCCGCGAAGCCGCCGGCCTGTTCGACGTCTCGCACATGGGCCAGATCATCCTGCGCGGTCCGCAGGCGGCAACAGCTCTGGAACGCCTGGTGCCGGTCGACATCATCGACCTGCCCGTGGGCATGCAGCGTTACGCCATGTTCACCGATGACCAGGGCGGCATTCTCGACGACCTGATGGTCGCCAACCTGGGCGACGAAACCCTGTTCCTGGTGGTCAACGCCGCCTGCAAGCACCAGGACCTGATGCACCTGCAACTGCAGATCGCCAGCCAGTGCCAGATCGAACCCTGCTTCGACCGCGCCCTGCTCGCCCTGCAGGGCCCGAAAGCCGTCGAGGTGCTGGCGCGCCTGGCGCCGGAAGTAACGAAGATGACCTTCATGCAGTTCGCCCGCGTGCGCCTGCTCGGCGTCGACTGCTTCGTCAGCCGTTCCGGTTACACCGGCGAAGACGGCTTCGAAATCTCGGTGCCGGCCGACCACGCCGAAACCCTGGCACGCAGCCTGCTGGCCGAACCGGAAGTCGCGGCCATCGGCCTGGGGGCGCGCGACTCACTGCGCCTGGAAGCCGGCCTGTGCCTGTACGGCCACGACATGAGCACCAGCACCACGCCGATCGAGGCCAGCCTGCTCTGGGCCATTTCCAAGGCTCGCCGCGCCGACGGCGCACGGGCCGGCGGCTTCCCCGGCGCCGAACGGATCTTCGCCCAGCAGCAACAGGGCGTCGCCAGCAAGCGCGTCGGTCTGCTGCCGCAGGAACGCGTGCCGGTGCGCGAAGGCGCGGAAATCGTCGATGCCGATGGCAACCTGATCGGCAGCGTCTGCAGCGGCGGCTTCGGCCCTACCCTGGGCGCACCGGTCGCCATGGGTTATGTGCAAAGCAGCCACACGGCCATCGACACCCCGGTCTGGGCCATGGTGCGCGGCAAGCGCGTGGCCATGAAAGTCGCCAAGACCCCGTTCGTGCCGCAGCGCTACTACCGCGGCTGACGATTGCCTGACTGCGCCGGCCGCCCGGCTGGCGCAGCGCTATTCGCGCGGTTATGCCGCGCGAATGTCAGTAAAGATCAGTCGATTGCCGAAAGGGTCGGTCACCGGCATGTCCCGCCCCCAGGGCTGAGTCACGATAGCCGGCCGCGCATGGGCGTATGCCCGGCCCGTCAGCTCGGCGTGCAAGGCATCCAGATCATCGACACCGATGCGCAGCGCCGCACCGGGGCAGCAATCGCCGTGGTGCTCTGACAGGTGCAGCACGCAGCCAGCCCTGGCCACTTGCACATACAGCGGCGAGCCCGCCTCGAAGCGATGCGCCCAGTCTTCGCTGAACCCCAGAAAATCGCAGTAGAACGCCCGCGCCTTGGCTTCATCGAAGCTGCGCAGGATGGGAATCGGAGCCGCCAGCTGCATAAATCTCTCTCCCTGAATTATGTGCACGGCACTCTATTTCAGCTTCGCCCTCCCTGTCATCCTGGGCAACGGCTGGCTGACCGATTTGCCCACTGCTCAGCTGGGCAGCAGGCAACTGCGCTTGTTGCTGAATACCTCGCGGTCGATATCGCGCACATCCAGCGATACGGCATTGACGCTGGGCAGGCGCTCGACCAGACGCAGTAATTCGGCCGGGGCAATCAGCTGCGTCAGGCTTTGCGAGCCTTCGATCAGGCAGTGCGGCATAGGCGTCTCCAGCAGAAGGGATGGTCCGGTGCGGGGTCATCCGGATAAATGTCATACGTTATCGCACAACTAAATCAACAGCGACAACCTTTCTGACAGCGCGAGCCAGCCGCCACCGGCCTCTGCTGCGCCCTTCCACAGCGCCGCCGGCAACCGCGAGCGCGCCCTTTCGCCTGGAAATACCCCTATAAATCAAGCACTACACGCTTAAATCGGTGCGCACCGGCACTTGATGGCGTTTTTCTTATTGAACTTTCGTCTAGGGACGCGTTGACAAAGCCGGCGAAGGCTGACGATAATCCAGCCAATGTTGTACGACAACATATGACTGATCATAAAAACAAAAACCAAGGCCCTACCATGACGACTGTTGCTCTCGCCGCATCGGCTCGCTTCTCGCCCCTCCCTGCCAGCCCCGTTTCGCTGCGCGCCAGCGGAACGCCCCAGCGACACCCGTACACACTCACCGAATTCGCCGACGGCTAAGCCCGACGCAGAGGTGTGTCCACAGGACACACCTATTGCCCTGCACAGGGCAACTCACACGCCCCCTTCGCACGACGTTGGCTTCTCAAGGCCGGCAAGGGAGCGGCTTGTTCAAAAAT
>NZ_JBFIIG010000097.1:0-16023 GCF_041601375.1 Pseudomonas sp. | reverse complement strand
TCTACTGCGGAAAAGCCGGATTTGGTCATTTCTGCTGCTTTCCCTCGTTAAATAGCCAGCTATTCGCCTCGGAAAAGCACCAAAACTGCCTCAAACCGGACTTTCCCTCGCTACGAACGGTCAAGCCCGACAGGCTCCTAGCAGCCAGTCCGTAATGGGCGGGCGATCGAGTATTTTAGTGCGGGAGGCATCAGTCATGACGACGTGGAAGATCACATACAGCAAAGATGAGCGCACCGAGGTGTTCGAGCTTCAGTCCCCCAGCAAACCGAGCATGGAGCAGGTGGCAATGCAGTTGCTCAAGATGGCCGAAAAGGTCTACGAGCCCGAAGAGCCAACAGACCTGCCCAATGAAATCCAGACTCCTGCCGTGCGTCTGGCTGAACGTTACGGCATCACCATCACCGGGATTACTCGCGTCTGACCATGCTCGGCGCCCGGCAGGCCCGGGGCGGGCGAGCGCGCAGCTAAATCATGCACAAAAAAATGGGCGCCCAAAGGGCGCCCGAAAATGATGATCTATGGAGTAAGTCCGCTAATTCAGAGCCGAGGCTGGCAAGTTGGTTCAGCAATCGCCGACCAACGGTAACTATTTAGCGGGTGTCAGGATCAGTCGTTTAGTGCCATAGACCTTCTCGAGGTTCTGTGGCTGAAACGGAAAGCTCATGTACTGGCCCTTGCGCCAGGCCTCGATGCCGTCCGCGTAATGCTCGCTCGCCGGGTTGCCGGATTGGCCGGAGCTGTTCAGGCCGATCAGCGGCTCTTCGCGGCCGAAGTCGACGACGATGCGCATGGCCGGGATCAGCCAGGTGTCGAAGTCCTGCCCCCAGTGGTAGGCCGATGCGTTGAGGGTGCTGTGGTCGCCACCGGCCGGGTAGGGGCCGCGATCGAGATAACCCTTTAGCGCGTTGATTCCGGTGCGCTGGCTGGCGCTCATGTAGGGCGCCAGTTTGCTGGTTTCGCTGATCCACTCGTAGCTGTGCAGCTTGCCCCACTGCCAGGTGCTGCGCTCACTGCCCAGCTTGGCTTCGGCGAAGGTCACGGCGGCGGCCAGGCTGCGGGCGAGAATGGCCGGCTTGTCTTCTTGCTGGGCGCTGCCGATGTCGTTCCAGAACGGGCTGTCGTCGCGGCCCAGCAGGTGGTCGGCCTGGGCCGAATAGGATGTGTTGGCGGTTTCCACCAGGGCCAGCCAGGCCGGACTGGTATCGGGGCCCAGTTCGTCGAGGAAGATCTGCCGTGCGCTTTCGTGGAGGAAGGCGCCGTAGAGTGCGGCATCCCCTGAGGTGGCAGCGAGGTTGCCGTCGAAGGCCATCAGCCGGCTGTGGGCCTCGCGCGCTCTGGCGCGTTCCTGCGCGGGCAGGGCCTCGATGGCCTTATGCAGTGGCTCGGCCATGCCGGGCGCGGCGAACATGCCTTGCAGCTTGCCGGCGAAGGGCGTGGTCTGGTCGTACTGCATGGCGATCATGCTGCGGGTGTCGTGCTTGCCGCTGCCTGCCAGTTGCGCCAGGCGCTCGTAGCGCTCCGGGTAGTACCAGGAGTTGGACAGCTGCATGCCATAGCCGCGCGGTACGGTGCGCTGGTTGGCGGTGCCCAGCCAGCCCTGCTGCGGGTCCTGATCGTAGGGATGCAGCATCGGCTCGGCGAAGCCATCCCAGTCGTAACGGCTGTCCCAGCCCGGCGAAGGCATCAGGCCAAGGCCTTCGCGGCGATTGGGAAAGCGCCCGGTGACTTGCCAGCCGATGTGCCGGGCGTCGGCGAAGACGATATTCAAGGGCGTGGCGCGCACTTCGCGGGTGGCCTCGAAGGCTTGCTCCACCGATTGCGCGCGGGACAGGTCGAACAGCGCATCGAGGGACTGGTCCGCCTCGAATTGCGTGGTTTGCAGGGCCAGGCCGTAGCCGCTGTCCAGTTGCAGCGGCTGCAACGGGTGTTTGCGTTCGCCCAGTACCGAGTTGAGCAGCGGGCCGTGGCGGGTCTCGTAGATGGTTTCGCGAATCGGTCGCTCACCCTTGATGAAGAAGGTTTCCTGGCGCTCCCGGGTGGGCAGCCATTTGCCGTCGGCCTGGTAATAGAGGCGGTTGCCTTGACGTCGGATTTTCTCCAGGAACAGGTCCTGGTTGTCGCCCATGACCATGGTCATGCCCCAGCCGAGTTTGCCGTTGAACCCGGCAACGATGGCGGGTACGCCGGCAATCGACACGCCGGCGGCGTGGAATTTCGGCGAGCGGATCTGCACGAAGTTCCAGGCCGAGGGCATCGACAGCGGCAGGTGGGTGTCGTTGGCCAGCAGACTCTTGCCGCTGCGGCTGTGCTGTGGGGCGATGGCCCAGTTGTTGGAGGCGGCGACGCCTAGCATGTGGGTGCTGGCGAGTTGCCTGGCCGCATTACTGACGGCGGCCAGGCCGGGGAGTTGTCCGCTCAGGGTCAGGCCCTTGAGTTTTTCGGCCTCATCGAACGGCAGCGGTTCGTCCGGGTAGGTGGGCAGCAACCAGGCGAGGTGCTCGCTGCCGACTTTCTGCGCCAGCACCAGGGCGGCGATTTCTTCCTGCAGATTGACCGCCAGGCCGAAGTTCATCAGGCAGAACACCAGCACCGAGTCTTCGGCCTTCCAGTAGGGCGGACGATAGCCGGACTGGGCCAGGTCCATCGGCAGCTTGTCACGATAGTGGAACAGGTAGGCATTGACGCCGCGGGCGTACACCTCGAAGAACTTCTTCAGTCGTGGCGAGGCGTTGGCATAGAGCACTTCGGCACTTTTCTTCAGGTTGACCGTGCGCATCAGGCGATCGATTTCCAGGACGCCGGGGCCGGCCATCTCGGTCAATCGGCCTTCGGCCATCAGGCGCAGGCCGACCATCTGGCTGAGGCGGTCGCTGGCATGCACATAGCCCAAGGCGAACAGTGCATCGTGGAAGGTGTTGGTTTCGATCAGCGGCATGCCCAGGGCATTGCGCCGAACCACGACGGTTTGCGCCAGGCCCTGAACGCGCACGCTGCCCTGGTCCGGGGGCAGGCTCTCGCGGTAACGGCTGTCGAGAAACGACTGGCAGCCACTTGCCGCCAGGCCGGCAGCAAGGGTGGCGGCGAGGCCCAGCAGGGCCATGGGGCGGAATGCGCGCGGTAGCATGCAGCGAGCTCCTTGCAGAACGCAGGATTGGACAGATTGGTGGGCGAACGGGCCGCCTAACCCCCGGCAAGCCCGCCTGGGTCAGGTGCCGGGGTGTTTCAGGCCTTCCTCGAGCAGCCAGCGTGCGGCTGTGCGAGCGGCAGCCTTGTGCTGCAGTTCCAGTTCGTTGAAGTGCTTTTCGTGCTGGCGCCGCTCGGGCTGCTCCAGGGCCTTCCAATTTGCATGAGTCGGCACCTGGGCGGTGGCTTCGAACAGCAGGTGGAACACCTGGCAGCGGGTGTCCTGGCTCAGCGCGGTGTCGTAGTTGTCCAGCAGCACCTTGATCCGGATAGCGCCTTCGATCAACGGCAGCTGGCCATCGAGCAGGCTGCCGGCGAGTATATGCAAGTCGCCAGCCAGGCGCTCACGGCGTTGGCTTTCAGCCTGCGCCAGGTTGCGCCGCTGCGCCCAGACCCGGCGCCACAGGAGCAAGGCGTACAGGGCAAGGGCCGTCACCACCAGGGCGCCGGCCAACAGAAGCAGCAGATTCAAGGTGCTCATGGGCACATCAGGCGCCGTGGCATTTCTTGAATTTCTTCTCGCTGCCACAGGGACAGGGGTCGTTGCGGCCGACGTCTTTCAGGGCATTGCGCGCCGGCTCCTGGTGAGCATGGTTGCAGTTCGGGCCATGCACGTGGTCATGGTCATGGTCATGGTCATGGTCATGCTCGGCGTGGTTGCAATCGGGGCCGTGTACGTGGGCGTGTTGATTCATGTGTGGTTACTCGGGAATGAAATCGCCGGGGATTATCTCGCCATTACGCGACATGTGCACGCTACGGCCGAACAACAAACCGGTTTTTACCTGGCCTTCGAGGCGATAGCGGATCGGCTCTTCGGGTCGCTCGAGCAATTTGACGATTTGCCGCAGGTGCCGCCAGAGGTTGGTGCGCACCGGGACATCGAACACATGGTGGCCGTGGGCTGGAACCGTGAACCAGGTGTCGGATTGACCTTCCGCCAGTTTCACCTCGTTGAGGTGCACCCGGTAATCCAGACCGCGCACCGGTAAGCTCATGCTGTTGGGGTTGTCGATGCGAAAACGCAGGACGAAGTGCTGCTCCAATAGCTTGGCCTTGATGACATCGACTTTGACCAGACGGACATCCGGATCCTTGAACTCCCCGGTTGTCCAGGTAGAACAGCCGCCGAGGCCGCAAAGCAGGCCGAAAAACACCATTAGGCTGAGAATTCTTATAGTTAGCGCCTGGGAAAACATTTCATACTCCAAAGGACGCGTCAGTGTATCAAGCGCGTGTCCGGCTGCAACGTGTTGTGAAGGTTATGAAAAACACCTTGTCGCAAACGCCAGGTGTCGGTTTTGCGACGCAGCTCGATATGTTCACAGCATCCGAGGGTAAAAACCTGCGCCATACTGGGCGCCGATAAAGACAGGAGTATGACCATGGTTCGTTATGAGATCGCCTTTGCCGGCCAGCTTGAACCGGGGGCGCAACTGGAGTCGGTCAGAGCCAATCTGGCCAAGTTGTTCCAGGCCGATGCTCAGCGTATTGCCTTGCTGTTCTCCGGGCGGCGCATCGTGATCAAGAACAATCTGGATGCGGCCGGCGCGGAAAAATATCGCAGCACCTTGCTGCGCGCCGGCGCTCTGGTCGAAGTGCGGGTCATGGTAGAGGAAAGCGAACTGGCGTCGCCGCCCGCCGTTGCAATGCCCGAGGCTGTGCCTGAGGGAACCTTGCCTGCGCCGGCCGGAAAACGCCTGCAAGTGCTGCCGCGGGATGAATATATGGCGGCATTTTCGGATGTCGATGCGCCGGACTTTGCGATCGCTCCGCTGGGCGAGGATTTGCAGGACGACAAACCTGAACCGCAAGCGCCGCCTCTCGATCTGTCGCAATTCAGCCTGGCGCCTGCCGGCAGCGACATGGGTGAGATCAAGGCCGCACCTGCTGCGCCGCCGCCGGATATTTCCCATCTG
This sequence comes from Pseudomonas sp., assembly GCF_041601375.1. Classification (GTDB taxonomy): domain Bacteria; phylum Pseudomonadota; class Gammaproteobacteria; order Pseudomonadales; family Pseudomonadaceae; genus Aquipseudomonas. The sequence continues at coordinate 10,918 of NZ_JBFIIG010000097.1, read as the reverse complement.
AAATTACAGGAATAGATCGAGGCCGGGCTTGCGCCCGGCCCGGTGCGTGACGTTTCAGACAAAGCCCGCGCAGCATTTCTTGAATTTCTGTCCGCTGCCGCAAGGGCAGGGGTCATTGCGCCCGGCCTGCAACGCGATCGTGGGGTCGATAAAGTACCAATGCCCCCCGTGCTGGACGAAGGCGGAGCGTTCGCAGTGGGCATGTTCGCCGCCGTCATCGTGCCAGCGCGCAGTAAAGGTCACGAACGCATGTTCCGGCTGACCGCCCAGTACTTCGCAGCTTTCGACTTCCAGGCCAAGCCAGGTGCTGTGCAGGCTCCAGGCGCTGATGGCGGTGCGATCCAGTCCCGGCTGTTGCGCCGCCAGGGTGGTCGCCAGCAGGTAATCGACCAGTCCCAGCGCATAGGCGCTGTAGCGTGAACGCATAAGCGTTTCGGCGCTCGGCGCCGGCAGCCCGGCATGGTAGCGGCCGCAGCACGCGCTGAGCGAGTCGCCGCTGCCGCAAGGGCAAGTTGGTGCGGCGGCGTCGACTGTCGTCATGTGGTTCACCACCAGTATTTGCCAAAATTTTCCGGGTTGGCCCAGAACTTGGCATTCAGCCAGTCGGGGACCTGTTTGTAGTCGAGCAGGTCGTAGGTGAACAGGCTCAGGGTCTGTTCACCTCGCTGAAAGCGCTCGCTGGCCTGCAAGGCCAGGGCAAAGAAATCTGTGTCCTGCCAGGCGCAGGCCTGCAGGTCGACCAGCACTGCCAGGCGGCTGGCATTCAGGTTGCGGATGCCGCCAAGCAGCTCCAGTCCCGTGCGCTTGGGCAGGTGTTCGAGGCAGTCGACGACCAGCGCCAGGTCGAATCGTTGTGCAGCCAATTCGGCCGGCAAGGCGCCTGCGACGGCGTGTGCGACCTGGCAATCGGCATGCGCGGCCTGAAAGGCCGCCAGTGCCGGCAATTCGCTGGCGCCTACCAACAGCAGGCGATGGGGCGCGTAACGCTCCAGCAGAGCGGCCAACGCTTGCTGTGGCGTGCGGGAAGAAAGGCTCTCGGTCATCGATAATCCTCGATCGGTTCGCAAAAGACTAACGCGCGGCTGCGGGAAGGCCTAGAGCCGATGATTCTTACAAGTATGTAAAAACTGTCTGGCGCATTCTAACGGAGCGGTCTTTAATCCATAAGTATCGGTTTTTGTCCGATTCCCACTGGAGATATGCATATGAGCATCGTAAGGAAAGCTGTACCCCTGATTCTGGCGACCAGTTTCTTGACTGGCTGCGCTGGCTTGCAGAAAACCGATTGGCCGATGTGTGCGGCAGTCGGTGGTGTGGGCGGTGCGGCACTGGGCGCTATCGAGAGTTCTACCTGGGCAGGTGGCGGCGCGTTGGTCGGTGCCGGCATGGCGGCCGCCTATTGCTGGGTGCATGGCGCCGGAGAGGTAGAAGAAATGGCGATGGTCGAGGAGGTGATGGTCGAGGAGCCTGTCATGCCTGAGCCGGTCGCAGAAGCTGTGCGTGTCGAACTGGATGTGAAGTTCGATTTCGACAAGTCGGTAGTCAAGCAAGGCAGCTTTGACGACATCAAGAACGTTGCAGACTTCATGGCGCAATACCCGCAAACCACCACCGTGGTTGAAGGGCATACCGACTCCATCGGTACCGATGCTTACAACCAGGGCCTGTCCGAACGTCGTGCCAATGCCGTTCGCGATGTGCTGGTCAACCAGTACGGCGTGTCCGGTGAGCGCGTCAATGCAGTAGGTTATGGCGAAACGCGACCGGTTGCCGACAACTCGACCCCGGAAGGACGGGCCATCAACCGTCGAGTCGAGGCTGAAGTCGAGGCGCGGCCTTAACTGCCGCCACGCGCCCTCACCGGGCGCACTTGTACTATCCAGAGGGTGCGGCTTAACTCCTGTGTTACTGGCAACAGGCCAGTGACACAGGAGATCCGCCATGAGAACCAGACTCTTCAGGGGTGCTTTGCCCCTTCTCTTGGCCAGCAGCGTTCTTTCTGGTTGCGTCACGACTTCCAGCACGGGAGACGCGCCGCTGAACCAAGGCAACTGGCCCTTGTGCAGTGCGATTGGTGGTCTGGCCGGTGGTGGCCTGGGCGCAATCGAAAGTTCAGCTTGGGCCGCCGGTGGTGCCGTGGCCGGTGCGGTCGTAGGCGGCATTATTTGCTATGCCCAGGACGGTGACGAAGACGGCGACGGCGTGTTCGATCGTCGCGACCGTTGTCCGGATACGCCGCCCAATACTATGGTGCGCCACAATGGCTGCCCATTCCCCGAGTACGCGAGTCCGGCGCCAGTGATGGAGCCTGAGGAGCCTGCTGTGCCGGTTCGAGTCGAACTGGACGTCAAGTTCGACTTCGACAAGTCGGTAGTCAAGGAAGGCAGCTACGCCGACATCAAAAGCCTCGCTGACTTCATGAAGCAATATCCGCAGACCACCACGATCGTAGAGGGGCACACCGACGCCATTGGCTCCGATGCCTATAACCAGGGCCTGTCCGAGCGGCGTGCCAATGCGGTGCGCGACGTACTGGTCGAGCAGCATGGTATCGACGTCAATCGGGTGTCAGCTGTGGGCTACGGCGAATCCCGTCCGGTTGCCGATAACGACAGCGAGTCTGGACGCGCGATCAACCGAAGGGTCGAGGCGGCAGTCGAAGCGCTGCCCTAGGGGGAGTTGATGCGGGCCGGTCGTTGATCGGCCATGTATCCGGCGGTGGCGGGAGGCGCGTGGCTGTTTTTTGCTAGCTTGACGCAAAGCAGATAAGGTGCGGCGGAACAAAAAACTGCCAGGGGCGAACATGAAAATCTTGTTGGGGTTGGGGAAAGTGCTGACCGCGTTATTTTGGGGCGCGGTCTTGGCCAATCTGCTCGATCCGTTCGCGCAACCCTTCGCGCTGCTGCTGAGCCTGGCGGGCGCTTTGCTTGTACTGATCCATGGGCTGGAGTTGTGGCTATTCAATGAGCGTGTGAATGGACGTACTCGACCGGGGTTCGAGCGCGTGCAGATTCTAGTGTTTGGGATATTCCATTTGCAGGCCCTGTCGTTGGCGCCGACACAGCCGCTGGGCGCGGTACCGGTGCAGTCGGAGGTCGAGCATGCGTAGCCTGCTGCTGCTGGCCGTACTCTGTAGCCCACTGGTGCTGGCGCAGAGCCTGATCGACGTGCAGTCGCATACCTTGCTGCGTTTGCCGGCGACAAACGCCGTGTTGCGGGTGGAGCGCTTGCACGTCGCGGATCATGGCACCTTGCTGATTCCGTCCGGGCTGACTGAAATGCATGTCGCCGAGCTGCGCCTGGGGCGTGACGCGCGGATTGCCGTCGCCCCCGGCGAACAGGCCTTCCGCCTGGACGTGGTCAAGGGTGAAATTGCTGCCGGTGCGCAGATCAGTGTGCGGGGTGCTCCGGGTTCGTTCCTGCGACCTGCATTGCCGGGCCGTACGCTGAATATTCGCCTGGTGGATGTGATGGCGCAGGCGCTACTGATCGATGCCCGGGGTGGCATGGGGGCGCCAGGTTACACCGGTCTGGATGGTGCGGATGGCAAGCCGGGTGGCTGCACCTGGGGCCAGGCCGGGCGCGGCCATGACGGGTTGAGCGGTGGCGATGGCCAGGCCGGCGCCAGGGGCGGTCAGGTGCACCTGGAAGTGCCGATGGACTTTCCCCTGCAGCTCCTGCAGGTACTGCTCGAGGGTGGCGCCGGTGGCGCAGCCGGCAACGGCGGTAGCGCGGGCGCCGGTGGCGCGAGCAAGGGCTGCTGGCTGTACAGCACGGAGGGTGCCCGCAATGGCCGCCCCGGTCAGGCTGGTCAGATGGGTGCTGCCGGGGCTGCAGGCTCGCTGGATGTCGTACGCTTTTAACAAGACCAGGAGCGTCATGCGCTCCTGGTTCATCCTCAAAAGCCCGGGCGGGCGGCAGCGATGCCGATCAGTACCAGGCCGAGAATCAGGTTGATACCCACCAGGCGGCGAATACGCCCGAGCACCGCGCCGCCGCTCGGCCAGTCTTCGGCCGCCACTGCACGGCGCAGTTCGGGCAGTTGCAGCGCCTGCACCCGGAGAAACAGCGCGAGCATGGCGATATACAGGCCGGTCATGATGTGGACGTAGCGCGGCGCGGTCTCGAAGCCGGAAAAGCGCAGGTTGAGCATGCCCACGCCGGTAATCGGCAGCACTATCACGGCCGCCCAGACCCAATAGAAGAAGCGCTGAAATACCTCGAGCCACAGTTTCAGACGGGCCGGCGCCTCGAGTGCGCTGACCGCGGCGGGGCGCAGGATCATCCAGGCGAAGAACATGCCGCCGACCCAAACGAGAGCGGCGAGCAGATGCAGGGCGTAGGTCACAGCGTAAGGTGTCATGTAAAACTCCAGTCCGGGTTCTGCGCATTATCGATTAGCGCGCTATGATAGCGGCCGTTGTCAGACACTGAAAATTTATCCAGCCTTTTCGCGCCCAGACCCCACGTCCAGATCCCATGCTCAGTACCGAACTCAAGTCCCAGATCCAGGGCGCCTACACGCGTTTTCTCGAAGCCAAGTCGCTCAAGCCGCGCTATGGCCAGCGGCTGATGATCGCCGACATCGCCAAGGTGCTGGGGGCGATCAAGGTCGACGACGAAGGTCGGCGTGACGGTGAGCCCGCCGTGGTGGCGGTCGAGGCCGGTACCGGCACCGGCAAGACGGTGGCCTACTGCCTGGCGGCGATTCCGGTGGCCAAGGCCGCCGGCAAGCGTCTGGTGATCGCCACCGCGACGGTGGCCCTGCAAGAGCAGATCGTGCACAAGGATCTGCCCGACCTGATGCGCAACAGCGGTCTGAATTTCAGCTTCGCCTTGGCCAAGGGCCGTGGCCGCTACCTGTGCCTGTCCAAGCTCGACGTGCTGTTGCAGGAAGGCCAGGCGCAAAGCGCCACCGCCCAATTGTTCGAGGAAGAAGGCTTCAGGATCGACGTCGACGAGCAGAGCCAAAAACTGTTCGTCGCCATGATGGAAAAGCTCGCCGGCAACAAATGGGACGGCGACCGCGACAGCTGGCCCGAGGAACTGGAGGACACGCGCTGGTCGCAACTGACCACCGACCACAGCCAGTGCACCAGCCGGCATTGCCCGAACTTCCAGCAGTGCGCCTTCTACAAGGCGCGCGAGGGCATGGGCAAGGTCGATGTGATCGTCACCAACCATGACATGGTCCTGGCCGATCTGGCCCTGGGCGGTGGCGCCGTGCTGCCCGACCCGCGGGAAACCCTCTATGTGTTCGACGAAGGCCACCACCTGCCGGACAAGGCGATCGGCCACTTCGCCCATTTCACCCGTTTGCGTTCGACCGCCGACTGGCTCGAGCAGACCGCCAAGAACCTCGCCAAGCTGCTGGCCCAGCATCCGCTGCCAGGCGATCTGGGGCGCCTGATCGAGCAGGTCCCGGAGTTGGCGCGGGAGATCAAGATCCAGCAGCAGTTCATGTTCAGCGCCTGCGAGCAGGTGGCCGAATTCAAACCCGGCGAAGACATGCAGGGCCGCGAACGGCCGCGTCACCGTTTCGTTGGCGGCCAGGTGCCGGAGCACCTGCGTGAGCTGGGCACTGAGTTGAAGAAAGGCTTTTCCAAACTGTCCGAGCTGTTTACCGGGGTGACCGAGAAACTCAAGGAAGCCATGGATGGCGAGGCCACCATCGGCATTGCCAGTCATCAGGCCGAGGAGTGGTACCCGCTGTTCGGCAGCCTGCTGGCACGGGCCCATGGCAGTTGGGAACTGTGGCTGGCCTTCACCGCCGACGACCCCGAAGACAGCCCGCCGATGGCGCGCTGGCTGACCCTGGCCGACAGCGGCGCGTTGTTCGACATCGAGGTCAACGCCAGCCCGATCCTCGCCGCCGAAACCCTGCGCCGCAGCCTGTGGAACGTCGCCTATGGCGCCCTGGTGACCTCGGCGACGCTGACCGCGCTGGGCACCTTCGACCGCTACCGGATGCGCGCCGGCCTGCCCAAGGTGGCGGTGACCTCCGTGGTGCCGAGCCCCTTTCATCATGCCGATGCCGGCGTCTTGCGGGTACCGAACCTGAATGCCGATCCGCGCGATGCGCCGGCGCATACCGCGGCGATCATCCGCGATCTGCCGGCGCTGGTGGCAGGCTCGCGCGGCACCCTGGTGCTGTTCTCCTCGCGCAAACAGATGCAGGACGTGTTCGAGGGCCTGGAGCGCGATTGGCGCAAGCGGGTGTTTATCCAGGGCAACCTGTCCAAGCAGGAAACCCTCAATAAGCACAAGGCGCGGGTCGACAGCGGCGAGGACAGCGTGCTGTTCGGCCTGGCCAGCTTCGCCGAAGGCGTCGACCTGCCCGGCGCCTATTGCGAGCATGTGGTGATCGCCAAGATCCCTTTCGCCGTGCCGGACGATCCGGTAGAGGCGGCGCTGGCCGAGTGGATCGAGGCGCGCGGCGGCAACCCCTTCATGGAAATCGCCGTACCCGACGCCTCGCTGCGCCTGGTCCAGGCCTGCGGGCGGTTGCTGCGCACCGAAGAAGACCGCGGCACCATCACCTTGCTCGACCGGCGCGTGGTGACCCAGCGTTATGGCAAGGCGATCCTCAATGCGCTGCCGCCTTTTCGCCGGGAGATCGGCTAGCCGGTTGTTCGGGTTCCCAAGTGCAAGCCGGGCTGGAACAATGCGCGGCTGATCATCCATTTCCCAAACCAAGGACCGCCTGTGCAGATTCAGGGCTATTTCGACCTTCAGTTCGAGGCGCTCAAGGACGCTTTCTCCGCCTTGTTCGACGACCCGCAGGAGCGCGGCGCGGCGCTCTGCGTGCAGATCGGCGGCGAGACCGTGCTGGACATCTGGGCCGGGGTGGCCGACAAGGACGGCCAGCAGCCCTGGCACAGCGACACCATCCTCAACCTGTTTTCCTGCACCAAGCCCTTCACCGCGGTCACCGCCTTGCAACTGGTCGGCGAGGGCAAACTCGAGCTGGATGCGCCCGTGGCCCGCTACTGGCCGGAGTTCGCCGCCGCCGGCAAGGAAAAAGTCACCCTGCGTCATTTGCTCAGTCATCAGGCCGGGCTGCCGGCACTGCAGCGGATGCTGCCGGCCGAGGCCTTGTACGACTGGCAGGCGATGACCGGCGCACTGGCGGCCGAACAGCCCTGGTGGCCACTCGGCGCGGGGCATGGTTATGCGCCCATCACCTACGGCTGGCTGGTTGGCGAGCTGTTGCGGCGCGTCGAAGGCCGTGGCCCAGGCGAGTCGATAGCCGCGCGCATCGCCAAACCCCTGGACCTGGACTTTCATGTCGGCCTGGCCGATGAAGAGTTCGACCGGGTGGCACATATCTCCCGCGGCAAGGGCAACCTGGGCGATGCCGCCGCCCAGCGCCTGCTCAGGGTCATGATGAGAGAGCCGGCAGCCATGAGCACGCGCGCCTTCAGCAACCCGCCGTCGATCATGACCAGCACCAACAAGCCGCAATGGCGGCGCATGCAGCAACCGGCGGCCAACGGTCACGGCAATGCGCGCAGTCTGGCCGGGTTTTACAGCGGCTTGCTCGATGGCCGCTTGCTGGAAAGCGAGCTGCTCGACGAGCTGACCCGGGAGCATGCCGTCGGCGATGACAAGACCCTGCTGACCCGCACACGCTTCGGTCTGGGCTGCATGCTCGATCAGCCCGGGGTAGCCAACGCCAGCTATGGCATGGGTGCACGAGCGTTCGGGCATCCGGGGGCGGGTGGTTCCAGCGGTTTTGCCGATCCGGAGCGCGATGTGGCATTCGGCTTCGTGGTCAACAATCTGGGACCGTTCGTCTTGATGGACCCCCGTGCGCAGAAACTTGCGAGTGTTTTGGCAGATTGTTTGTAGGTGTCTCGGCTAGACTTTCAACCTATCAGGGTTGTTTCAAGTGTTCATGCCGGCCCGTCGCCGGTTTCCTTCGACTGCTTCATGCTCATATCTGGATAACCTATGCTAGCCAATAAATTTCTCGCCCTCGGTGTGTGTCTGCTCCTCGCCGGTTGCGCCGGCACTGAGAAGATCAATCCGCCAGTGGCGGTTGTTGCCATGCCAGACCCGAAAGTCATCCAGGCCTGGCTCGACGATAACGAGCCGCGCGTGCGTGAAGCGATCAAGGGCAGCCATTTCGAAATGGAGCGGGGTGAGAATGTACTGGTGGTAACGGCACCGGTGCAGGGCACCTTCAACCCGGATCGTCCATCCATGCTGCTGCCGGTGACCCTCGGGCCGATCAGCCGGATTGCCAAATTGCTGGAAACCGACCCTGGCGGTGCCGTGTTGGTGATCGGTCATGCCGACACCAGTGGCGCCGCTGCGACCAACCGCGAGCTCAGCCATGAACGGGCGCGGGCCTTTACCGCCATCTTCCGGCTCAGCGGCTTGAAGCAGAATCGCCTGATGGTCAAAGGCATGGGCTCGGACATGCCGCGTGCCGCCAATGACAGCGTCGAGGGTCGCGCGCTCAATCGCCGGGTGGAAATCATCCTGACGTCAAAGGCCACCATGCGGGCGCTGGTCGCCAAGTACAGTCAGCCGGCTCCGGCCGTGGCGCTGGTCGCCGTCAGCAGCAAACCGCAAGGCAGTGCCGATTCGGCGCCGGGCAAGTAGATCCTTGCCCTGGATCAAGCCAAGTCGGGTGGGTCCGGGTAAGCTAGGCAGCTTCCGTTCTCAAGGGCTTTGTCATGACCCAGACCTTGGCCGATATGCGCCGCGACTACATCCGTGATGGCTTGAGCGAGGCGCAGGCGCCTGCCGAGCCATTCAGCTTGTTCAAACAATGGTTTGCCGAGGCGGTGAAAACCGAGCAACCACCGGTCGAGCCCAACACCATGACCCTGGCCACCGTAGATGCCGAGGGCCGTCCGCATTGCCGGGTGCTGCTGCTCAAGGGGCTGGACGCGCGCGGGTTCACCTTCTTCAGCAACTACGACAGCGCCAAGGGTGAGCAGTTGGCTGCCAGGCCCTATGCGGCCATGACCTTCTTCTGGCCGAGCCTGGAGCGTCAGGTGCGCATCGAAGGGCGGGTCGAGCGCGTTACTGCGGCCGAATCCGATGCCTATTTCCAGGTGCGTCCGCTGGGCAGTCGCCTGGGCGCCTGGGCTTCGCCCCAGAGCCAGGTGATCAAGGACCGCGCCGAGCTTGAACGTCTGCTGGCGCAAGTCGAAGAGCGCTTTCTCGACCAGGCGCCCCACTGTCCGCCACACTGGGGCGGTTATCGCCTGTTGGCCGAGCGGGTCGAATTCTGGCAGGGCCGTTCCAATCGCCTGCATGACCGCCTCGACTATCGCCTGCATGACGATGTCTGGAGTCGCGAGCGGCTGGCGCCCTGATTACGCCGCGGCTGCCCTAGGATCCGGGGCAGCCCGCGATCTGTAGGGTGTCAGTCGCCGCAGGCAGTGCACCGTGGATTATTGACGTGGTACAAAAAAATGGCGGGTTGTCGCTACCTCCGAACGGAACGCGGCACGCTGCCGCGGACGCCTGGCGTCCTCGCTACGGCACTCGATAATCTCGCAAACTCTCAGGGCGCTCGGTAATCGGCGGCCGCGCGTTCCAGCCAGGCATGTAGCTCGCGGCGTTTGACCTTGCTGGCCTGGGCTTCGGCCAGGCGCTGGAGCATATAGTCCTTCTTCGCGGCGTCCTTGCCGGCCAACGACAAGGCCAGGTCGCGGTCGGCCCAGCGTTTGATCCGCACGTACAGCCACCAGTGGAAGTAGAGTCCGGCGCCGGTCAGACTGGCGATGATGAAATAGTCCATGGGTGTTCCCTCCTGCGGCGCAGCCTAACCGATAGCCTAAGCTGACTGAAGCAGGCAGGTTGTCACGCGCGGTTTTTCCGAGGACAGGATGACAGCTGCGGACTTTGCCGGTCTAATAAGCCCTATATTGCAAACGGAGGCGGTTCTCATGGGTAAGCCAGTTGCGTTGGTTACAGTTTTTACGGCATTGGCTCTGATCCTGGGTGGTTGCGCGTCCAGCCTCACGGGCGACACCTATACGCGCGATGAAGCCCGCGTGGTGCAGACCGTGCGCATGGGAACTATCGAATCGCTACGGCCGGTGAAGATCGAAGGCACCAGAACGCCGATCGGGGCCGGTGCCGGAGCGGTGGTGGGCGGAGTGGCCGGTAGCGGTGTCGGTGGCGGTCGCGGCAGTGCTGTCGCGGCAGTGATTGGTGCGGTGGCCGGCGGATTGATCGGCGCCGCGACCGAAGAGGGTTTCACCCGCACCCAGGGCGTGGAAATCACCGTGCGAGAAGACGACGGCACCATGCGCGCCTATGTGCAGGCCGTCGAAGAGAATCAGGTGTTCCGGGTTGGTCAGCGTGTACGGATCATGACCGTCAACGGCACCAGCCGCGTCGCCCCGTAACCCGTGCTCAAGCCGGATCGGCGTCAGCTGATCCGGCTTTTTCGTGTGCGTCATTCGAGGAATCTTTACCCTGTGCCTGGCGACCGCTATCGGGCTGTTGAAACTACCTGCCTTGCCCCTCTTGATAAAAGAGAGGGGCGTTAAAAGCGGCCTGCTAGAGTCAGACAATCTCGTGGCTTGCGATTTTAGTAATACTTCTATTCGTAACGCTGCATCGATAGATATGGATAATCATGAAATAATCCCGTGCCGACAAAGGCTTAGCTGGCTCTGACAGGAGTCGGCGTGTGACGGTCGAGCAATGTAAAGAGCTCCCTGGGAATGATCACGGGCCTCTCAAGTCGTGCAGCAGGCGTAGACCTGCCAATACAATAAGGCGCGCCAGCCCCATGACGGATAGTCCGCGTCATGGGGCTGGCGTAGCAGTTTGGACGCTAACCGCCGGCCATGGCCTGGCCGGCGGACATGCAAAAAAGGGGTTTTGTGTATGGCGCTTGCGCTAATTGTCGCCTTGCCATTCTTGGGGATGATCCTGCCGCTGCTGG
>NZ_JBFIIG010000096.1:0-16043 GCF_041601375.1 Pseudomonas sp. | reverse complement strand
CGGGTCAGCCCGGGACGCCTGGGCGCCTTGATCGCCCTGTACGAACACAAGGTGTTCGCCCAGAGCGCGATCTGGGGCACCAACGCCTTCGACCAGTGGGGCGTGGAGCTGGGCAAGCAGCTGGGCCAGGGCGTCTATGCGCGCCTGGTCGGCAGCGAGCAAGGCGCTGCCGAGGACGGTTCGACCCAGGGCCTGATCGACTTCTTCCGCGGCCGTCATCGCGGCTGATCGGGCAGCGCCGGGGCCGCAGCAAAGCACGCCCTGGCAAGGCTCTGAGGTTGTGAACATGTCCAGCGCCGGCGCGAGACCGAGTGCCTGAGGATTGGCCTGCCGCTGCGGCCGGTGATCCTTCCGTACTTGGCGGCCGCCCACGATGTGGTAAAACTTCAAGACTATAAGCGCTACCTGACGACACCGCCCATGCCCCGCACCGCCCGCATCCCCGATCCGTCTTACGAGCTGATGGACGGCCATGAAGGCCATTCGCTGATCTACCGTCAGCATGGTTTCCCCTGCCCGCTGGTGCGCTGGCATTTCCACAAGGAATACGAGCTGCACCTGATCACGGCCAGCTCGGGCAAGGTGTTCATCGGCGACTACATCGGCAATTTTTCCCCGAACACGCTGTTTCTCACCGGCCCCGGGCTGCCGCACAACTGGATCAGCCAGCTGGACGAAGGCGAGCTGGTGGCCAAGCGGGACATGCTGGTCAACTTCACCGACGAGGTGTTGGAGCGTGGCACCGCGGTGTTCGCCGAGCTGAAGGGGCTGGCACCGTTGTTGGCACGTGCTCCGTTCGGCATCGAGTTCCACGACCCGTCGGTGATCCGCGCCGCCGGGGAGTTGATGGCGAAGATCGCCGACAGCCAGGGCATGACCCGCCTGGGGCATTTTTTCATTTTGCTCGAGCAGCTGGCGGCGACCGAGAATTACCAGTTGCTCTCCGGCGTGACCTCCTCGGAGCTGGCCGACGAGCACCACGTCGAGCGGATCAACCGGGCGGTGGATTACATCTTCCAGCATTACGCCCAGGAGCTCAGCCAGGAAGAAGTCGCCGAGCACGTCGGCATGACCCCGACCTACTTCTCGCGCTTCTTCAAGCAGGCCACCGGGCGCGGCTTCGTCGAGTTTGTCAACCGGTTGCGGGTGAGCAAAGCCTGCGAGCTGCTGAGCAAGAGCGACAAGCAGGTAACCGAGGTCTGCTTCGAGTCCGGTTTCAGCAATATCTCCAACTTCAATCGGCGCTTCCAGCAGCTCAAGGGCATGACGCCATCCGCTTACCGCAAGCTGGTGGTGCAGCGATTGACCGAACAAAACCTGTACTGAATTCGCGCGCCGTCCTCCTCTCGTGAAACCCTGAAAAGCCCATTTATGCTGGGTTATAGGCCGGTTTCGCCTCCATGCAGGCCCTCTGCTGAGTGCAAAAAAGTATCAGTTGTTGTGCGGTCAAGGATTTGTCCGCGCCGGCGTACGGGGGTGTAATCCAGTCCGAGCAATACAAAAACAATAAACGTTCTTCTGTAGCCGCCTCGGCGCAGGAGTGGAGTTCAAAAATCATGAACCACTCAGTAAAAGCACTCGTTGCCGCCTCATGCCTGTCCCTCACCGCGTTTGCCCAGGCCGCCGAAACCCTGACCATCGCCACGGTCAACAACAGCGACATGATCCGCATGCAGCGGCTGGCCAAGACCTTCGAAGCGCAGAACCCGGAGATCAACCTCAAGTGGGTGGTGCTCGAGGAAAACGTTCTGCGCCAACGCCTGACCACCGACATCGCCACCCAGGGCGGCCAGTTCGACGTGCTCACCATCGGCATGTACGAAGCGGCGTTGTGGGGCGAGAAAGGCTGGCTGGAGCCGATGACCGATCTGCCTGCCGATTATGCCCTCGATGATGTCTTCCCCTCGGTGCGCGATGGCCTGTCGGCCAACGGCAAGCTCTATGCCCTGCCGTTCTACGCCGAATCCTCGATCACCTATTACCGCACCGACCTGTTCGAACAGGCCGGCCTCGAGATGCCCGAGCGCCCGACCTGGGAGCAGATGCGCGAGTTCGCCAGCAAGCTGCACAAACCCGACCAGGACCAGTACGGCATCTGCCTGCGCGGCAAGGCCGGCTGGGGCGAGAACATGGCGCTGATCACCACCGTGGCCAATGCCTACGGCGCGCGCTGGTTCGATCAGCAGTGGCAGCCCGAATTCGACGGCAAGGAATGGCAAAATGCGCTGAATTTCTACGTCGACACCATGAACAAGTACGGCCCGCCGGGCGCCTCGAGCAACGGCTTCAACGAGAACCTGGCGCTGTTCAACAGCGGCAAGTGCGGCATGTGGGTCGACGCCAGCGTGGCCGGCTCCTTCGTTACCGATGAGTCGCAGAGCAAGGTCGCCGACGCGGTCGGTTTCACCTACGCGCCGCAGCAGGTGACCGACAAGGGCTCAGCCTGGATGTATTCCTGGGCGCTGGCGATTCCCACCAGCTCCAAGTCCAAGGATGCGGCCAAGACCTTCAGCGCCTGGGCCACCTCCGCGCAGTACGGTGAGCTGGTCGCCGAGCAGGACGGCGTGGCCAACGTGCCGCCCGGCACGCGGGCCTCGACCTACAGCGAGGCCTATATGGCGGCGGCACCCTTCGCCAGAGTCACCCTGGAGTCACTGAAGCAGGCCGACCCGACCAATCCGTCGCTCAAGCCGGTGCCCTATGTCGGCATCCAGCTGGTCACCATCCCCGAATTCCAGGCCATGGGCACCCAGGTCGGCAAGCAGTTCGCCGCTGCCCTGACCGGGCACATGACGGTCGACCAGGCCCTGGCCGCGGCGCAGCAATCGACGCTGCGCGAAATGAAGCGTGCGGGCTATCCGAAGTAGCCCACTGCCATCGACAGAACCGGCATCGCGCATGCTCTCCGGCATGCCGCTGCCCGACCATTCGCTCACCTGATTCAATACGGAGCCGCCATGAACACCTCGGCCCTCGACACTCCCGTCCTGCCCGCGCCAGTGGCCGCCAAGCGCCGCTCGCTCAAGCCGGGCTGGTTTCTGGTCAGCCCCTCGGTCGCCCTGCTGATGCTGTGGATGATCGTGCCGCTGGGCATGACCGTTTACTTCTCGCTGATCCGCTACAACCTGCTGTACCCCGGCGAGAACCAATTCGTCGGCCTGGAGAATTTCCAGTACTTCGTCACCGACGCCGGCTTCATGCCCGGCGCGAGCAATACCCTGTTGCTGGTCGGCAGCGTGCTGCTGATCAGCGTGGTGCTCGGCGTGCTGATTTCCGCGCTGCTCGAGGCCGGTGAATTCTGGGGCCGCGGCATCGTGCGGGTGATGCTGATCTCGCCGTTCTTCATCATGCCGACGGTCAGCGCGCTGCTGTGGAAGAACCTGATCTTTCACCCGGTGTCGGGCATTCTCGCCGCCGTTTGGAAGTTCTTCGGCGCCCAGCCGGTGGACTGGCTGGCCCAGCACCCGCTGTTCTCGATCATCCTGATCGTCTCCTGGCAATGGCTGCCGTTCGCCATCCTGATTCTGATGACCGCCATGCAGTCGCTGGACCAGGAGCAGAAGGAAGCCGCGCGTCTCGATGGCGCCGGTCCGGTGGCGATCTTCTGGCACCTGACCCTGCCGCACCTGGCCCGGCCGATCGCCGTGGTGGTGATGATCGAAACCATCTTCCTGCTCTCGGTGTTCGCCGAAATCTTCACCACTACCGGCGGTGGCCCGGGCTACGAGTCGACCAATCTCGCCTACCTGATCTACAACCAGGCGCTGCTGCAGTTCGATGTCGGCATGGCCTCGGCCGGCGGCCTGATCGCGGTGGTGATCGCCAATATCGCGGCAATCGTGCTGATCCGGATGATCGGCAAGAACCTCACAGAGCAGAAATGAGGCCATGACCATGCTGACCCTGAAACAATCCCGCCGCCTGCACAGTGTGCTGCTCGGCACCCTGGCCTGGGCCATCGCCGCGCTGATCTTCTTCCCGATTCTGTGGATGATCCTCACCAGCCTGAAGACCGAGATCGATGCCATCGCCATGCCGCCGCAGTTCTTCTTCAGCCCGACCCTGGAGAACTACCTGCTGATCAACGAGCGCAGCGACTACTTCAGTTTCGCCTGGAACTCGGTGCTGATCTCCTTCGCCGCAACCATCCTGTGCATGCTGATCGCGGTGCCGGCGGCCTACTCCATGGCCTTCTTCGAAACCCGCCACACCAAGCGCACGCTGCTGTGGATGCTGTCGACCAAGATGCTGCCGCCGGTGGGCGTGCTCATGCCGATCTACCTGATCGCCAAGAGCATGGGCCTGCTCGACTCGCGCATCACCCTGATCGTCATCTACACCCTGATCAACCTGCCGATCGTGGTGTGGATGATCTACACCTACTTCAAGGACATCCCGGTCGACATCCTCGAGGCGGCGCGCCTGGACGGCGCCACCACCTGGCAGGAAATCGTCCGCGTGCTGCTGCCGATCGCCCGCGGCGGCCTGGCCTCGACCATGCTGCTGTCGTTGATCCTGTGCTGGAACGAGGCCTTCTGGTCGCTCAATCTGACCAGCTCGGCCGCCGCGCCACTGACCGCCCTGGTCGCTTCCTATTCCAGCCCCGAAGGGCTGTTCTGGGCCAAGCTCTCCGCCGTTTCCACCCTCGCCTGTGCGCCCATCCTGATCTTCGGCTGGATCAGCCAGAAGCAGCTGGTGCGTGGCCTGTCGTTCGGCGCTGTCAAATAACAAGAGGATACGTTCATGGCTGATCTGAAGATCCGCAACCTGAAAAAAGGCTTCGACGGCACCGCCATCATTCAGGGTGTCGACCTGGATATTCGCGACCGCGAGTTCGTGGTGTTCGTCGGTCCGTCCGGCTGTGGCAAGTCCACCCTGCTGCGCCTGATCGCCGGCCTGGAGGAAGTCAGCGGCGGCACCATCGAACTGGATGGCAAGGACATCACCGACATGGCCCCGGCCAAGCGCGACCTGGCCATGGTGTTCCAGACCTACGCGCTCTACCCGCACATGACCGTGCGCAAGAACCTGTCCTTCGCCCTCGACCTGGCCGGTGTGGCGAAAAGCGAGGTGCAGGAAAAGGTCGGCAATGCCGCGCGCATTCTCGAGCTGGCGCCGCTGCTCGAGCGCAAGCCCAAGCAGCTCTCCGGCGGCCAGCGCCAGCGCGTGGCGATCGGCCGCGCCATCGTGCGCAACCCGAAGATCTTCCTGTTCGACGAGCCGCTGTCCAACCTCGACGCCGCCCTGCGCGTGCAGACCCGCCTGGAGCTGGCGCGGCTGCATAAGGATCTGCAGGCGACCATGATCTACGTGACCCACGATCAGGTCGAAGCCATGACCCTGGCCGACAAGGTGGTGGTGCTCAACGGCGGTCGGGTCGAGCAGGTCGGCTCGCCGCTGGAGCTCTATCACCACCCGGCCAACCTGTTCGTCGCCGGCTTCCTCGGTACGCCGAAGATGGGCTTTCTGCGCGGTGTCGTCAGCCGCTGCGACGCGACGGGCTGCGAGGTACAGCTGGAAAGCGGCGCGCGGGTGCCCCTGGCGCAGAGCGCCGGGCATCTGGCGATCGGCAGCCCGGTGACTCTCGGCGTGCGGCCCGAGCACCTCAATGTGGTGGCCGCCGGCCAGGGCCGCATGCAGGTCATCGCCGATGTCAGCGAGCGCCTGGGCAGCGATACCTTCTGCCATGTGCGCAGCCATTCCGGGGAAATGCTCACCGTGCGCGTGCGCGGCGATTTTTCTCCGGGCTATGGCGAGGCGCTGGAACTGGCCTTCGAGCCCGCGCATTGCCACCTGTTCGACGCCGACGGCCAGGCCATCGGCAAACGACTGCAGCAGGCCGCTTAACAGGCCGTTGAAAAATGCAGGATCGCCCACGCAGGTCGTTTTTCAACGGCCTGTTGGGGCGTAAACCGACCACCCAGGACTACCGATGAAACTCAATCGCCAGCATCTTCCGCTGCTCGGCGGCGCTATCGCGCTGCCTACTTATCAGCCCGCAGCGACTCGTCAGGGCATCGTCCATATCGGCGTCGGCGGCTTTCACCGCGCCCATCAGGCGGTCTACACCGATGCCCTGATGAACCAGGGCGAGGCGCTGGACTGGAGCATCTGCGGCGTCGGCCTGCGCGCCGAGGACCGCGCCATGCGCGATGCCCTGGCCGCCCAGGACTACCTCTATACCCTGGTCGAACTCGGCGACCGGCCGGGTCTGCCGGTGCGGGTGATCGGTGCGATCAGCGGCATGCTGCTGGCCGAGGATTGCGCCCAGGCGCTGATCGACAAGCTGGCCGATCCGGCGATCCGCATCGTCTCGCTGACCATCACCGAAGGCGGTTACTGCATTGACGACAGCAGCGGCGAATTCCGCGCCGAGCTGCCGCAGATCCAGTACGACCTGGCCCATCCCGAGGCGCCGCGCAGCGTGTTCGGCTTTCTCTGCGCCGCCCTGGGCCGACGCCGCGCCGCGGGCACCGCGGCCTTCACCCTGATGTCCTGCGATAACCTGCCGCACAACGGCGCGGTGACCCGCAAGGCGCTGCTCGGTTTCGCCCGTTTGGCCGACCCCGAGCTGGCCGTCTGGATCGAGGCCAACGTCAGCTTCCCCAATGCCATGGTCGACCGCATCACGCCGATGACCAGCGCCGCGCACCGTCAGCAGTTGGCCGTCGAGCATGGTCTCGACGACGCCTGGCCAGTGGTCTGCGAGCCCTTCGTGCAGTGGGTGCTGGAGGACAAGTTCGTCGCTGGCCGCCCCGCCTGGGAAAAGGTCGGCGTGCAGTTCACCGACGACGTCACGCCCTACGAGGAGATGAAGATCAAGCTGCTCAACGGCGGTCACCAGGCGCTCGCTTACCTTGGCGCCATGCTGGGCCATCGCTACGCCCACGAGACCATGCAGGACGAGCAGCTGCGCGAATATGTACGCGCCTACATGGATAAGGACGTCACGTCCTATCTGAAGGAGGCGCCGGGGATCGACCTGGAGGCGTACAAGGACAGCCTAATCGAGCGCTTCTCCAACACCGGCATCTGCGATCAGCTGAGCCGCATCGGTTATGACGGCTCGTCCCGGCTGCCGAAGTTCGTGCTGCCGACCTTGCTCAAACAGATCGAGGCGGGCGTACCGTTGCACCGCACGGCACTGATCGTGGCCGCCTGGTGCCAGTACCAGACGGGGATCGACCAGCACGGCAATCCCTTCGAGGTCGGCGATCCCTGCAGTGCGCAGGTGCAGCAGGCGGCCCGTCCGGGCGACGACCAGGTTGAGCGCTTTCTCGCGATGGACGAGGTGTTCGGCCGCAGGATTCCCGAGTCCGCCGCCTTTGTCGAGGCCTTCCGGCTGCAACTCGAGCGCCTGCAGACGCTGGGCGTCCGGGCCACCCTCGAGCTGACGATGGCCCAATGATGTTTGCGATTTTCGATATGGACGGGCTGCTGATCGATTCGGAGCCCGTCTGGATGGCCGCGCAGAGGGACCTGATGCGGGAGCTTTTCGACGTCTGTCTGAGCGATTCGCAGCTTCACGCCTTTCGGGGGCGTAGTAGCCGTGACTTCTGTCAGGCCATGGCCGCCTGGCATGCCGACCGGGGTGTCGACGCAAACGCGCTGCTCGACCAGTTGCTCGGCAGGATGTTGGAGGCCATCACCGACGCACCGCTGATGCCCGGAGCGCGGGAGCTGATCGACTGGCTTGCCAAGCAGAAAATTCCGACAGCCATCGCCTCGTCTTCCCCGCTGGCCTTCATCGAGGCGGTCGTCGAGCGACATTCCCTGCCGATAGGGGTGCTGGTTAGCGGTAATCAAGTGCCGCGGTCCAAGCCCCATCCGGCCGTCTTCGAACGGGTCGCAATGTGTCTCAGTGCCGACCCTGCTCAATGTCGCGTGTGGGAGGACTCGGTCAACGGTGTTATTGCCGCGCGGGCCGCCGGTATGGTCGTGACCGCGGTGCCGGACGCCGGCCACCCGGCGCCACAACAATTCAGCATCGCCGATCGGATTCACCTCAACCTGCACGACAGTTTGGCCGAGCTGCAGGCCGAGTGCCGGCTGGCACGCACAGAACAACAGGAGACATCATGCCCAGTTCGTTAGAACAACTTAAAAGGCTGAGTACCGTCGTCGCCGACACCGGTGACCTCGACGCCATCCGCCGCTTCGTGCCCCAGGATGCCACCACCAACCCGTCGTTGATCCTCAAGGGGGTGCAGTCGGGTCAGTACGACGCGCTGCTCGACGAAATCGTCGCCGCGGTGCGTGAGCATAATGGCACGCGGGAAGAAGCCGTCGACGAAGCCTGCGACCGTCTGGTGGTGGCGATGGGCGGTCTGATTCTCAACCATGTCCCCGGCCGGGTCTCGACCGAAGTCAATGCTCGGCTGTCGTTCGACAAGGATGCCAGCATCGCCAAGGCGCGCCGGCTGGTGGCCCTGTACGAAGAGGCCGGAATCAACCGCGAGCGGATCCTGATCAAGCTCGCCTCCACCTGGGAGGGCATTCGTGCCGCCGAGGTGCTGGAACGCGAGGGCATCGAGTGCAACCTGACGCTGGTCTTCAGCTTCGCCCAGGCCCGCGCCTGCGCCGAGGCGGGTGCCTTCCTGATCTCGCCATTCGTCGGTCGCATCCTCGACTGGTTCCGCAAGGCCAATCCCGGAACGGACTACGCCCCCGACGAGGAACCGGGTGTCCTGCAAGTGCGGGAGATCTATCGCTATTTCCGCCGCCACGGCTACGCCACCGTGGTAATGGGCGCGAGCTTCCGCAACAGCGGGGAGATCCGCGCGCTGGCCGGTTGCGACCGCCTGACCATCAGCCCCGCGCTGCTTGAGGAGCTAGCTGGCGCCGGAAACAGGATGGAGCGAGTGCTGTCCGACAGCGGCGAGCGCGCCGAGCGTCCGGCTCCGATCTCGGAAGCCGAGTTCCGTTGGCAGCTTAACGAGGACGCCATGGCGACCGAGAAACTGGCCGAAGGCATCCGCGGCTTCGAAGCGGATCAACGCAAACTTGAAGCGCTGCTGCGCGAGCGCCTGGTCGGGAGTGCCGCATGAATGCTCCCGAAGCCTGCAACAAACTGAACCGCCGCACCCTGGCCAACGCCGTCCGGGCCCTGAGCATGGACGCGGTGCAGCGCGCCAACTCCGGCCACCCTGGCGCGCCGATGGGCATGGCCGATATCGCCGAGGTGCTCTGGCGAGACCACCTGCGTCATAACCCGGCCAACCCGGACTGGCCCGACCGCGACCGCTTCGTGCTGTCCAACGGCCACGGATCGATGCTGCTCTATAGCCTGCTTCACCTGAGCGGTTACGACCTGCCGCTCGACGAACTCAAGCGCTTCCGGCAGCTGCACTCGAAGACCCCCGGCCACCCCGAATACGGCTACACCGCCGGTGTCGAGACCACCACCGGCCCGCTCGGTCAGGGGCTCGCCAATGCCGTCGGCCTAGCACTCGCCGAACGGACTTTGGCGGGACAGTTCAACCGCCCCGGCCACGCCATCGTCAATCACCACACCTACGCCTTTGTCGGCGACGGTTGCCTGATGGAGGGGATATCCCACGAGGTCTGCTCGCTGGCGGGCACGCTGGGGCTCGACAAGTTGATCGTGTTCTACGACGACAACGGCATCTCCATTGACGGTGAGGTCGAAGGCTGGTTCAGCGACGACACCCCGGCAAGATTCCGCGCCTATGGCTGGCACGTGATCGAGGCGGTCGACGGCCACGACGCTGCAAGCATCGACGCCGCGGTGCAGGAAGCCAAGCAGAGCGCTCGCCCGAGCCTGATTTGCTGCCGCACCACTATCGGCTTCGGCTCGCCGAACAAGGCCGGCAGCCACGACTGCCACGGCGCCCCGTTGGGCGATGATGAGATCGCCGCGACCCGTGAGGCGCTGGGCTGGCCGTATGCGCCCTTCGAGGTGCCCGACGATATCCGGGCGGCTTGGGACAGGCGCGACGCCGGTGCTGGCCTTGAGCGGGACTGGCTGCAGCGTTTCGAGGCCTATCGCGCGGCTCATCCGCTGCTGGCCGCCGAATTCGAGCGGCGCGAGGCCGGCGAACTGCCGGCGAACTGGAAGACGTTAAGCCAGGAGCTGCTGCGTAACTGCCAGCAGCAGAGCCGGACTCTGGCGACCCGCAAGAGCTCGCAGCAGGTGCTGGAGGCGCTGGGGCCCGTGTTGCCAGAGCTGCTGGGCGGCTCGGCGGACCTGGCTCCGTCCAACCTGACGCAGTGGTCCGGTTCGCAAGCCGTCTCGGCCGAAATCGCGGGGGGCAACTATATCCATTACGGTGTACGCGAGTTCGGTATGAGCGCGATCATGAACGGCCTGGCGCTGCACGGCGGTTTCGTTCCGTATGGCGGTACCTTCCTGATGTTCATGGAGTACGCCCGCAACGCCGTGCGCATGGCGGCGCTGATGGGGATCCGTAGCATCTTCGTCTATACCCACGACTCCATCGGCCTCGGCGAGGACGGCCCGACTCATCAGCCAATCGAGCAAATCGCCAGTCTGCGTCAGACGCCGAATCTGGACACCTGGCGCCCCTGCGATGCGACCGAAACCGCCGCCGCCTGGTGCAGCGCATTGGAGCGAACCGACGGCCCGAGCGCGCTGGTGCTCTCGCGGCAGAACCTGCCGGCGCAGCCACGGGATGAGCAGCAGCTTGGCGACATCAGCCGTGGCGGCTATATCTTGAGCGACTGTACGGGAGTCCCGCAGTTGATTCTGCTGGCTACTGGCTCCGAAGTGGCGCTGGCACTGGCAGCAGCCAAGCGACTGGCAGGCAAAGGCCTGGCAGTGCGGGTGCTGTCGTTGCCTTGCGTCGAGCGTTTCGCGCAGCAGGATGCGGCCTACCGCGATGCGGTGCTGCCGCCGGCGGTACGCGCGCGGGTGGCGATCGAGATGGCCCAGCCGGACGGCTGGTATCGCTGGGTCGGCCTCGATGGCGCGGTGATTGGCATGTCCACCTTCGGAGAATCGGCACCGGCGGCAGACCTGTTCGCCCACTTCGGCTTCACGATCGAACGGGTGGAGACCGAGGCGCAGGTCGTGCTGGCCCGATTGGACGGGAGGACCTAAGCATGTACTTGGGCATCGATTGCGGAACCCAGGGCACCAAGGCGCTGGTGCTGGACGCCGACAGCGGTCGGGTGCTCGGCGAAGGCAGTGCCGCGCACCGGCTGATTAGCGCTACCAACGGCAAGCGCGAGCAGCATCCAGCCGATTGGCTGCTGGCGTGTGAGCAGGCCACCCGCGCCGCCCTGAAGCAGGCCGGGGTACCCGGCAGCGCCATTCTTGGTGTCGGCGTGTCCGGCCAACAGCACGGCCTGGTGTTGCTCGATGAGCAGGGCGAGGTGCTGCGGCCGGCCAAGTTGTGGTGCGATACCGAATCGGCGCCGCAGAATCGGCGCCTGCTCGACTACCTCGGTGGTGAGGCGGGTTCGCTGGAGCGTCTGGGCGTGGCCATCGCCCCGGGTTACACGGTGTCCAAACTGCTCTGGACCCAGGAGCAGCACCCTGACGTCTTCGCTCGCATCGCCCATATCCTGCTGCCCCACGACTACCTCAACTACTGGTTGAGCGGCCGTTGCTGCAGCGAGTATGGCGATGCTTCCGGCACCGGCTATTTCGATGTGCGCCGGCGCTGCTGGGACACCGCCTTGCTCGAGCATATCGATCCGTCGGGGCGCTTGGTGGCGGCCCTGCCGGAGCTCGTCGAATCCGGTCGTTGTCTCGGCCCGCTGCGTCCGCAAGTCGCCCAGCGCCTGGGGCTCAACCCGAGTGCGCTGGTGGCCAGCGGCGGTGGCGACAACATGATGGGTGCCATCGGTACCGGCAACATCCGTCCGGGTGCGATCACCATGAGCCTGGGCACATCCGGCACCCTGTACGCCTATGCCGAGCAGCCGCAGGTCAGCCCGCACCCACAGGTCGCCAGTTTCTGCTCGTCCTCCGGCGGCTGGCTGCCGTTGATTTGCACCATGAACCTGACCAACGCCACTGGCGCCATCCAGCAATTGCTGGAGCTGGACCTGGCCAGCTTCGGTGCCCTGGTGGCACAAGCGCCGATTGGCGCCGAAGGGGTGTTGATGTTGCCGTTCCTCAATGGCGAACGGGTGCCGGCCTTGCCGAATGCCAGCGCCAGCCTGGTCGGCATGACCAGCGACAACCTGACCCGCGCCAACCTCTGCCGGGCTGTGGTCGAGGGCACCAGCTTCGGCCTGCGTTATGGCCTCGATCTGTTGCGCGCCAGCGGTATCGAGAGCCGCAGCATCCGCTTGATCGGTGGCGGTGCGAAAAGCCCGATATGGCGGCAGATCGTCGCCGACATCATGGCCACCCCGCTGGTCTGCCCGCGGCATACCGAGGCGGCGGCCCTGGGTGCGGCGATCCAGGCGGCCTGGAGTCTGGCCCATGAGCAGGGCCGCGACACCGGCCTGGACGAGCTGTGTGCCACCTGCGTCAGCCTCGATGCCAGCAGCGAAACCCTGCCGGATCCCGAGCGCAGCGCGCGCTACGAGCAGGTGTACCAGCGCTATCGCGAGCAGGTGGCGCAGTTGCCATAAGCGCCCGGCCGGCCTGGCGGACGAAGCTGAATCCGGCGCATGCGCGCCTCACTCTGATGCGGAGATAGTTATGTACCTGGTGTGTGGCGAAGCCCTGTTCGATTTTTTCAGCCTGGAACCCGGCGCGCGCAGCAGCGAGCTGGACTTCAAGGCGCTGGCCGGCGGCTCGCCCTTTAACGTCGCGGTCGGCCTGCGCCGCCTCGGCAGCGATGCGGCGCTGTTCACCGGTATCTCCAGCGACTACCTCGGCGCCCGCCTGCGCCAGGTATTGGCCGAGGAGGGAGTGTGCGGCGATTACCTGATCGCCAGCGACGCGCCGACCACCCTGGCCATGGTCGGCGTGGATGCCCAGGGCTCGCCGCAGTACAGCTTCCGCGGCGAGGGCTGCGCCGACCGCCAGCTGCGCCGCGAGCACCTGCCCGCATTGGATGCGCGGGTGCGTGGCCTGCATGTCGGCTCCTACTCGCTGGTGGTCACCCCGGTCGCCGACACCCTGTTCGAGCTGGTCGGCCGCGAATGCGAGCGGCGCCTGATCAGCCTCGACCCCAACGTGCGGCTCAACGTCGAGCCGGATATCCAAGTGTGGCGTCGGCGTATCGAGGCCTTCGCCGCCCACGCCCACCTGATCAAGGTCAGCGAGGAGGACCTGCAGTTGCTCTACCCTGACCAAGACCCGCAGGCGGTGGCCAGGCGTTGGCTCGGCCAGCGCTGCCAGCTGGTGTGCCTGACCCATGGCGGCGACGGTGCCAGCGTGCACAGCCGCAGCCATGGCCACTGGTCGGTGCCGGCTGTTGCGGTGCAGACCCGCGACACGGTCGGCGCTGGCGATACCTTCCAGGCCGCGCTGCTCAGCTATCTGGCCCGCCACGGCCTGGACAGCCCGTCGGGGCTGGCCGGGATTTCCCGCGAACAGCTCGACGCCATGCTCGGGCTGGCGGTCGGGGCCGCGGCGCTGACCTGTTCGCGGGTCGGCCCGGATCTGCCCTATGGGCACGAACTCGACGCGTTCTGATTAACTGCCTCGCCCCTCAGGAGCCGCTATGCCGCACTCTGCCTCATCATCCGACGTCACCCGCCTGGCCAGTTGGCAGGCCCTCGCCGCGCACCGCGAGCAGCTCGACGATTTCAGTCTGCGTCAGGCCTTCGCCGAGGATCCGCAGCGCTTCGCCAAGTTCTCGCTGAACGACTG
Source organism: Pseudomonas sp. (assembly GCF_041601375.1). Classification (GTDB taxonomy): domain Bacteria; phylum Pseudomonadota; class Gammaproteobacteria; order Pseudomonadales; family Pseudomonadaceae; genus Aquipseudomonas. The sequence goes on along the minus strand of NZ_JBFIIG010000096.1, from coordinate 2,287 downwards.
CGGGCTGTTTCTCGACTACTCGAAGAACCTGATCGACACTCGGAGCCGCGAGCTGCTGGTCGGCCTGGCCAGGGAGGCGGGACTGCCGCAGGCGATCGAGGGCTTGTTCGACGGCGCCCTGGTCAATGGTTCGGAACAGCGCCCGGCGCTGCACACCGCCCTGCGCCGGCCGATCGGCGACCGGGTGCGGGTCGACGGCATCGACGTGATGCCCGAGGTGCAGCGCGTGCTCAACCGCATGAGCGAGCTGGTCGGCAAGGTGCACAACGGCCTGTGGCGCGGCTACACGGAAAAGCCGATCACCGACGTGGTCAACATCGGCATCGGCGGCTCCTTCCTCGGCCCGCAGCTGGTGTCCGAGGCGCTGCTGCCGTTCGCCCAGCGCGGCGTGCGCTGCCATTACCTGGCCAATATCGACGGCAGCTCGTTCCACGAGCTGGCGGCCAAGCTGCACGCCGAAACCACCCTGTTCATCGTCTCGTCGAAGACCTTCAACACCCTGGAAACCCTGAAGAACGCCCAGGCCGCGCGCAGCTGGTACCTGGCCCAGGGCGGCAGCGAGGGCGAGTTGCACCGGCACTTCATGGCGGTATCGAGCAACCGTGAGGCGGCCATGGCGTTCGGCATCCGCGAGGAGAACATTCTGCCGATGTGGGACTGGGTCGGCGGGCGCTACTCGCTGTGGTCGGCCATCGGCCTGCCGATCGCCATGTCGATCGGCATCTCCAACTTCAAGGAGCTGCTGGCCGGCGCCTACCGCATGGACGAGCACTTCCAGAGCGCGCCCTTCGAACGCAACATGCCGGTGCTGCTGGCCTTGCTGGGCATCTGGTACGGCAATTTCTGGGGCGCGCAGAGCCACGCGATCCTGCCCTACGACCATTACCTGAGGAACATCACCAAGCACCTGCAGCAGCTGGACATGGAGTCCAACGGCAAGCGCGTGCGCCAGGACGGCAGTCCGGTGACCACGGCCAGCGGCCCGGTGATCTGGGGCGGCGTCGGCTGCAACGGCCAGCACGCCTATCACCAGTTGCTGCACCAGGGCACCCAGCTGATCCCGGCGGATTTCATCGTGCCGGTGAGCAGCTACAACCCGGTCGCCGACCACCACCAGTGGCTGTTCGCCAACTGCCTGTCGCAGAGCCAGGCGCTGATGCTCGGCAAATCCCGCGACGAAGCCGAAGCCGAGCTGCGCAGTCAGGGCCTCGGTGACGACCAGGTGCAGCGCCTGGCGCCGCACAAGGTGATCCCCGGCAACCGGCCGAGCAACACCCTGGTGCTCGAGCGGGTCAGCCCGGGACGCCTGGGCGCCTTGATCGCCCTGTACGAGCACAAGGTGTTCGCCCAGAGCGCGATCTGGGGCACCAACGCCTTCGACCAGTGGGGCGTGGAGCTGGGCAAGCAGCTGGGCCAGGGCGTCTATGCGCGGCTGGTCGGCAGCGCGAAAGACGCTGCCGAGGACGGCTCGACTCAGGGCCTGATCGACTTCTTCCGCGGCCGTCATCGCGGCTGACCGGACGCCGCCAGGGCGGCGGTAAAGCGCGTCCCGCCAACCCTCAGTCCGGCCGGTTAACCCGCTCGGCAGGGGCAGCTGCGCGCAGCAATAACCTCACAGAATCCGCCCTTGGGCGGTTAACCGCAGTACCTCACACAATAAAAACAATCAGGAGCAACCATGAAGATCAGTCTCAACCCTCAGTCATCGCAGCGCGGCGCACCCTGTCTGCTGGCCTTGGCCCTCGGTCTGGCCTTGCCTCAGGCCCAGGCATTGGAGTTCACTGGCTATGTACGCAGCGGCGCCGGTAGTGCGGACGGCAATGGCAGCCAGTCATGCTTCCAGTTGCCCGGCGCGCCGTCGAAATACCGCCTGGGCAACGAGTGCGAGCAGTACTCGGAGCTGGATCTGCGCCAGGATCTGCTGACCCTGGACGATGGCTCGGTGATCAGCGTCGAGGGCATGGCGCAGCTGTTCAACGAGTATGGCCATACCCCCGAGTTCACCGGTGAACATGGCTTTTCCCGGATCAATCAGGCATACGTCGAATGGAGCAAGGTGCCGGCGCTCAATGGCGGTTCGCTGTGGGCTGGGCGGCGCTTCTACAAGCGCAACGACATCCATATCTCCGACTTCTTCTACTGGAACCAGAGCGCCACCGGTGCCGGTATCGAGGACTACGAGCTGGGCGGGCTGAAGTACAGCTACGCCTTTTCGCGCAAGGACAGCGTGTTCCAGAAGGAATACATCAACCGTCACGATTTCAACGTCGCCGGCTTCCAGACCAAT
>NZ_JBFIIG010000095.1:0-16087 GCF_041601375.1 Pseudomonas sp. | reverse complement strand
GTCATTGCCCGCGGCCACGGCATAGAAAATCCCCGCCGCCGCCGAGTTCAGCACCGCCTCATCCAGTGCGTCGCTGGCCCCGCCGCCCAGGCTCATATTGGCCACGGCCGGCAGCATGGCATTGGCCGTCACCCAGTCCACGCCGGCGATCACCCCGGAGGTACTGCCCGTGCCGCCGCAGCCGAGCACCTTGACGCCCACCAGCTCGATTCCCGGTGCCACGCCCACCACATCCTGGGTATTGTCGATCGCGCCGACGCTACCGGCCACGTGGGTGCCATGCCCGTGACAGTCCTTGTTCGGCCCGCCGGCGAAGTTCACATGCTCCACGACATACAAGTCCGCGTGGCTGGTGTCGATTCCGGTGTCGATGACGTAGGCGTGCACGCCAGTCACACTGCCGCTGCCATCGCCCGCCAGGGTACTGCTGATATCCGCCTCGACACGAGCTATCCCCCAAGGCAGTTCTTGTGGCGCCGGGGCGGTGGAGCCGCGACGGTCCGGTTTGGCCGTTACGCCAGGCGCCTGCGTCGGAACCCCCATGACCGACATTGGCAGATCCGCCTCGATATAGGCCACCCGTGCATCGGCGCTCAGCACCGCCAGCTGCCAGTCGTTCAGGTGCGCCGAGAAGCCCTTGATGGCATGGCTGTAGACATGCCCCAGGCCGAAGCCGTGCAGACTGGCCAAGTGCTCGGCGGCGGCGCGCACCTCGGGTCTGACATAGTCGCCGTTGCCGGGCCGCTGTGGCGCCGGTGCCGCTGCAATGGCCGCGTCCGAGAAGATCACGATATAGGGATAGGGCGAAGCCGCCGTCTCGACTGCAATGGACAACAACCCCGCACCCGCCAGCAGCCACGCCGAAACCTTCATAGGCACCTCTTTCGCAGTGAGCGCTGCTCCGCGCGGCACGCCGCGCCGAATTTCCACTGGTTAAAGCGTAGTCAGGTTGTTGGCGGCCGCACCCGGCATGGGCCAGACTCTTTCGCAATTGAACGCCGGCTTTTTATGAATTCGACCGGCTAGCGGCAAGGCCTGTACCGGGCAACCGCTCAGAGCCACCCGGCGCGCAGCCCTCACCGGTCTAGCGGCTTCGGGTAAGATGCGCGCTGTTTGGCGCTGCGCTCGCGGCGCCTGTCGGGTTGTGGGGAAGTGGCTGTGCAAGTGACAGATGTGGTGATTATCGGCGCCGGGGCCGCCGGTTTGATGTGCGCGCTGACCGCCGCCGGGCGCGGGCGCCGGGTGCTGCTGCTCGACCACGCGAACAAGGCCGGCAAGAAGATCCTGATGTCCGGCGGCGGGCGCTGCAATTTCACCAACCTGTACTGCGAGCCGGACAACTTCCTCTCGGCGAACCCGCACTTCTGCAAGTCGGCGCTGGCGCGCTACACCCAGTGGGACTTCATCGGCCTGGTGGGCAAGCATGGCGTGGCCTACCACGAGAAGAAGCTCGGCCAGCTGTTCTGCGACCACAAGGCCAGCGACATCCTCGGCATGCTCCTGGACGAGTGCGCGCAGGCCGGGGTCGAACTGCGCCTGGAGACCTCGGTCAGCGAGATCGCCAAGCTCGAGACCGGTTACCAGTTGCAGACCAGCGCCGGCCTGGTCAGCTGCGCGTCGCTGGTGATCGCCACCGGCGGCCTGTCGATCCCGACCCTCGGCGCCAGCGGCTTCGGCTACCAGGTGGCCAGGCAGTTCGGCCATACCCTGCTGCCGACCCGCGCCGGGCTGGTGCCCTTCAGCATCACCGATCCGCAGTTGAAGGCGCTGTGCACGGAGTTGTCCGGCACCTCGGTGGAGGACTGCCTGGTCAGTTGCAACGGCCAGAGCTTTCGCGAGAACATCCTGTTCACCCACCGCGGCCTTTCCGGGCCGGCGATCCTGCAGATTTCCTCGTTCTGGCAGCCGGGCGACACCGTGCATATCGACCTGCTGCCGCATATCGACCTGCCCGAGTGGCTGGCCGAACAGCAGCGCGAGCGGCCGAACAGCGAGCTGAAGACCCTGCTCGCCGAGCTGTTCACCAAGAAGATGGCCGGGTTGCTGGCCGACAGCTGGTTCGTCAGCAAGCCGATGAAGCAATACACCTCCGGCGAACTCAAGGCGATTGCCGAACAGTTGGCCGACTGGCAGCTGGTGCCAGCCGGCACCGAGGGCTATCGCACCGCCGAGGTGACCCTGGGCGGCGTCGACACCCGCGAGGTGTCGTCGAAGACCCTGGAGTCGCTGAAAAGCCCGGGGCTGTACTTCATCGGCGAGGTGCTGGATGTCAGCGGCCATCTCGGCGGCTTCAACTTCCAGTGGGCCTGGGCCTCGGGCTATGCTGCGGCGCAGTACGTCTGAGCCGATGCCGCCCCCGCTCAAGGATCGACCCTGCGCATGACCCAAGACCAAGTCCTGATTCTCGCGATTTTGCTGGCCACCATGGGCCTGTTCATCTGGGGCCGTTGGCGCCACGACATCGTCGCCCTCGGCTCGCTGCTGGCCTGCGTGCTGGCCGGGCTGGTGCCGGACGAGCAGGCCTTCGCCGGCTTCGGCCACCCGGCGGTGATCACCGTGGCCTGCGTGCTGGTCCTGAGCTTCGGTCTGCAGAGAACCGGGGCGGTGGATGCCCTGGCCCGGCGCGTGCTGCCCAGCGATGCCGGGCCGATGCTGTCGATCGCCGCGCTGACCGGCCTCGGCGCCCTGCTCTCGGCCTTCATGAACAACGTCGGCGCCCTCGCCCTGCTGATGCCCATCGCCCTGCAGATCGCCAACAAGCAGGAGCTGCCCCCCGGCCGGGTGCTGATGCCGCTGGCCTTCGGCACCATCCTCGGCGGCATGACCACCCTGATCGGCACCCCGCCCAACCTGATCGTCTCCAGCTTTCGCGCCCAGAGCGGCGCCGGCCCCTTCGCCATGTTCGACTTCAGCCCGGTCGGGGTTGCGGTGGCCGGCGCCGGGGTGCTGTTCATCGCCCTGATCGGCTGGCGCCTGGTGCCCAGGCGCGAGGTGGCCAGCGTGGCCAGCTTCGACACCGGCCGCTACCTAACCGAGGCGCGGGTCAAGGAAGGGGCCAAGGCCGAGGGCAAGAGCCTGCGCGAAGTCGAGCAGATGCTCGACGAGGCCGACGCCCAGGTGGTCGCCATGGTGCGCAACAAGCTGCGCCTGTCGGCGCCCAACCCGCGGCGCATCCTGCGCGCCGACGACGTACTGGTGATCGAGGCCGAGCCCGAGGCCCTCGGCGAGGTGCTCGGTAAACTGGGGCTCAAGCTCGAAGCCGAGCACGACAAGAAAGAAACCGACAAGACTGAAGAGGCCGAGGCCGACACGAAGGGCAAGGACAGCGGCGAGGAAAAGGCCGCGGAGAAGAAGGACAGCGACGAAGACAGCGTGCTGCAGGAACTGCTGGTGCGCCCCGACTCGCGCCTGATCGGCCTCTCGGTCAGCAGCATCCACCTGCGCAGCAGCTACAGCATCAACCTGCTGGCCATCTCGCGGCACAGCCACCGCTCGGTCAAGCGCCTGCGCTCCACCGAGATCGAACGCGCCGACGTGCTGCTGATGCAGGGCGCGGCGAGCGACATCGCCGAATTTGCCGCCGACTATGCCTGCGTACCGCTGGCCGACCGCGCCATCAGCATCCCCAACCCGGCCCAGGCAGGCCTGGCCGCGGGGGTGATGCTGCTGGCGGTGCTGCTCGCCGGCTTTGGCCTGCTGTCGGCGGCGGTGGCCTTCGCCGCCGGCGTGCTGGTGTTCATGGTGACCCGTGTGGTGCCCCTGCGCCTGCTCTATCAGTCCATCGACTGGCCGGTGATCGTCCTGCTCGGCGCCCTCATACCGGTGGCCGGGGCCATGTCCGCCACGGGCGCGGCCGACCTGCTGGCACGCCTGCTGATGGAGCACGTCGCCCAGGGCAATCCGGTGGTGGTGCTGACCCTGCTGCTGGTGGTGACCATGACCCTCTCCGACTTCATGAACAATGCCGCCACCGCCGCGGTGATGTGCCAGATCGCCCTGAGCGCGGCCACCCAGCTCGGGGTCAACCCCGATTCCCTGCTGATGGCCGTGGCGATCGGCGCCTCCTGCTCCTTCCTCACCCCCATCGGCCACCAGAACAACACCCTGATCCTCAGCCCCGGCGGCTTCCGCTTCGGCGACTACTGGCGCCTCGGCCTGCCGATGGAAATCATCGTGGTGGTGGTCAGCGTGCCGCTGCTATTGCTGGTCTGGCCGCTCTGAAACCCTAAGGCGCGGGGCCTGGCGGCAGCGGTTGGTCCGGCAGCCACTTGCGATAGAGCGCGGCGAAACTGCCATCGGCCTTCATGGCGTCCAGCTCGCTCTGCCAACGCTCGATCAGGGCGTCGTCGGTTTGCGGCGAGAAGGCGATATAGGCATCGTTGTGCATGAAACTGAACAACGCCTGCATTTCGCCGACCTGCACGCCGCCCCGATTAAGCAAGGCGCTGAGGCTGAGGCTGTCCAGCACTATCAGCTTGACCCGCCCGCGCTTGAGCATGAGGATCATCTGCGTCGGCCCGGTCACCGGGTGCAGGTTGGTGAAGCCTTCGGCGCGCAGGTACTGGTGGCTGTACCAGTCGCGCGGCACCGCGATGACGTCGAAGCGGCGCGCCTCCTCCAGACTGTCGATGCGCAATGCGGAACTGCGCAGGGCATAGAGGCTGGTGACGGTGCGGGCCAGCGGACCGACCCACTTGAACAGCTGCTCGCGCTCGGCGGTGCGCATGGTGACGAACAGCCCGGTATTGGGCCGCACCTGGGCAAGCTGATAGCCACGCGCCCAGGGCACCACGCTGATCGGCGCCTGCTGCCCGGTGCGCTGCATGATCGCGCGCACCACCTCGGTCGCCAGGCCGGTCGGCTCGCCGTCCTGGCTGAAATTGACCGGTGGGTATTCCTCGGTGTAGAGGCGCAACGCCTCGGCTTGCGTCGCGCCAGCCAGGCAGCAACCGAGCAATAGCGCACAGAGCATTCGGCCCACCCCCCCATGAAAAGGTGCGACGGTCACGGGTGATCCCTCATGCAGGGTGAAGTGGTGGCTTGAGCATAGTCAGCGTGGCGCTCTGTGCCAGATCAAGCGGCCGGGGTCATGCCGAGGACGATATCGAAGCGCGCCACCTGTACACCCGCCCGCGCGCCTGCCACCGGGACGAAGGGCACGACCAGGCGTTCGCGCAGGCGCGGATCGCGGATCGCATTGAGCACGCCATCGCGCTGATTGAGCGGCTCGCCGCGGATGTAACACTGGGTGGCGAAGCGCGGCAGACCGGGCAGGGACACGGCGAAATGGATATGCGGAGTGCGTCCCGGGTAGGGCACCGGGCGTATGGTCCGGAAGCGGTAGCCACCGTCGCTGGCGGTTTCGAAGCGGCCATAACCCTGGAAATTCGGGTCGCGCCGAGCTCGATCGCCGCCACGGCTGTGCAGGTAGATGCCATTGGCATCGACCTGCCAGATTTCCACCAGGGCGCCCTTGAGGGGCTCGCCGCGGGCATCGAGAATCTGCCCGTGCAGCTGCACCACGGTGCCGATGGCTTGAGGCGAGTGGTCGCCTACCTGCAGCAGGTCGTTGTCCTGATCCAGCGGCAGTTGGTCGGGATAGAAGGGCCCGCGCGTCTGCGCCGGGGTCAACAGCAACTCGGCGAAGAGCCCCGGGCTGGCCAGCAGCAAGCTGCCCCCGCCGAGCCCGACCAGCAGCCGACGGCGACTGATGTGTGACGGGGTCATGCTTGCCTCCACGGATTGGATGCCCATCTTTACAGATTAGCTGCCATACCGCGGCCGCGGGGCTCTGCCTGCGGCTAGGCCGGCTCGGGCGGCGATCCGTTCGGAGCGCAGCGACAACCCGCCAAATGTTGCGCCGCACCGGAGATCCATGGTGCACTGCCTTCGGCGAGTGGCTCCCTACGGATCGCGGATTGCGCTCAATCCTGGCCGTCACGAAACCGGTGGATCTGCCGACGCTGCTTCTTGCTTGGTCGGCCGTCGGTCTGCACGCCCAGGGCACCGGCCTTGCGCTGCGCGGCGGCCTGCTCGCGGCGAGCTATGCTCTCGGCGGTTTCGCTGTACAGCGCCTGGGCCTCGGGGGCGCCGCGGCGCACCCCGGACAAGGCCTGAACGACCACGGTGCGCTCGTCGAAACCGATGCGGATCAGCAGTTCGTCGCCGATCCGCGGCTCCTTGCCCGGCTTGCAGCGCTCGCCACGGCAATGCACCTTGCCGCCCTCGATCGCCGCCTTGGCCAGGGCGCGGGTCTTGAAGAAACGTGCGGCCCACAGCCATTTGTCCAGGCGTATCTTGTCGTCTTCTTTGTCGTCTGCTTTGTTGCTCATCGCACTCTCGATCGAAACGGCCAGCTGAAGTGAATTTTGCCTGATGCAGTTGTCATGAGGCCCAACTAGAATGCCCGCAACTATAGGCCAACCCGGCCTGACGGAATTCGCCCAATTTGAAGACCTTCGACCATCTCAGCGTGATCGGCCTGCGCGAATGGATCAACCTGCCCGAGCTGGGCATGGTCGGCCTGCGCGCGAAAATCGACACCGGCGCCAGCACCTCCTGCCTGCACGCCAGCGATATCCAGCCGTTTCAGCGCGATGGCGAAGACTGGGTGCGCTTCACCGCGCACCTCGGCACCCTGGTGCAACGGCGCCATCGCTGCGAGGCGCCGCTGGTGACGGTGAAGAACATCAAGAGTTCCACCGGCCATGTGCAGAGCCGCTACGTGATCCGTACCCACCTGGTCCTGGGCGATCGCCTGTGGCCGGTGGAATTCACCCTGACCTGCCGCAAGACCATGCGCTACCGCGTGCTGCTCGGTTCCAAGGCGCTGGTTGCTGGCCAACTGGTGGTCAACCCGGCGCTGACCTACGTTCAAGACAAACCCTCGCTTGCTGACCTTTCTGGTGCCCCATGAAAATCGCCGTGCTGTCGCGCAATCCGCGCCTGTATTCCACTCGTCGCCTGGTCGAAGCCGGTCAGTTGCGCGGCCATGAGGTGGTGGTCATCGACACCCTGCGCGCCTACATGAACATCGCCAGCCACAAGCCGCAGATCCACTACCGCGGCCAACCGCTGGAAGGCTTCGATGCGGTGATCCCGCGGATCGGCGCCTCGGTGACCTTCTATGGCTGTGCGGTGCTACGTCAGTTCGAGATGATGGGCGTATTCCCGCTCAACGAGTCGGTGGCCATCGCCCGCTCACGCGACAAGCTGCGCTCACTGCAACTGCTCTCAAGGCGCGGCATCGGCTTGCCGGTCACCGGCTTCGCCCACTCCCCCGACGATATCGACGACCTGATCCAGATGGTCAATGGCGCGCCGCTGGTGATCAAGGTGCTGGAAGGTACTCAGGGCATAGGCGTGGTGCTCTGCGAAACCGCCAAGGCCGCCGAGTCGGTGATCGAGGCCTTCATGGGCCTCAAGCAGGACATCATGGTCCAGGAGTACATCAAGGAAGCCGGCGGCGCGGATATCCGCTGTTTCGTGGTCGGCGACAAGGTGATCGCCTCGATGAAACGCCAGGCCAAGCCCGGCGAGTTCCGCTCCAACCTGCACCGCGGCGGCAGCGCCAGCCTGATCAAGATCACCCCGGAGGAGCGCATGACCGCGATCCGCGCCGCCAAGGTCATGGGCCTGTCGGTGGCCGGGGTGGATATTCTGCGCTCCAACCATGGCCCGCTGGTGATGGAGGTCAACTCGTCCCCGGGCCTGGCAGGCATCGAGACCACCACCGGCAAGGATGTCGCCAGCCTGGTGATCCAGTACCTGGAAAAGAACGGCAGCCCCAACCGCACGCGCACCCGTGGCCAGGGCTAGCCGGTAAGGCCGGGCCTGCCTCGAAGTTGCACCGCATTAGCCGTAGCCCGCCTGAATTTATAGAGCAGGCCTTGGCGCAGCCCGGGACTAGGTCAGCCGGATTGCGCTTGAGCTTATCCGGCTAAGGCTTCTTGCTGCTAGCAGGCCGTTGAAAAATGTTGGCGAGGCAGCCAGCGCAAGGCAAAAACAGGCGAAAAGCGGAGTTTACGAGTTGTAAATGCGCATTTGAGCCTGTTTTTAACGCCGCGATGGCCACGCAGGTAATTTTTCAACAGCCTGCTAGACCGCATCGCGCGGCAACAGCAGCCCCAGCGGCAGACAGACCCGCGCCTCCAGGCCGCCGCCGCAGCGGTTGCGCAGTTCGACGCTGCCGCCGTGCAGGGCGGCGATGCGCTTGACGATGGCCAGGCCGAGCCCGGCACCCTGGCCGCCGCGGGCGCGGTCGCCGCGGATGAAGGGATTGAAGATGCTGCTCAGCTCGGCCGGATCGATGCCGGCACCGCGGTCGAGCACACTGAGCACGACGTAGGGCGCGCTGTGGTCGTCGGACACCGACACGGCGACTTCGACCGCATTGCCGCCATAGCGCAGGGCGTTCTCGATCAGATTGACCAGCAGGCGCTTGATCGATACCCGCCGCAGTGGAAAGATCGGCACCGGTTCCAGGCACAGGCGCACCAGCTCGCGCTGCTGGTTATAGGGCGCCACCACTTCGCGGATCAACTCGAGCAGGTCGAGCTGCTCCAGCGGCTCGTCGCGACCGTCGCGGATAAAGGCGAGGAACTGATCGAGAATCGCGTCCATGTCCTCGATATCGCGGACCATGTCCTCGGTCAGTTCGGAGTCGTTGTTCAACAATTCCAGGGACAGGCGCAAGCGGGTCAGCGGCGTACGCAGGTCGTGGGACACCCCGGCCAGCATCAGCTCGCGTTCGCGGCCGGCCTGCTCGACGTCCTCGGCCATCTGGTTGAAGGCGCGATAGACCTCGGTCATCTCGCTCGGCGTATCGCTGACCGGCAGGCGCACACTGCGGCCCTGGCCGAGTTGGCGGGCGGCGAACACCAGGCGTTTCAAGGGTGCATTGAGCTGGCGCACGAAGATCCAGGCCGCCGCGGTGGACAGCAAGCCGATGCCGAGGAACCAGCCGAGCACGCTCCAGATCCGCTGGCCGCGCAGCGGGTGCGGATACAGTGGCACCCGCAGCCAGTCGTCGCCCAGCGCCGGGGCATGCACCCACAGCGCCGGCGGGCTTTTCGCGCGCACCCGCACCTCGGTCTCGGGGCCGAGTTCGACCTGCATCTGCCGCTGGAAAATCTCGCTGTAGGGCCAGTGCTGTTCGCTGGCCGGCACCTGGTCGCGGGGCGTGCGCTTGAGCCCCGCCGCCGCCGCGATGGTCGCACGATCCTCCGGAGCGGCCGCCCAGTAGGCGCGCAGGGTCAGCGCCGCGCCGTGGCTGTACTGGCGGTCGACCAGCACGTCCTCGTTCATCATCAGATAAACCAGGGTCAGCGCCTTGGAGAACAGCACCACGATCAGCACCAGCCAGAGGGTACGGGCGAAGAAGCTTTGCGGGAACCACAGCGGGGTTTTCATGAATAGCTACAAGGTCCGTGTAGGGTGGGTCGGGCCGCGGAGGTTAGCGGCGCCAACAAATCCGCAATGACGCGTGGGATGCCGGACGCCGCGTAACCCACCATTGCGATGGTATTGTCGCCGCTTTATCGGTGGGTTACGGCGCCCCGGATTGCCGTACGGCGTCAAACCGCGACGCGCCTAACCCACCCTACGACTTGGCTCCGTCCGGCACGAACACATAGCCCACGCCCCAGACCGTCTGGATATAGCGCGGCTTGGACGGATCCGGCTCGATCAGCCGGCGCAGGCGCGAAATCTGCACGTCGATGGAGCGTTCCAGCGCGTCCCACTCGCGGCCGCGGGCCAGATTCATCAGCTTGTCGCGGGTCAGCGGCTCGCGGGCATGCTGGACCAGGGCCTTGAGCACGGCGAACTCGCCGGTGGTGAGCATGTGCACCTCGTCGCCCTTCTTCAGCTCGCGGGTGGCCAGCGACAGCTCGTACTCGCCGAAACTCACGCTCTCGTCCTCGCTGCCCGGTGCCCCCGGCACCAGCGGCGCCTGACGGCGCAGCACGGCCTTGATCCGCGCCAGCAGCTCGCGCGGGTTGAAGGGTTTGGCCAGGTAGTCGTCGGCGCCCAGCTCCAGGCCCTGGATCCGGCTGGCTTCGTCGCCCTTGGCGGTGAGCATGATGATCGGCACCTGGTTGTTCGCCGCGCGCAACCGGCGGCAGGCCGACAAGCCGTCCTCGCCCGGCAGCATCAGGTCGAGTACCACCAGATGGAACAGCTCGCGGGCCAACAGGCGATCCATCTGCTCGACGTTCTCCACCGTGCGCACGCGGTAGCCCTGCTCCTCGAAGAAGCGCTCGAGCAGGCGCCGCAAGCGGGCATCGTCATCGACAACCAGAATTTTCTCGCCTTCAAGCGGAAGTGCAGTGCTGCTCATAGAAGCTCCTTGACCAAGAATCTGCGCCGCCGGTCGGGCGTGAACAGTTTCCAATGCCGGCATTATGGCTCAGCCGCCGCGATCACCGGGGCAGCCATTGTTAGCAGATTTGTCATATCAAGCCGTCAACCCGCTCAGGCTGAAAACCGGCTGGGCACAACAACCCCGTCTTGCAGCTTATGGCTTACGGCTTGCCGCTAATGGCTATAATGCGCCGCTCTATCGTCTGGCCGCGCTCTACGTGGTCGGTTTTTCGTTCCAGTGTGGATAGCGCCTTATGCTCAGCATCAACAACCGCATCGCCGAAGAACTGGGCGTGCGCCCGCAACAGGTCGCCGCCGCCGTAGCGCTGCTCGACGAGGGCTCGACCGTGCCCTTCATCGCCCGCTACCGCAAGGAAGTCACCGGCAGCCTGGATGACACCCAGTTGCGTAACCTGGAAGAGCGCCTGCGCTACCTGCGCGAGCTGGACGATCGCCGCGCCAGCATCCTCGCCAGCATCGAGGAACAGGGCAAGCTGACGCCCGAACTGACCCGCGAGATCAACCTGGCCGAGACCAAGACCCGCCTCGAAGACCTGTATCTGCCGTACAAGCAGAAGCGCCGCACCAAGGGCCAGATCGCCCTGGAAGCCGGCCTCGGCGAGCTGGCCGACGCCCTGTTTGGCGACCCAACACTGAATCCGGAAAGCGAAGCAGCGCGCTTCGTCGACGCCGAAAAAGGCTACCCCGACATCAAGGCTGTACTCGAAGGCGCCAAGTACATCCTCATGGAGCGCTTCGCCGAGGACGCCACCCTGCTGGCCAATCTGCGCAGCTTCCTCAAGGACAACGCCACCCTCAGCGCCCGCCTGATTGCCGGCAAGGAGCAGGAAGGCGCCAAGTTCCGCGATTACTTCGAGCACGACGAGAAGCTGAAAAATGCCCCCTCGCACCGTGCCCTGGCGATCTTCCGCGGGCGCAACGAGGGCTTCCTCAGCGCCAGCCTGAAGATCGGCGAAGAGCTGCCCGGCACCCTGCACCCTTGCGAGGGCATGGTCGCCGAGCGCTTCGGCATCAGCAACCAGGGCCGCGCCGCCGACAAATGGCTGGGCGAAGTGGTGCGCTGGACCTGGAAGGTCAAGCTCTACACCCACCTGGAAACCGACCTGCTCGGCGAGCTGCGCGAAGGCGCCGAAGACGAGGCGATCTCGGTGTTCGCCCGTAACATGCACGACCTGCTGCTGGCCGCCCCGGCCGGTCCGCGCGCGACCCTCGGCCTCGACCCGGGCCTGCGCACCGGTTGCAAGGTCGCGGTGGTGGATGCCACCGGCAAGCTGCTCGACACCGCCACCGTCTACCCGCACGTGCCGAAGAACCAGTGGGACCAGACCCTCGCCGTGCTCGCCGCACTGTGCGCCAAGCACTCGGTCGACCTGATCGCCATCGGCAACGGCACCGCCAGCCGCGAGACCGACAAGCTGGCCGCCGAGCTGATCAAGAAGTACCCGGGTCTGAAGATGACCAAGGTGATGGTCAGCGAGGCCGGCGCCTCGGTGTATTCGGCCTCGGAACTGGCGGCCAAGGAATTCCCCGAGCTCGACGTGTCGATCCGCGGTGCGGTGTCGATCGCCCGGCGCCTGCAGGACCCGCTGGCCGAGCTGGTGAAGATCGACCCGAAATCCATCGGCGTCGGCCAGTACCAGCACGACGTGTCCCAGCTCAAGCTGGCGCGCTCGCTGGATGCGGTGGTGGAAGACTGCGTGAACGCCGTCGGCGTCGACGTCAACACCGCCTCGGCCGCCCTGCTGGCGCGCATCTCCGGGCTCAACGCGACCCTGGCGCAGAACATAGTCGCGCACCGCGACGCCAACGGCGCGTTCAAGAGCCGCGACGCGCTGAAGAAGGTGTCGCGCCTGGGCGAGAAGACCTTCGAGCAGGCCGCCGGCTTCCTCCGCGTGATGAACGGCGACAACCCGCTGGACGCCTCGGCGGTGCACCCGGAAACCTACCCGCTGGTGCAGCGCATCGCCGCCGACACCGGCCGCGACATCCGTTCGCTGGTCGGCGATGCGGCCTTCATCAAGCGCCTCGACCCGAAGAAATTCACCGACGAAAGCTTCGGCCTGGTGACCGTCGGCGACATCCTGCAAGAGCTGGAAAAACCCGGCCGCGACCCGCGCCCGGAGTTCAAGACCGCCGAGTTCCAGGAGGGCGTCGAAACCCTCAAGGACCTCGAACTGGGGATGATCCTCGAAGGCGTGGTGACCAACGTCACCAATTTCGGCGCCTTCGTCGACATCGGCGTGCACCAGGACGGCCTGGTGCACATCTCGGCGCTGTCGGAGAAGTTCATCAAGGACCCGCACGAGGCGGTCAAGGCCGGCGACGTGGTCAAGGTCAAGGTGATGGAGGTGGACATCCCGCGTAACCGCATCGCCCTGTCGATGCGCATGGGCGACACCCCGGGCGAAAAGATCGAGGGGACGCGCAACGGTCCGCGTGGCGGCGGCAAGCGCGACGCCAGCCCGCGTCCGCCGGCCAGCAAGCCGCGCGCCGAGCCGCAACCCGCCAGCAACGCCGCCATGGCCGCGCTGTTCGCCAACGCCAAGCAGCTGAGGAAGTAAACCATGAGCAACACGCCCCCGGTCGGCCAGGACAGCGCCTTCAGCAAACTGCTCGGCATGACCATCGAGAAGGCCGAAAACGGTGAAGCCCAGGTGCGCATGAGCATGCAGGATCACCTGCTCAACCTGCACGGGCGCATGCACGGCGGCGCGCTGTTCTCGCTGATCGACACCGCACTCGGCCAAGCCAGCCACAGCCTGTTCGGCGGCGAGGCCGGCAGCATGACCCTGGAATGCAAGGTCAACTACATCCGCGCGGTCAACGAGGGCGAGATAGTCTGCAACGCCCGCGTGCTGAATGCCGGGCGCAAGGTGCATGTGCTGGAAGCGCGGGTGCAGCAGGGCGACAAACTGATCGCCACGGCCCAGGCCACCTTTATCTGCAAATAACCCGACGGCGCCCGCCGGACTCAGGTGCGAGAAAGAATCCCCGGGCGACAAGCGGGTCGCAAAGGCACAAGCAGCCTTCGCCAGCGTGTAATCGTCTGCGCCCAACCTGGGCTAGGGTAACCAGGCCGCGCTGCGTCCAGAGCGAACAGCCGCGGCGCAATTCACCGTTACCGGCCCCCTTGTAGAGCAATCGATTCGCCCCCATATTGGGGCGACCGACGCGTAAAGGAATGCAATCTTGAGCGACCTGTTCTCCCGCCGCCTGGCCCTGCTCGGCGAGCGCGCCAACCTCTCCCTGCTTTCCCAGTGCTTGCACGGCATCGAGCGCGAATGCCTGCGCGTCGACGGCGACGGCCAGTTGGCCCTGACCCCGCACCCGCCGGCGCTGGGCTCGGCGCTGACTCACCCGCTGATCACCACGGACTATTCCGAGGCCCTGCTGGAGTTCATCACCCCGGCCGAGCCCGACCCGGCCACCACCCTGGCCGATCTCGAACAGATCCATCGCTTCGTCTACAGCCAGCTCGACGGTGAATACCTGTGGAGCCCGTCGATGCCCTGCCCCCTGCCGGACGAGGAGACGATTCCGATCGCCGAGTACGGCAGCTCGCATATCGGCAAACTCAAATACGTCTACCGCAAGGGCCTGGCGCTGCGTTACGGCAAGACCATGCAGTGCATCGCCGGCATTCACTACAACTTCTCCGTGCCGGACAGCCTGTGGACACTGCTGCAGCAGGCAGAGGGCAATACCCGCGACGCACGCGACTACCAGTCGGCGCGCTACATCGCCCTGATCCGCAATTTCCGCCGCTACAGCTGGCTGCTGATGTACCTGTTCGGCGCCTCGCCGGCGCTGGACGCGGGCTTTTTGCGTGGCCGCCCGCACCAATTGCAGCAACTCGATGGCGAGACCCTGTACCTGCCCTACGCCACCAGCCTGCGCATGAGCGACCTGGGCTATCAGAGCAACGCCCAGGCCGGCCTCACGCCCTGCTACAACGACCTGAGCAGCTACACCGACAGCCTGCGCCAGGCGGTCGCCACGCCCTACCTGCCCTATGTCGAAATCGGCAGCAAGAAGGATGGCGAATGGCTGCAACTCAACACCAACATCCTGCAGATCGAGAACGAGTACTACTCGAACATCCGCCCGAAGCGTGTGGCCCACAGCGGTGAGCGGCCGATCCAGGCGCTGATGGCCCGTGGCGTGCAATACATCGAAGTGCGCTGCCTGGACATCAACCCCTTCCTGCCGTTGGGCATCGACCTGGTCGAGGCACGCTTCCTCGACGCCTTCCTGCTGTTCTGTGCGCTGCAGGAAAGCCCGCCACTGGGCGGCGACGAATGCCACGCCTGTACCGACAACTTCCTCAAGGTGGTCAAGGACGGCCGCCGCCCCGGCCTGCACCTGCAGCTGCGGGGCAAGCCCGTGGCGCTGCAGGCCTGGGCCCACGAACTGCTCGACAGTATCCAGCAAACGGCCAGCCTGCTCGACCAGAGCCATGGCGACGACGCATACAGCCAGGCCTTACAGGCCCAGCGCGCCAAGGTCGACGACGCCAGCCTGACCCCTTCGGCCCAGGTGCTGGCGCGCCTGCAGCAGGGCGAAAGCTTCAGCCAATTCGCCCTGCGCCAGAGCAAGCAGCACGCCGACTACTTCCGCAGCCAGCCGTTGAGCGCGGAGCAGCAGGCCGCCTTCGAATCCGCGAGCGCACGCTCACTGCGCGACCAGGCGGAGCTGGAAGCTCAGGAAGAAGGCGATTTCGACAGCTTTGCCGCGGCCTACCAGGCGAGCATCCTGGCCCCGGGAATTTAGGCAGGGAAAATATCGAAGGCCGCCGGGCAAGCGCAACGCAGTTGCGGCCGCCCGGCGACGGTCGCAGCAGGCAAGCGATTTTTCTCAGCCTCTTAGTCGACCCGATCACAAAAGCAAACAATGCAGCGAAAGCTGTGACCGGCAACCCAACCAGGCAAGCCGGGCGTAGCTAGCATAGGCACAGAGCGATCAACACGAGCGGTGCCCATGGAGTCCGACGCCCACCCCAAGGACGACCACCACTGGAGCCTGGAAAGCCTGAACAAGGCTTACCAGCAAGGCTACATGGCGGGCCTCACCGGCCAAGCCCGCGCCCGCCAAGGTCCCGCCGCCGAGGTGCTTGCCGCTGCCTGGGAGGCCGGCTGGGACGACGGCCACGAACAACAACTGCGTCAGCAGAAAAGCGCCTGAACCAGGGACACTCCCCGTCCTGGCGCAGGCCTGCTGCTTGCCTGCTCGACACACCCTTTTGCCATTCCTGCCACAAGGCCATTGCGCAACTTGTTGCGCAACAAAATGTGGATAAGCCTGTGGATACTTCGCTACAGGCCATGCAGTTAAAGGCCCGCGAATCAGTGCGCAACTTCCTGCGCACTGCTGCGCAAGAAGTTGCGCAGCTTTCCGTGACTTACCGCACCCTGTGACTTTTTCTCCTCAAATGGTCACGCTAACTTATTGGTTTTTATTACATTTATAAACATGGCACGTTTATCGCCTTCTACTGGACTCCCGGATCGCTTCAGATCCATGACCCAAGGCAAGGAAAGCACTCATGCCAACACCCGCGTATCTGTCTCTCGAAGGCACCAAGCAAGGCCTGATCACCGCCGGCACCTTCACCGAAGATTCGGTCGGCAACATCTTCCAGGAAGGTCATGAAGACCAGATCCTGGTCCAGGCCTTCAACCACCAGGTCATCATCCCGCGCGATCCG
>NZ_JBFIIG010000094.1:0-16147 GCF_041601375.1 Pseudomonas sp. | reverse complement strand
GCGGTATTACCCGCCCACTCTTTTGTCCCTATTCCCTGTATTCCCTGCTCATCATCCTGATGAAACCACATCCTGCGGTTGTCCTGGCTGCAATCCGTTGCGGCCTGTGCCAGTCCCTCGGCACAGGTGTAATACTAGCGCTTCCCTGCTTTGCCACAAGCCCGCCAGATACCCTGAATAGCCTAACGCCTGACCGACGTAAAAATTAATAGTCATATAAATCAGTAACTTGCAACACAACCCCGCATTCAAGCAGCGACTTGCCTGCCATTCTTTCCCTTAATCGCTTACACGCCCTGTAAGCGATGACTTACAGGGCATCCACAAAAAACCCGGCCAGCGCCGGGTTTTGCACAACAGGCCAGCGTTACTGGAACAGGGAGTCACTCGACAGGCCGTTCTTTTCCAGGATCTCGCGCAAACGCTTGAGCGCCTCGACCTGAATCTGCCGCACACGCTCGCGCGTCAAGCCGATTTCCTGGCCCACTTCTTCCAGGGTGCAGCTTTCGTGGCCGCGTAATCCGAAACGCCGCACCACCACTTCACGCTGCTTGTCGGTCAACTCGGACAACCATTGATCGATGCTTTGCGAAAGGTCGTCGTCCTGCAGCAACTCGCACGGATCGGTCGGCCGGTCATCGGTCAGGGTATCGAGCAGGGTTTTGTCGGAGTCGGGACCAAGCGAAACATCCACCGAAGAAACCCGCTCATTCAAGCCAAGCATCCGCTTGACCTCACCCACGGGTTTTTCCAGCAGGTTGGCGATCTCTTCGGCCGAAGGCTCGTGGTCGAGCTTCTGGGTCAACTCGCGCGCCGCACGCAGGTAGACATTGAGTTCTTTGACCACGTGGATCGGCAGTCGAATGGTACGGGTCTGATTCATGATCGCCCGTTCGATGGTCTGGCGGATCCACCAGGTCGCATAGGTCGAGAAGCGGAAACCACGCTCCGGATCGAATTTCTCAACCGCACGGATCAAGCCGAGGTTGCCTTCTTCGATCAGGTCGAGCAGCGACAAACCGCGATTGACGTAGCGCCGGGCGATTTTCACAACAAGGCGCAGGTTGCTCTCGATCATGCGTTTACGCCCTGCCGGATCGCCCTTCTGCGCCAGGCGCGCAAAGAAGACCTCTTCCTCAGGGGTGAGCAGCGGGGAAAACCCGATTTCGTTGAGATACAACTGTGTAGCGTCGAGCGCACGGGTGTAATCGATGTACTTATGCTGCTTGCTACTGGATTGCTTGGCTTTAGTGCGAGCGAGTGGCTTTTCCGCCGCCTCATTCGATACATCACCCAAGACGATACCAGACTCCATCAAGAGCACTTCATCATCGACGTCAAACTCCGGCGCTTCTTTTGGATTGAGTGCCATTATTCTTGTCCCTTGCTGAGTTCGACAGCAAGCTCGGGTGGCACCTGCATCCCTGGCAACACCTGAGCCCGTCCTGCCCACGCAATAGTACGGAC
Source organism: Pseudomonas sp. (assembly GCF_041601375.1). Lineage (GTDB taxonomy): Bacteria > Pseudomonadota > Gammaproteobacteria > Pseudomonadales > Pseudomonadaceae > Aquipseudomonas. Next base: position 14,680 of record NZ_JBFIIG010000094.1, on the reverse strand, counting down.
GAGCGACAGATCAACGGCCTGGCAAGTATTGCAGCGGATCCACGGGCTTTCCCTGGCGGCGAATTTCAAAATGAAGCTTCACCCGGTCGGCTCCTGTGGAACCCATCTCGGCAATCGTTTGCCCTGCTTTGACCTGCTGTCCCTCCTGAACCAGCAGCCTGCGGTTGTGTCCGTAGGCACTTACGTAGGTATCGCTGTGTTTGATGATCACCAACTCGCCGTAGCCCCGTAAACCACTCCCGGCGTACACCACTGATCCATCAGACGCAGCTAAAACAGGCTGTCCCAAATCACCGGCGATATCAATGCCTTTATTCAAACTTCCGTTTGAAGAGAATCGCCCTATTACCGCACCGCTGGCAGGCCAGGCCCAGCCTGACGCCGAGCGCTGGACAGAGTGCACGGGCGTCGTCGCCGGAGTGGCCTTGATGGGCACGGATGGCTTGGCCTGTGCTCGGACAGCAGGGGCCTGAAGCGGCGCAATCGGTCGAGCGACGGCGGCCGGTCGGGTCACTGGCGGTGCGGCGGCCACTACAGGCCCACGCACAGGCCGACGACCGTCGAAGCGAATGACCTGGCCAACCCGTATCAGGTAAGGCGGAGCAATGCCATTACGCGCTGCCAGGGCTTTCCAGTCCCAGCCGAAGCGAAAGGCGATCGAATAGAGGGTATCGCCGCGCCGCACCACATAGTGGCCGCTGGTCACCGGCTGGCGCTGCTGTGCCGCCGCACTCCGGTTATTCCGATCGACAACCTGCACACCACCTGGCGGTGGGCTGACGCAGCCGGCCAGAAGCGCACCGATAACCAGGCCACCCAACAGGTTCCGAGCGCTGCTGCATAGTCGCGGTTGAATGGCAGTGAAACTCACCCATGTCTCCCTTCGTTGCTAGTGGCGTCTGCTGACTGGCGCGTATTGTGCCGCAATTACTCGGCGCAGCCACTGCTTTGCTGACGCCGACCGGCCAGCCATTCCAACCCAAGCACCAGCAGCACTCCGCCCAGTGCCAAAAGAATAGCCAAGAGCAGCTGTGGATCCTGCCCACTGACTTCGGCGAAACGCCCCGGCAAGAGGTTGACCTGCAGCAGCGGCACCTGCTGCCCATGACTGTCGGCGCGCCAGATGAGGGTTTCCTTCCACGGCCAGAGCTTGTTCAGCGAGCCCAGCATCAACCCGGTCAACAACGCCAGGGTCAGGTCGCGCCAACGCACCAACAGCCAACGCAGCAACCCGGCGAAGCTGACGATCCCCACCAGACAGCCACTGGCGAAGAGTGCCAGCACGTTGATATCCAGGCCTTTGACCGCTCCGAGAATGAAGGGATACAGGCCCAGCAGCAACAGGATGAAGCTACCGGATATGCCCGGCAGAATCATCGCGCAGATGGCAATCGAACCGGCGAAGAAAATACTCAGCGAATCGGTGCCCCACTGCATGGGCGAGGCAACCGTGATCCAGTAGGCGAAGGCCGCCCCCGTGGCGAAACTGACGAAGCGGCTCCAGTTCCAGCGCTGGATGTCCCGCGCCACCAGATGTGAAGAGACCAGAATCAAGCCGAAGAAGAACGACCATACCGGGATCGGATGCTCGGCCAGCAGGAAGGTGATCACCCGCGCCAGGCTGAGCACGCTGGCCAGAATGCCAGCCAGCAGCACCAGCAGGAAGGTCGCATTGGCAGTCTGCCAGGCGGCGCGGATGCGCCCGCGCATGAGCAGGCCCAAAGCGGCGGGCACGCTGGCTATCGAGCGCAACAGTTCATCGTAGATGCCGCTGATAAAGGCGACGGTGCCGCCGGAAACGCCAGGCACCACATCGGCCGCGCCCATGGCAATGCCCTTGGCGAAGAGCAGGATATGTTTCTTCATGGATCCTTCCAGTCAAACGATAAAGATCAGGCCAGGGGCCCATTGAGCAAGGGGACGAAACGCACGGCATCCAGCACATGCCTGGCAAACCCCTGCTCCTCGCGGACGATCAGCAGCAGCTGCTGCACATCGCCGGCACCGACCGGAATCACCAGGCGTCCGCCCGGAGCCAACTGGTCGAGCAGGGCCTGGGGCACCTCGCTGGCGGCAGCGGTGACGATGATACCGTTGTAGGGCGCCAGGGCCGGCCAGCCCTCCCAGCCATCGCCCCAGCGGAACACCACATTGCGCAGGTTCAACTCGGCCATGCGTTCCTTGGCCCTGTCCTGCAGCCCCTGAATGCGCTCGACGCTGAATATCCGCTCGACCAGCTGGGCGAGAATGGCCGTCTGATAACCGGACCCGGTACCAATTTCCAGCACCTTGTCCAGGGGGCCGGCGGCCAGCAACAACTCGCTCATGCGCGCCACCATGTAGGGCTGCGAGATGGTCTGGTTGTGGCCGATCGGCAGTGCGGTGTCTTCGTAGGCGCGATGGGCCAGGGCCTCGTCGACGAACAGGTGGCGCGGCGTGCGCCGGATCGCTTCCAACACCTGGGCGTTGGACAGTCCCTCTTCGTACAGCCGCTGAATCAGCCGCTCGCGAGTCCGCTGCGAGGTCATGCCGATACCACGATGCAGTTCGTCTTGCTCACGCCTCATCAGAGCAAACCCTCCAGCCAGGGTTGCAGGCTGCCGAGACCGTCCTGGAAGGTACGATCGAGCTGCAAGGGCGTAACGGAAACGAAGCCCTGCATCACCGCATGGAAATCCGTGCCCGGCCCACCGTCCTCGGCATCGCCGGCGACCGCAATCCAGTAGCCCTCCTTGCCGCGCGGATTGGTCACCTTGACCGGGGCGGCCGCACGGGCACGATGGCCCAGGCGAGTCAGCTGGATACCGCGGATATGTTCCAGCGGCAGGTTGGGGATATTCACGTTGAACACGGTGCGCGGCGGCAGATCCAGCTGTTCATGCGCCTCGACCAGCTTGCGCGCGAAGTAGGCGGCGGTCGCCAGATTATCCGGCTGGCGTGAAAGCAGGGAGAACGCAAACGCCGGACGACTCAGAAAGCGCCCTTCCAGCGCGGCAGCCACCGTGCCGGAATAGAGCACGTCATCGCCCAGATTGGCCCCCAGGTTGATGCCCGCCACCACCAGATCGGCGACATTCTCCAGCAGCCCGTTCAAGCCCAGGTGCACACAATCGGTGGGCGTGCCGTTGAGGCTGATAAAGCCGTTGGGCAAGGTGCAAGGGTGCAGCGGACGGTCGAGGGTCAGCGAACTGCTGGCGCCACTTCTGTCCTGATCGGGCGCGATCACCGCGCACTCGGCATAATCGGCCAGGGCAGCATGCAGCGCGGCTAGGCCCGGCGCGGCCACGCCGTCATCGTTGGAAATCAGAATACGCATGGGTTGTCCGTCTGCCCTGCAGGCAACAGATCGACAAGCTCGCGCACCAAGACGGTGGCAAAGCATCCAGCCGGCAGGACGAATTCCAGTTGCAGAATGTCAGGCTCGGGATAATGCCACGTCAAACCGCCGATGGGGAGGCGCAGGATACGCCGCTCGTGCGTCATGCCCGCTTCTGCCAACCAGTCGACCAGGGCGCGCTCATCCTCGGCGACCTTCTGCTCCAGGCCCTGGGCGACGCCACCGGCGGTCGAGACACCCGCGCCCCACAAGGGTCCGGTCGGGTGCAGGTCGAGAATCGCCAGGCGTGGATCGCTGCACTCGGCCTCTCCAGCCGGGAAAAAGCTGCGACTATCGGTAAAGGCCAGCAGGTCGCCGGGCAATGCCTGATTCCAGGTACCCGCCGCCACGCGCTCAGCCAGCACCCGATTGAACAGGAAGCTGCGCGCCGCCGAGAGCACGCGCGAACGCACGTTGCGCTGCTCGGGCAAGCTCTGGCGCTCGGCGAAATGCCGCGCATGGGCGATATTGCCGCCCTCGAAGCCGAAGCGCTGCGAACCGAAGTAGTTGGGAATGCCCTGGGCGGCTATCTGCGTCAGGCGCTGCTGCAGAGCCGCGCGATCCGCATCCAGCTGGGTCAGGCGCAGGGTGAAGCCGTTGGCCGCATGCGCACCGCGCTGCAATTTACGCGAGTGACGCACCTGCTTGAGGATGCTCAGGCTGGCATCCTCGGCGGCCCCCAGCGCCGGATCGGCCTTGCCCGGCAGGTGCAGACTGAACCATTGGCGGGTCAACGCCTGGCGATCCTTGAGCCCGGCATAGCTGATCATGCGCAGCGGCACGCCGGCGGCGCGGGCGATACGCCGCGCGGCGTCCTCGGTATTCAGGCCGCGCTTTTCCACCCACAGCCAGAGGTGCTCACCCTCACCAGCCAGGGGAATATCCAGCACCTCGTCGACCTGGAAGTCTTCCGCCACGGCCTTGAGCAGCGCCGTACCGCAAGGCGCGCCATGGCCACGGGGACCGAGCAGTTCGAGTTCGTTCATCGGGCCACCAACAGCGCGACGGCATGCACCGCGATGCCTTCTTCGCGGCCGGTGAAGCCGAGTTTCTCGGTGGTGGTGGCCTTGACGTTGACCGCATCCGGCGCGACCTGCAGATCCTCGGCGATCAGAGCGCACATGGCCTCGATGTGCGGCGCCATCTTCGGCGCCTGGGCGACTATGGTGGCGTCGACATTAGCCACCTGCCAGCCTTTGGCCTGCAGCAAACCCAGGACATGGCGCAGCAGCGTGCGACTGTCGGCGCCCTTGAAGGCCGGATCGGTATCGGGGAAGTGCCGGCCGATATCGCCCAGTGCCGCGGCGCCGAGCAAAGCATCGGCGAGCGCATGCAGCAGCACATCGCCATCGGAATGAGCGATCAGCCCGGAACTGTGGGGAATCCGTACACCGCCGAGGGTAATGAACTCACCCTCGCCAAACCGATGTACGTCGTAGCCGTGGCCAATACGCATAGTGCTCTTCATGGAAAATCAGGCCCTGCAAAAGTCAGGGCGTGATTTTAACTGAAAGCGGCAAGCTAGGAGCTATAAGCTGCAAGCCTGGCGCTATCTCGGATAGCGCCAGGCTTTTTGCTCTTGCCTGCAGCTTATGGCTTGTGGCTCGCCTCTGTCGCCAGGGCGGCCGCATGGTGCCGCAGGTGGTCCTCGATGAAGCTGGCGATGAAGTAGTAGCTGTGGTCATAGCCGGGCTGCAGGCGCAGGGCCAGCGGATGCCCGAACGCCTTGGCGGCCGCTTCCAGAGCCTCAGGTTTAAGCTGGTTCTCCAGGAAGTCGTCGCGATCGCCCTGATCCACCAGGATCGGCAAGCGCTCACTGGCTTCGGCGAGCAGCGCGCAGGCGTCCCACTCCTTCCAGCGCGAGCGATCCTCGCCGAGATAACGCGACAGCGCCTTCTCGCCCCAAGGGCAGTTCATCGGGTTGGTGATCGGTGAAAACGCCGACAGCGACAGGTAGCGCCCCGGATTGCGTAGCGCGCAGACCAGCGCCCCGTGGCCGCCCATGGAGTGACCGGAGATACCGCGACGATCGGAAACCGGGAAGCTGGCCTCGATCAGCGCCGGCAGCTCGCTCACCACATAGTCGTGCATACGGTAATTGCGTGCCCAGGGCTCCTGTGTGGCGTTGACGTAGAAGCCCGCGCCCTTGCCAAAGTCCCAGGCATTCTCGGGGTCACCCGGCACATCATCGCCACGCGGGCTGGTGTCCGGCGCCACTATGACCAGACCCAGCTCGGCAGCCAGCCGCAAGGCACCGGCCTTTTGCATGAAGTTCTCGTCGGTGCACGTTAGCCCCGACAGCCAGTACAGCACCGGTAGCTTGGCGCCCTGCTCTGCCTGCGGCGGCAGGTAGACGGCGAACACCATGTCGCAGTTGAGCGTGGTGGAGCGATGGCGGTAACGCTTGTGCCAGCCGCCAAAGCTCTTCTGGCAAGAGATGTTTTCCAGAGTCATAGACCCTCCGGGCAGCTTCAAGCGCCAAGCCGCCAGCACATCGGCGCGGTCACCCGCGCCATGCGTTTGCTTGCAGCTTATGGCTTGCAGCTTGCCGCTTAAAAATGAATGACGGTACGGATGCTCTTGCCTTCGTGCATCAGCTCAAAGGCCTCGTTGATCTGCTCCAGACCCATGTTGTGGGTGATGAAGGTGTCCAGCGGGATTTCACCCTTCTGCGATTTCTCGACATAACCCGGCAGTTCGGTACGGCCCTTGACGCCACCGAAGGCGCTACCGCGCCAGACGCGACCGGTCACCAGCTGGAACGGACGGGTGCTGATCTCGGCACCGGCCGGCGCCACGCCGATGATGGTCGACTCGCCCCAGCCCTTGTGGCAGCACTCCAGTGCCGCACGCATCAGCTGCACGTTGCCGATGCACTCGAAGCTGTAGTCGACGCCGCCGTCGGTCATTTCGACGATGACTTCCTGGATCGGCTTGGCGTGGTCCTTGGGATTGACGAAGTCGGTCAAGCCCAGCTCACGGGCCACGGCTTCCTTGCCCGGGTTGATGTCGATACCGATGATGCGCGAGGCCTTGGCCATCTTGGCGCCGATAATGGCCGCCAGACCGATACCACCCAGACCGAAGATGGCCACGGTGGCGCCCTCTTCCACCTTGGCGGTGTTAAGCACCGCGCCGATACCGGTGGTCACGCCGCAGCCCAGCAGGCAGACCTTGTCCAACGGCGCTTCTTTCGGGATCACCGCGACCGAGACTTCCGGCAGCACGGTGTACTCGGAGAAGGTCGAGCAGCCCATGTAGTGGTAGATCGGCTGACCTTCGTAGGAGAAGCGGCTGGTGCCGTCCGGCATCAGACCCTTGCCCTGAGTGGCGCGCACCGAGCTGCACAGGTTGGTCTTGTTGGATTTGCAGAATTTGCACTCGCCGCACTCGGCGGTGTACAGCGGGATCACGTGGTCACCCACCTTCACCGAGGTGACGCCTTCGCCGACGGCTTCGACGATGCCACCGCCCTCATGACCGAGCACGCAGGGGAACACGCCCTCGGAGTCCTGACCAGACAGGGTGTAAGCGTCAGTGTGGCAAACGCCGGTGGCGACGATGCGCACCAGCACCTCGCCGGCCTTCGGCGGCGCGACATCGATCTCGACGATCTTCAGCGGCTCGTTGGGGCCGAAAGCGACGGCAGCACGGGACTTGATCATGAAAGCTCTCCTGCGGGTTTGGACAGTGACCTGCAGTCTAAATCAACATGAAACAGAGATAATCCGGCAAATATCAAAACATTATTGCCATTCAGGGATAATGGCGGCACGATCCGCTGCATCCCTGATACAGCATTGGGACAGGAGACCGCATGAGCCGCTGGGAAGGACTGGATGAATTCGTCGCCGTGGCCGAGTGCGGTCAATTCACCGCCGCCGCCGAACGCCTGGGCCTGTCCTCCTCGCAGGTCAGCCGCCAGGTCGCGCGCCTGGAAGAGCGCCTGCAAACCCGCCTGTTCTACCGCAGCACCCGACGTGTGGCACTGACCGAAGCAGGGCAAACCTTCCTGCAACATTGCCAGCGCCTGCAGGATGCCCGCGAAGAAGCCCTGCGTGCGGTCGGCGACCTGGGCAGCGAACCCAAGGGCCTGCTGCGCATGACCTGTGCCGTGGCCTACGGCGAGCGCTTTATCGTGCCGCTGGTGACGGACTTCATGACCCGTTACCCGCAACTGCGGGTGGACATAGAACTGAGCAACCGCAACCTGGATCTGGTGCATGAAGGCCTGGACCTGGCCATTCGCCTGGGCCGCCTGCAGGATTCGCGGCTGGTCGCCACCCGCCTGGCCCCCCGGCGCATGTACCTGTGCGCCGCACCGGACTACCTGCAGCGCTACGGCCGCCCGCACAGCCTGTCGGAACTCGGCCGGCACAACTGCCTGATCGGCAGCTCGGATACCTGGAGCTTTCAGCTCAACGGCCGTGAAGCCGCACAACGCGTGCAAGGCAACTGGCGCTGCAACAGCGGCCAGGCGGTGCTCGATGCGGCCTTGCGCGGCCTGGGCTTGTGTCAGCTGCCGGACTACTACGTACTGGAGCATTTGCGCAGCGGCGCCCTGGTGTCCCTGCTGGAGAACCAACAGCAACCCAACACCGCGGTCTGGGCACTCTACCCCCAGCAACGGCATCTATCGCCGAAAGTGCGACAACTGGTGGACGCGCTGAAAACAGGGCTGGCACAGCGCAGCGAATACAGCCCGTGATGGCGCAGCCTGCGGAGGCCATAGCGTAGGGTGGGTCAGCCGCATACGGCAATTACCCGACATCAGGCCACAGGGGGCGCGGCGTAACCCACCATCGGCGCAACACGGACGATCGCGTGGCGGGCCACGATCGCCATCTAGTGATCGGCCGGCGTACCGCGCCGCCAACCCACCCTACGAAGCTGCGCTCAACCTATCCTTCTACGTTCGAGTTCAGCGGCGCCCCGCCCAGTGCTGACGCAGCCAGTCGAGGTCTTCGGGCCGGGTCACCTTGAGGTTATCGGCGCGGCCCTCGATCAGGCGCGGCGCCTGCCCGGACCACTCGACAGCCGACGCCTCATCGGTAATCGCCACCCCGGCAGCCAACGCCTGCGCCAGCGCGCGGTGCAGCAAGCCGAGGCGGAACATCTGCGGCGTATAGGCCTGCCAGATTGGCGAACGATCGACGGTCTGCAGCACCCGCCCGTCGGCTCCGGCCCGCTTCAAGGTGTCGCGCACGGGCACTGCGAGCAGGCCGCCGACCGGATCATCGGCCAGCTGCACGAGCAGCAGATCCAGATCCGCACGCGCCAGATTGGGCCGCGCCGCATCGTGCACCAACACCCAGTCGCTGTCCTGCGCGCCCAGCTCTTGCAGACGCTGCAAACCCTTGAGCACCGAATCCGCACGCTCGCGACCACCCTCGGCGCGAGCGATACGCGGATCCTGCGCACAAGCCAGGGACGACCAGTAGGGGTCATCGGGCGCCAGGCTGACCACCACGCCGTGCAACCGGGGGTGATCGAGAAAGCAGGCCAGGCTGTGCTCAAGGATGGTCTTACCCGCCAGTTCCAGGTATTGCTTGGGCCGGTCGGCAGCCATGCGGCTGCCAACCCCGGCGGCGGGGATCAGAACCCAGAAATGCGCTAATGCGGACGTTTTCATTCGGTTAGCTGGCTGCCATTCGGTCAGTTGGTCGTCACTCGGTCAGCTGGTAGAGCGTCTCGCCCTCTTTGACCATGCCCAGCTCATGCCGGGCGCGCTCCTCGACGGTTTCCATGCCCTTTTTCAATTCCATGACTTCCGCCTCGAGAATCCGATTGCGCTCCAGCAGACGCTGATTCGCCCCCTGCTGATCGGCAATCTGCTGCTTCAGGTCGGTGGCCTGCGCCAGGCTGCCATCGCCCACCCACAGGCGATACTGCAGGCCAACCAGCAGCAGAATCAGGACGACTAATAACCAGTAAGGACTACGCATGACAGTAAAAGCATCCCAACGAAAAGAGGGGCGACTCGCGCCGCCCCTCTTTTACCATGACTCGACCGCTCGGCGAAAACGCCGCGAGCGAAGCTCGCAGCAGTTTTTAGCCACGAAACTCGGCGCGGCCGCGATACGGCGCCTTGCCCGCCAACTGCTCTTCGATACGCAGCAATTGGTTGTACTTGGACACCCGATCGGAGCGGCACAACGAGCCGGTCTTGATCTGGCCGGCAGCAGTACCCACGGCCAGGTCGGCGATGGTCGAGTCTTCGGTTTCACCGCTGCGGTGCGAGATCACCGCACTGTAGCCGGCCGCCTTGGCCATCTGGATGGCTTCCAGGGTCTCGGTCAGGGTGCCGATCTGATTGAACTTGATCAGGATCGAGTTGGCGATACCCTTGTCGATGCCTTCCTTGAGGATCTTGGTGTTGGTCACGAACAGGTCGTCGCCGACCAGCTGCATCTTGCCGCCGAGCTTTTCGGTGTGGACTTTCCAGCCGGCCCAGTCGGACTCGTCCATACCGTCTTCGATGGAGATGATCGGGTAACGCTCGGCCAGGCCGGCCAGGTAATCGCTGAAGCCGGCAGCGTCGAAGACCTTGCCTTCGCCGGCCAGGTCGTACTTGCCGCCTTCGAAGAACTCGCTGGACGCGCAATCCAGGGCCAGGGTGACGTCGTCGCCCAGCTTGTAGCCGGCGTTGGCCACGGCCTCGGCAATGGCGGCCAGGGCGTCTTCGTTGGAGGTCAGGTTCGGCGCGAAACCACCTTCATCACCCACCGAGGTGCTCAGGCCACGGGCCTTGAGTACGGCCTTGAGGTGATGGAAGATCTCGGTGCCCATGCGCAGCGCGTCGGCGAAGGTCTTGGCGCCTACCGGCTGGACCATGAACTCCTGGATGTCGACGTTGTTGTCGGCATGCTCGCCGCCATTGATGATGTTCATCATCGGCACCGGCATGGAATAGACGCCCGGCGTGCCATTGAGGTTGGCGATGTGTGCATAGAGCGGCAGATCGCTGTCCTGGGCGGCGGCCTTGGCGGCGGCCAGGGACACCGCGAGAATGGCGTTGGCGCCCAGTGTGGCTTTGTTCTCGGTGCCGTCGAGGGCGATCATCGCGCGATCCAGGGCTTGCTGGTCGAGCGGATCCTTGCCCAGCAACAGGTCACGAATCGGACCGTTGATATTGGCTACGGCCTTGAGTACGCCCTTGCCCAGATAACGGCTCTTGTCGCCATCTCGCAGTTCCAGCGCTTCGCGCGAACCAGTGGAAGCACCGGACGGCGCACAGGCGCTGCCGATGATGCCGTTATCGAGGATCACATCGGCTTCCACGGTCGGGTTGCCACGGGAGTCGAGAACCTCACGGCCTTTGATGTCGACGATCTTTGCCATTGCGTTTAGCACTCCAAAAAAGTTGACGAAAAGGGTAGCACCGAGCTGCACACTCATTGCGCGCCTGAGGGGACTCCAGCGCGCAACATGTACCGACTATTCAGTTAGATTGTATACAAACAGCACTTTAACGCAGAATTGCCGTTTCAGGCAGTCTCGATCGGCGCAAAATTCTTGATCAGATCATCCAGCTGCTTGAGCTGGGTGAGGAAGGGTTCCAGCTTGTCCAGGCGCAAGGCGCAAGGGCCATCGCACTTGGCGTTGTCCGGATCCGGATGCGCTTCGAGGAACAGCCCGGCCAAGCCCTGGCTCATGCCGGCCTTGGCCAGGTCGGTGACCTGGGCACGCCGGCCACCGGCCGAATCGGCACGCCCACCCGGCATCTGCAGGGCGTGGGTGACGTCGAAGAACACCGGGTAGTTGGTCTGCTTCATGATGCCGAAGCCGAGCATGTCCACCACCAGGTTGTTGTAGCCGAAGGAGCTGCCGCGCTCGCAGAGGATCAACTGATCGTTGCCGGCTTCGACACACTTGGCCAGGATATGTTTCATCTCCTGGGGCGCGAGGAACTGGGCTTTCTTGATATTGATCACCGCACCGGTCTTGGCCATCGCCACCACTAGGTCGGTCTGGCGCGAGAGAAACGCCGGCAACTGGATGATGTCGCACACGTCCGCCACCGGCTGCGCCTGCTGCGGTTCGTGAACATCGGTGATCAGCGGCACGCCGAAGGTCCGCTTCACTTCCTCGAAGATCTTCATGCCCTCTTCCAGGCCGGGGCCGCGGAAGGAGTTGATCGAGGAGCGGTTGGCCTTGTCGAAGCTGGCCTTGAACACGAAGGGAATACCCAGCTTCTCGGTAACCCGCACATATTCTTCGCAGGCGCGCATGGCCAGATCGCGCGACTCGATGACGTTGATGCCGCCGAACAGGACGAAGGGCTTGTCGTTGGCGATCTCGATGGCGCCGACCTTGATGATCTTCTGGGTCATGTCCTTATGCCTTCTTCGCGTGCTGCGCCAGGGCGGCGTTGACGAAACCGCTGAACAGCGGGTGACCGTCGCGCGGCGTCGAGGTGAACTCCGGGTGGAACTGGCAGGCGACGAACCACGGATGATCCGGCGCCTCCACCACTTCGACCAGGGCACCGTCGCCGGAACGGCCGGTGATCTTGAGGCCGGCCTCGACCAATTGCGGCAGCAGGTTGTTGTTCACTTCATAGCGATGGCGATGACGCTCGACTATCACGTCCTTGCCGTAGCACTGATGCACTTGCGAGCCGCCGAGCAGCTGGCAGTCCTGAGCCCCGAGGCGCATGGTGCCGCCCAGGTCGGAGGCATTGTCGCGCTGCTCGGTGACGCCGGTGGCGTCCTGCCACTCGGTAATCAGGCCAACCACCGGATGAGTGCTGCTGGCGTCGAACTCGGTGGAGTTGGCATCGCTCCAGCCCAGCACATTGCGGGCGAACTCGATCACCGCGACCTGCATGCCGAGGCAGATACCCAGGTAGGGAATCTTGTTCTCGCGGGCATACTGCACGGCGGTGACCTTGCCTTCCACGCCGCGCAGGCCGAAGCCGCCGGGCACCAGAATGGCATCGACGCCTTCGAGCAGGGCGGTGCCCTGGTTCTCGATGTCTTCGGAATCGATATAGCGCAGGTTGACCTTGGTGCGGTTCTGGATGCCGGCATGGCTCATCGCTTCGATCAGCGACTTGTAGGCATCCAGCAGTTCCATGTACTTGCCGACCATGGCGATGGTGACTTCATGCTCCGGGTTGAGCTTGGCGTCGACCACCCGCTCCCACTCGGACAGATCGGCACCGCCGCACTCCAGGCCGAAACGCTCGACGACGAAATCGTCCAGCCCCTGGGCATGCAGCACGCCCGGTATCCGGTAGATGGTGTCGACGTCTTCCAGGGAAATCACCGCACGCTCTTCGACGTTGGTGAACAGGGCAATCTTGCGCCGCGAGGAGATATCCACCGGATGGTCGGAGCGGCAGATCAGCACGTCCGGCTGCAGGCCGATGGAACGCAATTCCTTCACCGAGTGCTGGGTCGGCTTGGTCTTGGTCTCGCCGGCGGTGGCGATATAGGGCACCAGGGTCAGGTGCATCAGCATGGCGCGCTTGGCGCCCACTTCCACGCGCAGCTGGCGAATGGCTTCGAGGAACGGCTGCGACTCGATGTCGCCCACGGTGCCGCCGATCTCGACCATGGCCACGTCGGCATCGCCGGCGCCCTTGATGATGCGGCGCTTGATCTCGTCGGTGATGTGCGGGATGACCTGAATGGTCGCGCCCAGGTAATCGCCACGGCGCTCTTTGCGCAGCACGTGCTCGTAAACCCGGCCGGTGGTGAAGTTGTTGTCCTGGGTCATGGTGGTGCGGATGAACCGCTCGTAGTGGCCCAGGTCGAGGTCGGTCTCGGCACCGTCGTGGGTGACGAACACCTCACCGTGCTGGAACGGGCTCATGGTGCCCGGATCGACGTTGATATAGGGATCCAGCTTGAGCATCGTGACCTTCAGGCCCCGCGCCTCCAGGATAGCCGCCAATGAAGCCGAGGCGATGCCTTTCCCCAATGAAGAAACAACACCACCCGTGACGAAGATGAAGCGCGTCATGAAAAACCCTAGAAGTCTGCGTTTAGGCGGTCAGCGCCGCCGGGGAAAGCGAAGGAAGGCCGAAGCCACAACCACGCACAGGGCGCAATTGGCAAGCCGTTGCCGACTCCATTTCCTTGACGAAAAGGGGCCTGCAAAAGCTCTGGTAAGACGGGAGCGTAGTCTACCGGAAAGGCCTTAGCAGCTCAAACCTTGATCATCCATCGGTGGCTGCCAACTGAGTCGCCATTGGCCATCACCCGCCCCGTCCAGGCCGGCCAGATTGGCCACGGCGCGCAGCTCGCCATTGCACAGCAACAGGGGCAAGCGCGGGCGGACAAAGGCCGGCACCTGCCGCTCGTTGAGCAAGCGCTTCAGATCACGATGACCGCGCCCGGCCAAGCTCATCACCTCGCCCCCCTGGCGATAGGCCAGGCGCCAGTCGCCGGCAGGCAAGCGCCCCTCGATGCGCACGCAACCATTGCCTGCCAGCGACAACCAGCGTCCAGGAGCGAGTCGAACCTCAGGCGCGGGCGGCATGCGCAGCCAGTCGCCGCTGAGCCACCACAACCGCTGATCGGCCCGGCGCAATTCGCCTGCCGCCAGACGCCAGACCGGGGTGGCGTCGCCGGCCGCATCGCGCAGCGCCTGCCAACCGGCCCAGTGCTCGCTGTCCGGCATCGGGGTCAGGCGGCGCAACCAGTAGCGCAAGGCGTTGCGCTGCCGGGCATCGCTCAGCGCCCGCAACGGCCCCAGGGACAGGCTCGGCAGCTCGAGCCAGGCATATTCGCAGGGCCCCTGTGCAACCTGCAGATCCTGCTGCGCCAGCTCATCGAGCAGTTGCCCAGCCTCGCCCAGATGCTCGGCGGCACGAGCAAGACTGGCAGTCGCCTGCGGCCAGCGCCTGGTGAGTAACGGCAAAACCTGGTGGCGCAAGTAGTTGCGCGAGAAGCGGCTATCGGCATTCGACGGATCTTCCACCCAGCGCAGCCGGTGCTCGTCGGCATAGGCCTGCAACTCGGCGCGGGAACAGCTCAACAGCGGCCGCAACAGGTGCCCGGCACCGAGCGGCCGACTCGCCGGCATGGCCGCCAGCCCCTGCACGCCGGCACCGCGCAGCAGGCGAAACAGCAAGGTCTCCGCCTGATCGTCGCGATGCTGCGCCGCCAGCAGAACCTCGTCAGCAGCGAGCAGCGTGCGAAAAGCCGCATAACGGGCCTGCCGCGCGGCGCGCTCGATACTGGCGCCCGGCTGCACCTGCACATAGTCCACCCGCAGCGGCACACCCAGCTCATCACACAGGCGACGGCAAGCCGCCGGCCAGCTATCGGCAAGCGCCTGCAGACCGTGATGAAT
>NZ_JBFIIG010000093.1:0-16466 GCF_041601375.1 Pseudomonas sp. | reverse complement strand
TCTTCGCTGCATCGGCTTTCTTCGCTGCATCGGCCTTTCGAGCCTCCTCGGCCTTCTTTTGTTCCGCAGCCTTTGCCGCAACAGCCTGTTTTTCCTTGTCGGCTTTCTTCTGTTCGAGCTGTTCAGTCTCATAAATTGGCGCGGTGGTTTTCTTGGTCTCACCGGCAATTTTCTGGTTGGTCTGGGTGGTCGCCTGGCTCTGCGACTTCAGTTGATACAGAGTCGCCTGAACGATTGGCCGGGCCGGCGGCAGGTCCGGGGCGAAGGCAAAACTGACGAACAGCATGGCGAACATCAGGGCATGCAGCGCCACAGCCCAGAGCACGGGCCAGAACAGGCTTTCCGAAGGTGATCGCTCGCGTTGCTCGCGCATCAGGGGGCCTCGGTAATCAGCCCGACGTTACCCACGTCGGCCTGCTGCAGGCCGCTCATGGCCAGCATCACGGTGCCATAATCGACCGCCTTGTCGCCGCGCACGAACACCTGCACCTGCTTACCCTGACTGCGACTCTGGCTGAGGATCGCAGTCACCGCGCGGGTCATTTCCTCCAGGGTCATGGCTTGATCCTGCACGGTATCGACATCGACTTCCGAGCCCATATTCCAGAAGTAGGATTTGTCGGCCTTGATCGAAATGGTCAGCACCTGGGCGTTGTTATCCTGCGGCAGGACCTCGCTGCTGACCTGCGGCAGATCGACCTTGACACCTTGATTGAGCATTGGCGCGGTCACCATGAAGATCACCAGCAGCACCAACATCACGTCGATGTAAGGCACCACGTTCATCTCGGAGACCGGCTTGCGTCTGTTGCGAATTCTGGCCATGGCTTTGAAACCTATCTTGAGAGAGCCTAAGGCTTAGTCGTCGCGGGTATGCACCTTACGGTGCAGAATCGCCTGGAACTCGTCGGCAAAGGTGTAGTAGCGACCGATCAGCATCTCGCCGCGCGAGGAGAACCGGTTGTAGGCGATTACCGCGGGAATCGCGGCGAACAGACCGATAGCAGTGGCAATCAGCGCCTCGGCGATACCCGGCGCCACAGTGGCCAGGGTCGCTTGTTGCACCTGGGCCAAGCCGCGGAAGGAGTTCATGATCCCCCAGACGGTACCGAACAGGCCGATATAGGGACTGGTGGAACCGACGGTGGCGAGAAACGGCAGGCTCTGTTCGAGCTTCTCTTCTTCGCGCGAAATGGCCACGCGCATGCCGCGCGCCACACCGTCCATTACCGCATCGGGGTCGACGCCCTGCTGCTGACGCAGACGGGAGAACTCCTTGAAGCCGGCGCGAAAGATCTGCTCCAGCCCCGAGTCCGGGTCCGGGTTGCTGCCGGCCTGACGATACAGCTTGGACAAATCGATACCGGACCAGAAACGCTCCTCGAAGTTGTCCAGGGCACGCTTGGCGGCGCGCAGCAAGGTGCTGCGCTGGAAAATCATGACCCACGAGGTGACCGAGGCGGCCACCAGCGTCAACATCACCAACTGTACTACCAGGCTGGCATTGCTGATCAAACTCCACATCGACATATGGTCAACGGTGTTGGCTTCCACGCTTACTCTCCTGCTTTGGCCGTGCCCGTGTCGCTCAGGCCGGCAAAGGCCGCACGCAAAGCTTCGGGAAGAGCCCGGGGTTTCAAATTGTCGGCGCGCACACAGGCCACCAGGAACTGCCCCTCACAGAGCAGCGCATCATCCGTGGCCCGCCTGACCTGCTGACGAAAACGCAGGCTGGCACGGTTTAATTCCATCACTTGCGCACTTACCAGCAGCTCATCATCCAGGCGCGCCGGCGCGTGATAGCGCGCCTCACTGGAATGCACGACGAACAACAGGCCCTCACCCGCCAGCGTCGACTGGGCAAAGCCCAGGTCGCGCAGCCGCTCGGTGCGAGCCCGTTCCATGAATTTGAGGTAATTGACGTAGTAGACGATGCCGCCTGCATCGGTGTCTTCGAAATAAACCCGACAACGATGGGCGAAAGGCTGAACTCCGTTTTGTGCGTGCATACTCTAGTGCTAGCTCCTCAACTTGCCAATCTCTGGTCGCAAGTATTTTTGCTTGGCAGGCCGTTGAAAAACTACCTGCGCTGGCCCTCTTGATGAGAGGGGCGTTAAAAACGGCCTCAGCAAGCCGCTTGCGGCTAACGCGCTTCAGCGCGGCCCGTAGGGCGAGCGAAGCGAGTAATGCTCATTTACAGCCAGTAAATTCCGCTTCCTCGGCCGTTTTTTTGCGGGGACGCCTAGTCCTTGTCTTGCCTGCCTCGCCTACATTTTTCAACGGCCTGTTACTCGCCATCGGCAGCAAACAAGTCGACGGACGGCAGATCCCCCATACGTTTCGGCATGTTCAGGCCGAAATGCAGGTAGGCATGCCGGGTGACCACGCGCCCGCGCGGGGTACGCATGATGTAGCCCTGCTGAATCAGGTAGGGCTCCAGTACATCTTCGATGGTGTGGCGCTCTTCGCTGATCGCCGCGGCCAGGCTGTCGACCCCCACGGGGCCGCCATCGAACTTCTCGATCATGGTCAGCAGCAGCCGGCGATCCTGGTGATCGAAACCACGCTCGTCGACATCCAGCAGGTTGAGTGCCGAGTCGGCAATCTGCCGGGTGATGTCGCCCTGGCCACGCACTTGGGCGAAATCCCGCACCCGGCGCAGCAGGCGATTGGCGATGCGCGGCGTACCGCGGGCGCGCCGAGCGATCTCGAAGGCGCCCTGGGCCTCGATCGGCAAACCGAGAATGCCCGCCGAACGAGTAACGATGGTGGTCAGGTCCTCGGTGTTGTAGAACTCCAGACGCTGAACGATACCGAAACGGTCGCGCAACGGGTTGGTCAGCATGCCGGCGCGGGTGGTGGCGCCCACCAGGGTGAAGGCCGGCAAGTCGAGCTTGATCGAACGCGCAGCCGGGCCTTCGCCGATCATGATATCCAGCTGAAAGTCTTCCATCGCCGGGTACAGCACTTCCTCGACGATCGGCGACAGACGATGGATTTCATCGATGAACAATACATCGCCCGGTTCAAGATTGGTCAGCAGCGCAGCCAGATCGCCCGGCCGCTCCAGCACCGGCCCGGAGGTGCTCTTGATCGACACGCCCATTTCCTGGGCGATGATATTGGCCAGGGTGGTCTTGCCCAGCCCCGGCGGACCGAAGATCAGGGTGTGATCGAGGGCTTCACTGCGCCCCCTGGCGGCCTGGATAAACAGCTCCATCTGCTCGCGCACGCTTGGCTGGCCGATGTATTCGGCCAGCTTCAGCGGCCGAATGGCACGATCCACCTGCTCGTCGCGGTCGCGGCTGGTGGCGGTAATCAGGCGATCTGCTTCTAACATCTGGAGTTACACCATTCCCTTCAGGGCACGACGGATCATGTCTTCACTGCTCAACCCATCTTGCTTGATCGCGGAGACGGCGCGACTGGCTTCTTGTGGCTTGTAACCGAGGGAAATAAGCGCACTGACTGCATCATTCTCTGCATGTGGGACTGCGCCGACGCCGCGAGGTTCAACGACCAGAGTCGCCATGCCCGGCACGGCCTCCCAGGCCTTGAAGCGATCTTTCAATTCAACCAGCAGGCGTTCGGCGGTTTTCTTGCCGACCCCGGGGATTTTCACCAGCACCGAGGAGTCTTGCGCCTGCACGCAACGCACCAGCTCATCGACCTCCAGCCCGGACATCAGGGCCAGCGCCAGTTTCGGGCCAACGCCATTGAGCCGGATCAGCTCGCGAAACAGCTGGCGCTCACGCTTCTCGAAGAAGCCATAGAGCAGGTGCGCATCTTCGCGCACCACCAGGTGCGTGTGCAGGGTCAGAGGCTCGCCGACTGCCGGCAAACGGTACAAGGTTGTCATGGGCACTTCCAGCTCATAGCCCAGACCGTTCACATCCAGAATCAAATGCGGCGGCTGCTTCTCCGCCAGGGTGCCGCACAAACGTCCAATCACCGCTGCTTTCCTTGAATAACGCTATAAACGAAGGCGACCGCCGCGCCGCTTGGCGGCGACCAGGCCGTGTGGAATCAGGCTTTGCCGGTGATGGGCATGGCACAGCGCAATCGCCAGGGCATCCGAGGCATCGATCTGCGGCTTCTGCACCAGCTTGAGCAAATGCATGACCATCATCTGCACCTGCTCCTTATCGGCGCCGCCGCTGCCGGCAATCGCCTGCTTGACCTGGGTCGCGGTGTACTCGGCGATATCCAGCCCCGCCTCGATCCCCGCCACTATAGCCACGCCGCGGGCCTGACCGAGTTTGAGGGCCGAATCCGGGTTGCGCGCCATGAAGACCTGCTCGATGCCCATGGTCACCGGCCCGTAGGTCTCGATCACCTCGCGTACGCCGCGAAAAACCATCTGCAAACGCTCCGGCATCGAGCCGCTACCGGTACGAATGCAGCCCGAGGCGACATATTCGCAACTGCGCCCGCTATCACGCACCACACCATAACCGGTGATACGCGAACCGGGGTCGATACCGAGGATCAACGTCATGCCCTACCATCCGCCCGAGTTGCCGATCAAAGCCGGCAACCATACTGTTTATCTATCCAGTTCGCGAGTATAGGGCCAGCCTTCGCTGCCGTCACCCACATGGCAGCCATAAAAAAGGCTATGTCGCAGTTACCTGTTGCGTCGCAAGCGTCTAATTGTAGGAGCGGCTTCAGCCGCGAAATTCGCGGATAAATCCGCTCCTACAGAAGCCAGAGCGCGCCTGCAACGCATAACCTGTACAGAGCCATAAAAAAACCGGAAGCACACGGGCAACAGCGCCCAGTAACTTCCGGTCCGTGGCACTCAACAACCAATCAACCCAACTGCTCCATGATCTCGTCGGGGATCTCGGCGTTGTGGTAGACGTTCTGCACGTCGTCGAGGTCTTCCAGCATGTCGATCAGCTTGATCACTTTCTGTGCGGTTTCCAGGTCCGTGACCGGCGCACTGAGCGACGGGATCATCGCCACCTCGGCCTCGTCACCCCTGAAGCCGGCATTGCTCAGCGCCTCGTTTACCGCGTGGAAGTCGGCGAACGCGGTATAGACCTCGACCGAACCGTCCTCGCCGCTGACCACATCGTCGGCCCCGGCTTCCAGCGCCGCCTCCATCAAGGCGTCTTCATCGACCCCCGGGGCGTAGCTGATCTGCCCCTTGCGCTCGAACATATAGGCCACCGAGCCATCGGTGCCCAGGTTGCCGCCGCACTTGGTAAAGGCGTGGCGCACTTCGGCGGCCGTGCGATTGCGGTTATCGGTCATGGCTTCGACGAAGATCGCCACGCCACTGGGCGCATAACCTTCGTAGCTCAGCTCGACCATGTTGTCGGCTTCGTCCGAGCCGACCCCGCGGGCGATCGCCCGGTCGATGGTGTCGCGGGTCATGTTGGCGGTCAGCGCCTTGTCCACGGCCAGGCGCAGACGCGGATTGTCCGCCGGCAGACCACCGCCCTTGGCGGCGACGGTCAGTTCACGAATCAGCTTGGTGAAAATCTTGCCGCGCTTGGCGTCTTGACGTCCTTTGCGGTGCTTGATGTTGGCCCATTTGGAATGACCAGCCATAACTCACTCCGTCTGCAATTCAACTCAGGTTGTGTAACACCCATAACGAAGAAGCCTGGTAAACCCAGGCTCCTTGTCGCCGGCAAGGCTTAGGCCCTGTCAATAAATAACTACGACGTCTTGCTGGTCTTTTCGTCCGCCTTCGGCGTTACGGCAAAGCTTACATAGAACGACTATGCGCGCCTTGCCCTGCCTTGAAGGCAAACGAAAATCCGGCGCAATACGTGGCAGTTATTTCTTTCCATGCCCTTATTCGGCCTTGGGCTGCTCGCGCAGGCGAATGTGCAATTCGCGCAACGCCTTGTTGTCCACCACACCCGGTGCCTGGGTCATGACGCAGGCGGCGCTCTGGGTTTTCGGGAAGGCGATCACTTCGCGGATCGACTGCGCGCCGGTCATCAGCATCACCAGACGATCCAGACCGAAGGCCAGGCCACCGTGTGGTGGCGCGCCGTACTTCAGCGCGTCGAGGAGGAAGCCGAACTTCTCCTGCTGCTCCTCCTCGCTGATGCCGAGCACGCGGAACACCGCCTGCTGCATGCCCTTGTCGTGAATACGGATCGAACCGCCGCCCAATTCGGTGCCGTTGAGCACCATGTCATAGGCACGCGACAAGGCGACCGCCGGATTGGCTTGCAGCTCGGCAGCGGTGCAGCTCGGCGAGGTGAAGGGGTGGTGCAACGAGGTCAGGCTGCCGTCGTCACTCTCCTCGAACATCGGGAAGTCGACCACCCACAGCGGCGCCCATGCACAGGTCAGCAGATCGAGATCGTGGCCCAGTTTGATGCGCAGCGCGCCCAGGGCTTCGCTGACGATCTTGGCCTTGTCGGCGCCGAAGAACACGATGTCGCCATCGACCGCACCGACCCGATCGAGGATCACGTTGAGGTTGTCCAGCGGGATGTTCTTGACGATCGGCGACTGCAGGCCTTCGACACCATTGGCACGCTGGTTGACCTTGATATAGGCCAACCCGCGGGCGCCGTAGATGCCGACGAACTTGGTGTAATCGTCGATCTGCTTGCGCGGCATGCTCGCCCCGCCCGGCACGCGCAACGCGGCAACGCGGGATTTGGGGTCGTTGGCCGGGCCGCTGAACACCTTGAAATCGACGTCCGTGAGCTGATCGGCGACATCCACCAGTTCCAGCGGGATGCGCAGATCCGGCTTGTCCGAGCCATAGCGACGCATGGCCTCGGCGAAGCTCATGTGCGGGAAGTCGGCGAACTCGACATCCAGCACTTCGCGGAACAGCTGGCGGATCATCTTCTCGGTGATGCCCATGATGTCGGCTTCATCGAGGAAACTGGTCTCGATGTCGATCTGGGTGAACTCCGGCTGGCGGTCGGCACGCAGGTCCTCGTCGCGGAAGCACTTGGCGATCTGGTAGTAGCGGTCGAAGCCGGCGACCATCAACAGCTGCTTGAACAGCTGCGGCGACTGCGGCAGGGCGAAGAAGCTGCCCGCATGAGTGCGGCTCGGCACCAGGTAGTCACGTGCGCCTTCCGGGGTGGCGCGGGTGAGGATCGGCGTTTCCACGTCGAGGAAACCGTTGTCGTCCAGGTAGCGACGGATGCTGGTGGTGATGCTCGAACGCAGCTTCAGCTTGGCCGCCATTTCCGGGCGACGCAGGTCGATGAAGCGGTAACGCAGGCGGGTTTCCTCACCGACATCGGTGTACTCGTTGAGCGGGAACGGTGGGGTTTCCGCCTCGTTGAGCACTTCCAGCTCATAGCCCAACACCTCGATGGCGCCGCTGGCCATGTTGGCATTGCGTGCACCGTCCGGACGCAGGCGCACCTTGCCGGTAATTTTCACCACATATTCGCTACGCACCCTGTCGGCGACGGCAAAGGTCTCGGCGCGATCGGGGTCGAACACCACCTGGGCCAGACCCTCCCGGTCACGGATATCGAGGAAGATCACTCCGCCATGGTCACGGCGGCGATGGACCCAACCGCAAAGGGTGACTTCCTGGCCGTCCAGGCTCTCGTTCAGTTGGCCGCAATAATGGCTGCGCATCATGGTGGTAATCGCTTCTCTTGAGTCTTGAATTCGTTGGGCCGCGTGGAGTGAGGTGCTTGTCCGGGGCCATGCCAGCCGGCAGGTTCACGCGGTATGTTGTGCAATTGCAACAGTCGGCGGGGCCAGCAATCGACCAACGGCGCGTTTGCGCCAGACCGCCATCAACCCGCGTTTCGCGGCAAAGCGCAGGATTATATATGGTTAAGCCGCCACTTGCAGCCGCCCCACCCTGGAGCCTGTCGGACCAGCGACTGTCCTGCCGCGGAAAAGCCCGACAGGCTCCTGGCACTTTTTTCCGGCCGCCTATACTCAGAGCTTGTGAAAATAACGAGCGCCGTCGCGAGAGCGCCTCCTGGTGTTCGCGGCAAGGCGCGTTACGCGAAAAACGGGGGAGTTTAGCGAGCTAAATGACCTTGTTTTTCGCGTAACGCAACGCCAGCAGCGGGCGCCTGGGGGCGTTCGCAGTAGGCGGGAGTTTTTTCACAAGCTCTCAGCTCCAGCCTCACGGAGATCACTCATGAGTACATCCAGCCCCGCCGACCTGCCCAATGATGTACTGGAAGATTTTCGCCAGGAAACCGCAGAGCAGTTTCAGCGCAGCGAACAACTGCTTATCGAGCTGGAGCACTGCCCCGAGGATAGAGAAAAACTGCACGACCTGTTTCGCCAGGTTCATACCCTCAAGGGCAACCTGGGTTATATCGGCCTGAACACGTTAATGCCCCTGCCACAGGCCATGGAAGACGTTCTGGCTTGCTTGCGCGAGGCACGCCTGACCTTTGACAGCCTGCTAGGCGACATTCTGTTGCTTACCCTGGATCACCTCAAAGAATTGATAGCGCAAGGCCTGGGTGGCTCCACCGCCCGCCTCGCCCCCCAGCAGTTCGAGACACTCAGTCAAGCCTTGCGCACACTGGCGACGCTTCCCGCGGCCCGACAGACGGAGGGCCGGCGCTCGCTCCTGCAGCAGCTCGACCCCAACAGCCAGCTACCCGCGCCCACAACGCCCAGCGACTCACTGGCCGTCGAACTGCTCGAGCAACACGGCATTGCGCCGAGCGAAGACCTGCTGTTCTTCATCGAACTGATGCACGCCAGCGAGCGGCGCTCGCACTACTGGCAGGGCCGGGGCTTGCGTCAACTGGACCTGGCCCTGGCCATCAACCAAATCGGCGGCACACCGGAACACCCCGCGCAACTGGCAGCTGCCGTATGCCTGCATGACCTGGGCATGGCCTTTCTGCCCCTGGATACGTTGCACAAGGACGCCAATCTCAGCCATGAAGAACGCCAGCAGATGCAATCACACCCACGCCTGGCCTATGACCTACTGAAACGCCTGCCTGATTGGGAGGCAGCCGCCGACATCGCCCTGCAACACCAGGAGCATGCCGACGGCAGCGGCTACCCGCAAGCCCTGCAGGAGCGCGACATTCGCCCCGGCGCCCTGATTCTCAATATTGTCGACACCTTCGATGCACGCACCCATGAGCGTGCCCACCAAACCCTGAGCAAGCGTCCATTGCTGCGCGCCATCCTGGAAATCAACGGCCTGGCAGGTCGCCAGTTCAGCCCGCACTGGGTCGACGTATTCAACCGCACCCTCCAGCAACACCCGACCCTCGCGCACCGCTGACCAGTGCGCCGGGCCTCCGCACCGCCCCAGGCTCACCGGGAGCCCCTCGCTACAGCGCTCCTGCCAGTGCATAAGAGCCGAAACCCATAGCCTCGAACAATGGCGCTTATTGACATAAGCCAAGATCAGGCTGCAGCGCCCATGCTAGGCTCTGCGCATTGCGGAGCCAGACAAGCTCCGAGCCACCTGAAAGGAGAATCGCCTTGGAAATCAACATCGGAATCGCTGAGCAGGATCGCGCCGCCATCGCCGAAGGCCTGTCCCGTCTGCTCGCCGACACTTACACCCTGTACCTGAAAACCCACAATTTCCATTGGAACGTCACCGGCCCGATGTTCAACACCCTTCACCTGATGTTCGAAGGGCAATACACCGAGCTGGCACTGGCGGTCGACCAGATCGCCGAGCGGATCCGCGCCCTGGGTTTCCCGGCACCCGGCACCTACGCCGCCTATGCCCGCCTGTCTTCGATCAAGGAAGAAGAAGGCGTACCGAGCGCTGCCGACATGATCAAACAACTGGTTCAGGGCCAGGAGGCCGTGATCCGCACCGCTCGCGGAATCTTCCCCTTGCTCGACAAGGTCAGCGACGAACCCACCGCAGACGTGCTGACCCAGCGCATGCAAGTGCATGAAAAAACAGCCTGGATGCTGCGCAGCCTGCTCGACGCCTGACAGGTCACCGAGCCCATGACCCGCTCATCACCTACGGAATCGACCAGCAGGCGAAGACCACTCGCGGTCTTTGCCTGGAACCTGCGCCAGGATCACCCAGGCCGAAATGCGCCTAGGCGTAAGACCAGTGCTTGTTCTATCCTTCAGCCAACCGCAACTTGCCACAGTGACGTGCATGAGCAAGCCAAACAAAACCCCCAGCATTCTTGAGCGCTTCCCGGAAGATACGCGCGAGTCAGCCACCCTGCTGAAGCAGGCCGTGCCTCTGATGATGCGTCATGGCATACCGCCTAATCCGCTGCACTACGCGCTCTGGTATACCTACAGCCAAGGCCAGGAACCGGAACTCAATCGCCGCCTGGACAAGA
Source organism: Pseudomonas sp. (assembly GCF_041601375.1). GTDB lineage: Bacteria > Pseudomonadota > Gammaproteobacteria > Pseudomonadales > Pseudomonadaceae > Aquipseudomonas. The sequence goes on along the minus strand of NZ_JBFIIG010000093.1, from coordinate 6,204 downwards.
TCGTCTCAGACTTCGACAGTTTCCCCGCAGAAGCGGCAGTCAAACTGTTCCGCGACTACGTCATTCGCCACGAACTCGAAGACGCCCGCGCAGGCCAGCGACAAGTCATCGAACTGGTCGACGGCATCGAAGACGACGTTTCGCTCAGCGTGACCGGCAGCCACAACTATCAAGCCAGCCTGGAGCAGGGGCTCACCGCACTGAAAGAACCGATCGTCGATGACCTGCCCAGCGTACTGAACGACCTGCAACAAAGCACCCAACTGATGCAGGATCAGCAAGAGAAGTTCCTCTACCGCATACGCGCAGCGCAGAATGAGATTCAACACCTGCGCGGCCAACTGGAACGCGCCCATGTTGCGGCAACCCTCGACAGCCTGACCCAGGTATTCAACCGGCACGCCTTTACCCGCCTGCTGGAACAGGCGCTGACTGGCCAACACCAGGGCGTGGCCCTGGTGATGCTGGACATCGACCACTTCAAACAGTTCAACGACCAGTATGGCCATCCGCTGGGTGACCGGGTCCTGCAGCATGTCGGTCAACTGCTGCGCGACGCACTACCACCCCACGCCACTGCGGCACGTTACGGCGGCGAAGAGTTTTGCGTGATTCTTCGCGAGTGCCCCGATACCCAGAGCGCACACGCCTTCGCCGAACACCTGCGGCAGAAAATCCAGTCGCTACGGATAAAAGTACGCCGCACCGACCAGGTTCTTGACAGCATCAGCGCCTCCTTCGGCTTCGCCCTCGCCAAGCCCGGCGACACCCTTGAAAGCCTGCTCACCCGTGCCGATGACGCGCTTTATCAGGCCAAACACGGCGGTCGCAACCAGGTCCACCCCGAGCCCCGCGAAAGCGCCCTAAGCGCTTGATTTGAGTAGCTCACCTCTTTGCTGTTAAATACGCCCCGTGCCGCTGATCCGAACCATTGGATCAGCGCATAGGCCGATGACACGCGCATCCACAACGCCCTAAACCCAAGGCAATGCCTGTGCAATCGGCTCTTCCTGGCGATCCTTTTAATTAAGTGAGTTCATTGAATATGTTGAAAATCGTCCACCTGCTAACGGGCTTCACCGCCCTACTACTGTCCTTTGTACCAAGCCTCGGCAATGACACCCCGCCACTCCTGCAACAGCCAGAGGCCCTGAGCCTTGCCTTGCTCGGCTTACTTAACCTGGTCCTGGCCCCCCAACTGCCTATCTGGCATGCCGGCCTGCGTCACCAACTGCAAAACCTGGTCTCTGCCCTGCTGATACTGGGCACCCTGCTGCAGGCTTTGATTTTACTGGCCCCCCTACCAACGATTGCCGACCTGCCCGCCACCCTGTTCAGCCTGCTCTCCGTGCTCGCCGCAGTACTGCTGCACCTGGCGACCAACCTGCGCCTGAAAGTCCGCGACAGTGCCGTGACTCACAACATGACCGACCGAGAAACCGGCACAGTCAAGTGGTTCAATACATCCAAGGGCTTTGGCTTCATTTCCCGCGACTCGGGTGACGATATCTTCGTGCACTTTCGCGCAATTCGCGGCGAAGGACATCGGGTATTGGTCGAGGGCCAGCGCGTCGAGTTCTCCGTCATGCAACGCGACAAGGGCCTGCAAGCGGAAGACGTGATTGCCGCCTCTCCCGCCCGCCGCTAACCCCCCGAGACCAGAAAAGCCCGCAGAGTGCGGGCTTTTCTGTTTATAGGACGGCTGTCGACACCTGGAAACTAATAATGTGGCGGTGGCGCCTCATCTTCGTCCGCGTCGAGCTGCCCACCCAACTCCTCCTGTCGCCTGGCCAAAGCCGCGACTTGCAACTGCAAGCGCTCCACTTCCCGCTGCTGCGTCACCAGCACGTCATTGAGCGCCTGAATAGCGTCATCCTGAAAAGCCAACCGGCTTTCCAGCTCGGTGATTCGTTGCTCCGCCTTCATCATTCAGCCCTCGATAAAACAGAAATTTTCGGCCAGCACCAGGCGCAACCTGTCCTTGATCGCCAGAACCTGCTCATCGCTATACGGCTGCGCAGGCAGCCTGCCCCACACCGGCGCCGGCCAGGCGGCATCATCACGACGCCGCGCGATCACATGCATATGCAGTTGGCCGACCACATTGCCCAGGGTCGCAATGTTCATTTTGTCGGCACCAAAGGCATCCTTGAGCGTCTCGGCCAGCATCGTGGTTTCTTGCCACAAGGCCTGCTGATCATCGGCATCGAGCTGAAACAGCTCACACACCTCCTCGCGCCTGGGCACCAGGATAAACCAGGGGTAGTGCGCATCGTTCATCAACAGTAAACGGCACAGCGAAAAATCGCCCACCGGCAGAGTGTCCTGCTGCAAACGCGGATCCAGAACAAACATCGGCCACCCTCCTGCCACACGGTTGAATAAACACAGCTTAGCGTCATAAGCGCAAACCCGACATGCCAAGCGACGGGCCAGCAGGATACGCGGAACCGCAGCGGATTCACCTGCACAGCCGGCACGGCAACGACGCCGCACGAGCCCGCCAAGCAGCGGCGCACGACAACGGAGCACGCACCATTAATGCGCACCGTTTGTTTCCTACCGTAATGCCCCCCCAGCAAACGTTACCAGCGCAACCCTACCCTCCCCAGCCGCATGCCGCCTACGCCCCACCAACGCCCACAGAGAGCTTACGGATCAGCCTGCCTTTCATCACCTGTACAACTGGCCTGAAGCGGCTGTAACCCCCATGAAACCTGATGGCAATACCTTTACAAGACTTGCCGGGCGCAGCTCGGAGCAGCAAATAGTCGACATATGACGAGCGCCATGCATTTTGAGCACGACTCTTGCTTTAGCTACCGAGGCACTCGGGACACCGGGCGACCCAGCAACAAAACCCGGTTATTGGGGAGCGGAATCGCAGAATTCGTCGGCGCTGCAAACCACACGCGCAAAACTACAGAATTGCGACATGCTTTATCGTCTTTTGCGACATGAGCGTGAACAAGGCGCAAGGAACAGATTGCAACTATCGCCAACTTTGGCCGCATGCTATAAGTTACCGCCGACACAAAAAAGAAAGAGCTGTCCATATAACAACTCGCTGGACAGCGCAACTCTTCTAAACCAAAGGAGCAATCACGATGCAAGTGATGAAGTGGAGCGTAATCGCCCTGGCAGTAGCCGCGGGTAGCACTCAAATGGCCGTAGCCTCTAGCCAGTCCGAGTCCAAGGGCTTTCTGGAAGACAGCACTTTCAATATCTTCAACCGCATCCTGTATCACAACCGTGACTTCCGTAACGGCGCATCCAACACTTCCGGTACCGGCGACAACGGCTATTATGAAGAGGCTGGCCTGGGTATTCGCCTGCTGGCCGAGTCCGGCTTCACCCAAGGCACCGTAGGTGTCGGCGTTGACGCCCACTCCCTCTCCAGCATCAAGCTGGACAGCGGCCGCGGTCGTTATGGCTCGGGTCAGTTCGACAAGACCGATAGCGGTCGCGGCGACGACACCCAGACCGAAGTGGGCGGCGCTATCAAGTTCCGCATTTCCGACACCGTTCTGAAATACGGCAACCAGATGACTGGCAGCCCGGTCTTCAGCACCGACGACAGCCGCATCCTGCCAGAGGTTGCCACTGGCACCCTGCTGACCAGCAACGAAATCGAAGGCCTGGAACTGACCGCCGGTCGCTTCACCGCTCTGAGCAGCCAACGGAGCAGCGATCGCGACACCTTCGGCCTGAAGTCCGCCAATATCGTCGGCGCCAGCTACAGCTTCACCGACAACTTCAGCGGCGCCATCCACGCCTCTGACGTCGAAGACCACTTCAAGAAGACCTATGTCAACCTGAACTACAACCTGCCACTGGCAGACAATCAGGCCTTGAACTTCGACTTCAACGGCTACCGCACTCGCGGTGACGGCCAAGAACTCGATGGCGAAGTCGACAACAAAATCTGGAGCCTCGCGGCTGCCTACTCCATCGATGGTCACAAGTTCACCCTGGGCCATCAGCGCTCCAGCGGTGACGCTGGCTACGTTTACGGTGTTGACGGCGGCGGCACCATCTGGCTGAACAACTCGGTTCAGTACTCCGACTTCAATGGCAAGGACGAGACCTCCTGGCAGGCTCGTTACGACCTGAACATGGCTACCTATGGCGTTCCGGGCCTGAGCTTCATGACCCGCTACACCACTGGCGACAACATTGACGTTGGCCCAGGCAGCGACGCCAAGGAACACGAACTGGATATCGAAGCCAAGTACGTGATCCAGGAAGGCGCTGCGAAGGATCTGTCCTTCCGTGTGCGTAACGCGATCTATCGTGCGAACAGCTCGTACGACAATGACGTGAATGACTTCCGCCTGATCGTCGAATACCCGCTGAGCGTGTTGTGATTCAGCTGTAATTCGTTAGCGACATGAAAAGCCCGGCTTCTGCCGGGCTTTTTCTTGTCTGCCACTTATATACTGATCATTATTTAACCAATACTCATCACAGTGGCAATGCGTAAGTGCCGGTCACGTGCGCCACCAACTCTTCTTCATTACCCAATGAATAAAGCGATACTTCGCACACCGCCTGCCGCTTGCTTAAACGCAGAATCCGCGCTTCGGCCAACAGGTCTACCGGTTTTGGCTTGACCAGAAAGTTAATATTAAGGTTTGACGTCACCGCCATTTCCACCCGCCCCAATCGTCCCAGCACAACCGCATACATGGCCGCATCCGCCAGCGCCATGATGGTCGGCCCCGACAGGGTGCCGCCCGGGCGGATCAGTTTGGCGTGAAAAGGCACCCGCGCCAGCACGCCCTGCGTATCCAGCCGGTCGATGCACAGCTCGATGTCCTCCGCGAGCGGCAACCCAGCCCGAATCAGTGCCTGAACCTGTTCAGCCGTCAATACCGTCACTCTCACCTCCTTCTTGAGTCGCCTGCCTGCATCCTGTACGCAACAGTACAGGCACCGTACAATGCCGACCTATCAAAAGCCCTTGCAACCGACAGAACGGCCAATTATGCGCACCAGTCAGTTCCTGCTCTCGACACTCAAAGAAACCCCTTCCGATGCCGTGGTGATCAGCCACCAGTTGATGCTGCGCGCCGGCATGATCCGCAAACTAGCCTCGGGCCTGTATACCTGGCTGCCGATGGGGCTGCGTGTGATGCGCAAGGTGGAAGCCATCGTCCGCGAGGAAATGAACGCCGCAGGCGCCCTCGAGGTGCTGATGCCGGCGATTCAGCCCGCCGAGTTGTGGCAGGAGTCGGGCCGCTGGGAGCAATACGGCCCCGAACTGCTGCGCCTGAAGGATCGCCACGGCCGCGAGTTCTGCGTCGGCCCGACCCACGAAGAAGTGATCACCGACCTGGCGCGCAACGAATTGAGCAGCTACAAACAGCTGCCGCTCAACCTGTACCAGATCCAGACCAAGTTCCGTGACGAGATCCGTCCGCGTTTCGGTCTGATGCGCGGCCGCGAATTCATCATGAAGGATGCCTACTCCTTCCATGTCGATCAGGCGTCGCTGCAGGCAACCTATGACCGCATGCACCAGGCCTACTGCCAGATATTCACCCGCCTGGGCCTGAATTTCCGCCCGGTGCAGGCCGATACCGGTTCGATCGGCGGCACCGGCTCCCATGAATTCCACGTGCTGGCCGAATCCGGCGAAGACGATATCGCCTTCAGCGACAGTTCCGACTATGCCGCCAATATCGAGAAGGCCGAGGCCGTTCCGCGCGAAACCGTGCGCGGCGATGCGAGCGAAGCCCTGCGCCTGGTCGAGACCCTGAACACCAAGACCATCAACGACCTGGTCAGCCAGTTCGACGTGGCAATCGAGAAGACCATCAAGACCCTGGTCGTGCATGGCGCCGAGCCCGGCACCCTGATCGCGCTGATCATTCGCGGCGACCACGAGCTCAACGAGATCAAGGCGGCCAACCTGGAACAAGTGGCCAGCCCGCTGGTAATGGCCTCGGAAGCCGAACTGCGCGACGCCATCGGCGCCGGTGCCGGCTCCCTCGGCCCGCTGAACCTGCCACTGCCGTGCATCGTCGATCGCTCGGTCGCCCTGATGAGCGATTTCGTGATCGGCGCCAACATCGACGACAAACACTACTTTGGCGTGAACTGGGAGCGCGACCTGCCCCTGCCGATGGTCGCCGACCTGCGCAACGTCATCGCTGGCGATCCGAGCCCGGATGGCCAGGGCACGCTGGAGATCAAGCGCGG
>NZ_JBFIIG010000092.1:0-16508 GCF_041601375.1 Pseudomonas sp. | reverse complement strand
GCCAAGGGTTTCGGCGGCGTCGGCCAGCCGCTCTGCCGAGCGCGCATTACCGACCACATTGAAGCCGCGGGCGAGATAGGCCTTGGCCAGGCCGAGACCGATGCCGCTGGAGGCACCGGTAATGACGACAGTTCTGTTGTTGCTCATGGTGATAGTCCTGTTGGGTAGTGGAAGGCAGCGCTGTTGGGCAGGACTATATTTGTGCGTCGAAAGCGGATAAATATGCAGCCAGACACTTAACTTGACACATGGTGTAATCAATGCGGCGACAATTCGACGATGTACTGCTGGGCAGCATCGAGCTGTTCTGTCTGGCGGCGGAGATCGGCAGCTTTACCGGCGCGGCTTTGGCCGCCGGCGTCACCCCGGCGGCGGTGAGCCGCTCGGTCTCGCGCCTGGAGGCGCGGCTTGGCGTGCGCCTGTTCGTGCGCACCACCCGCAGCATCCGCCTGACCGAAGGCGGGCTCGCCTACCACCAGCAATGCCGCGGCGCGTTGAACCAGATGCTCGAAGCCGAGCGCGAGTTGATGGGCCAGCAACAGATGCCGTCCGGCACCATGCGCATCAGCCTCCCCACCACCTACGGACACCACCGGATACTGCCGCTGCTGCCCGAGTTCCGCCGTCAGTACCCGCAGGTGCAAGTGGACATCCACCTGGGCAACCGCAATATCGATTTCGTCGACGAAGGCTACGACATGGCCATCCGCGTGCGCGCGCAGCCCGATTCCGGCCTGATCGCCCGCCACCTGGAAGACGCCGCCCTGGTCGTGGTGGCGACCCCCGACTACCTGGCGCGCGTCGGCACCCCGCAGAACCTCGACGACTTGGCGCGGCACGAATGCATTCAGTTCGAACTGCCCAGCAGCGGCCGACGCATCGCCTGGCTATTCAACGACGGCGGCCGCCCTTGCGAAATCCTCACCCAGGGCGCCTATGTCTGCTCCGACGACGTACTCGGCGGCGTGACCCTGGCCAAACATGGCGCGGGGCTGTTCCAGACCTACCGCTTTATCATCGAACGGGAACTGGCCGAGGGTTCACTGGTGGAAGTGCTGCAAGCCTACGCCGGCCGCTCGCGGCCGTTCACCTTGCTCTACCCGCATGGGCGGCATGTGCCGTTGAGGTTGCGGGCGTTTATTGATTTTTTGATGGAGAAGCAGAAGGGGTGGGGGGGGTAGACTCCGGGTGCGCTGGAGGCTGAGTCGGGTTGGCCGTAGCTGGGCGGTTCGGTCGTTTGCGACAGGCTGCAATCGATCCGAAGCAGCCTGCGGTGACATGCAGAAGGCGGCCAGAAGCGGACACCGAACGATGTCCGTCCCAGCTCGAAAATAGTCACACGCTAATCGCTACTGTCAGTGGTCGACGCGTTTAGGAGGGGCAACCACCGCTAGGTTGTTGGAACCGTTCCGCCGTCAATTACAAATTCGCTCCCGGTGATAGAGGCAGCGCGAGGCGAAGCCAGGAATACAATCAGGCTGGCAACCTCTGTAGGCGTCGAAGGGCGGCCGAGCGGGATGCCGCCCAGTGCCTCCATGATTATCCGCTTGCCGCCTTCGTAGTCGGTACCTGCCTCCTGCGCGAGCCGCTCGGCCAATGCGACCGACGCTTCGGTTTCAATCCACCCCGGTGAAACCCGGACAACACGCACCCCTTTTGGCGAGACTTCTTTCGATAGGCTTTTGCTGTAGGTCGAGAGTGCAGCCTTGGCCGCAGCATAGGCCGTCGTGGCCTCGGGCAGGGGCAGGCGGCTCTGAATGGAGGTCACATGGATGATCACGCCCTCCTTGCGCTCCAGCATCTCCGGGAGCAGAGCACGATCCAGGCGCACGGCCGGAAACAGGTTCAGATCGAGTTCGCGTTGCCATTGCTCTTCGTCCAGTGCAGCGAAGCCGCCGCCGGGTGCCGACGAGCCCCCCAGTACGTGAACGATGATGTCCACACTGCCCAGGCGTTGCCTGGTCGCGGTCACCAGTGCTGCACAACCTTCCCGGGTCGAGAGATCGGCCTGAACGAACAGCTCATCCGGCATGTCGATGTCCGCCTGCCGCGCCGAGGTAAGCACCTTCGCGCCTTCCGCGAGGAGCAGGTCGACCACCGCGTGCCCGACGCCTTTGGTGCCACCGGTGACCAGGACCCGCTTGCCGGCCAGATCAAGGTTCATCATGGCGCAATCTCCAACGAGCGGATCTGGGCGTCCTTGAACACGAACAGGTGATTAAGCTTCACCGGGCTACCGGGGAAGTTGCCGATCACCCGCGCCGTGACGCTCAGCCTGTCGTCCTCATGCGACGCCTCCAGTGGTTCGACACGGTAGATGAATACCTGCCGTGTCGCGTGTTGCCAGGCTTCGATGGCCGCGATGCCCTGATGCGTCCGGCTGTCGTCGATCACCGTGGCATCGGCGCAAAAGCAGGCCGCGAGGCGTGATGCGTCGCCGCCATTGCTGATCTCGAAGTACGTCTGAACGACGTCAGGAAGTGGAAGACTCATGAGCTGATCTCCTTTCTAACAATTGCTGGGAGTACGACGGTGATCTTGCTGCTCAGTTGATAGTTTGATCAACTGGGATAGACGTTAATGGCCTATCCCGAAAATAAGGACAATCAAATGGCTGACCCGCGCCTTGGCCTCAACGAGTTGGAAGCTGTACTGGCCGTGGCGCGCCGAGCCTCGTTTCGCCAGGCGGCTATCGACCTCGATGTTTCGACCACCGCGTTGAGCAACACCATTGCCAAACTGGAGGCGACGCTCGAAACGCGACTGTTCAACCGCACCACCCGCAGCGTGTCGCTGACCGAGGCGGGCACAATGTACCTAGAGCAGGTGGGGCCGGCCCTGCAGGATGTACGTGCGGCGCTCGAAGCGGTGCGTTCCTACAATGCCGGGCCTTCGGGCGTCCTGCGCATCAATGCGTTCGCCAGTGCCGCCCGCGCGGCGCTGCTGCCGCTGGTGCTGGAGTTTTTGCGGCGTTATCCGAAGGTGCACATCGACCTGGTTACCGAAGGCCGCCTGGTCGACATCGTCGCTGACGGTTTCGATCTCGGTGTACGCTCCGCGAATCTCGTACCCAGTGACATGATCGTGATCTCGCTTGGCCTGCCGCAACGCTACGCCGTAGTCGGCACGCCAGCGTACTTCGATAAGAACGGCAGGCCCCGCACGCCACCTGATCTTCTCCACCATCAGTGCATACGTATCCGGCTGCCGAATGGCGCCATCTACCCTTGGCATTTCGAACGCGAGGGGGAGGTGACCCGGCTCAATGTGGACGGACAGCTGACGCTTGACGAACCCGGTGTCGCCAAAACGGTCGTGCAGGAGGGCGTGGGGCTCGGCTTTTTCATGGAACAGGACGTACTGGGTAAAATCGAAGCCGGGCAGTTAGAGCGGGTACTGGAGGACTGGACGCCTCCCAGAGACAACCTGTGCCTGTACTACCCCAACCGTCGCAACCCGTCCGCTGCGCTCAAGGCATTCACAACCCTGGCCCGCGCCAATCTGGCCAGCAAAGACGGAATTACGTGATTCGTCTGGCCATTCGCCTGCGCCCGCTCGCATCAGCCGAAGAATCGGGGACACCCATTAGCCGGCCCACTATCGCGGCTAGAGCGACTCCCGGATGCATTGAGCAAACGTACACTCCGCCGATATTGGGTAGATAGCCGATGATGGGGGTGCCATCGATAGGAATTGGTCTGAGTCCGACACAAGCCAATTCCGGATCAATGGAAATAACCCCGTAGAGTTCGTTCTGGATGGCCTTGGCGGTTCGTAGCGCTATCGCTACTGGCTGGTTTTCCACAGAGTCGCTCAAGTAGTCTTCTGCCGCTAGCAACGTACCATCCGTGCTTTGCCTCACTTCCATTTCAGGGCTAGAGATGATGGTGTGCACAAGGTTGGGTTGTGGCTTGTAGCGGATGAATATTGCAGGAGAGGCCTCTATTGGAAGGGACATTTTTAGCGTGTCTGCCAGCTTCGTGATGCCAGTCCCTGCTGCCAGTAGGAGAATGTCGGCATCGATGATGCCCATTGCGGTTTCGACTCCCGTCACCTTTGCATTCTGAGTTGTAAAGCCGAGAACCCGAGTCTGTGTCAGAACTGTCGCCCCATGAGCCTGGGCACCTGCGATCAACGCGTGCGTTGCTTCCACTGCGTCCAGCGCGCCTTCCTCGGCTTCATACAAGGCATGCTGAGGGGGATTCTTGAGGTTTGGCTCAAGGCCGAGAATCTGGGATCGGGACACCAGGGTTGCCGAAGGCTGGTTACCTGAGGCTTGCAGCACTCCACCTGAGCTCGCGCTGTAAGACAGGGAGCCTGTCCACCGTACCTTCAGACCCGGCAACTCCGTTTCGAGTCGGCGGTACTCTTTGATGGCGGCACCGCGCAATTGCACGATTGGATCGGGCCCGATGTGTGAGGCGTTGATCCATGCGAATGAGCTTCCAGTCACTCTGGACGCTATACCGTCAGCCTCGACCAAAATGACATTCGCGCCTTTGCTAGCCAGGTGATATGCCAGGGACGCACCCACTATGCCTGCGCCAATGACAACGACTCGTTTGTCTACACCATTTCCCATATCAACCTCCGTCCTGTCGACCTGGTGATGGTAGGACAGACGGCCAAAAGCAGACATTGTGATCATAGGATGAGGATGATTCGAGGAGACCCACGAAGCTTCAGCACGCCGCCTCCAGCGCCTCACGTATCTCCTGAACGACCAGCTTTTCGATACCTGGCTCATCCGTGTCCATCGAGTGAACCGCACAGCATGCGGCTGCGTCTCCAACGGTGCATCGATATACAGCTACAACGCTTCCGGGCCCGCACCCTGTGTGCCCTGCCAACGTCAGGCCACCCTCGATTGGGCCTCGCATCAAGCCCAGCGCATATCCAGGCGCGAGCCACGGTCGGCCCGCCATTGGGCCACCCAGCACCCGCGTCGCCTGCATTTCTTCAAGGAGGGTGGTAGGCAGGAGGTTGCCTGCGAGTACGTTATCCAGCAGCAGAGCAGCCTGTGACAGTGGGCCGATCAGCAACCCGTGGTAGACCCAGGCGGGGTCGTAATTCAACGAGTGTCCCAGGTATTCCCCATTCAGTTCAGCACGCTCCGTTGCCAAACGAACCTTCGACATGCCGAGCGGTACCAGAACTTGCTGCCTAAGAGCATCTGCAAGCGGCAGATCTGTGGCGCGTTCGATGAGTCTGGCTACCAGCATGAATCCAACATTCGAGTAGCGCCAACCCGTTCCAGGGCTGTATCGGAGGCGATAGCCGTCTAGGCGCTGCATCATCTCGTGAGCGGGCCATGCCGGATCATGCTTGGCCACGGATGCATGGTACTCGGGAAGCTCGCCATAGTCCGCGAGCCCTGCTTCGTGACGCAAGAGTTGGCGAAGGGTGAAAGCACCTTCTGGAAGCGAAGCATCCAGATCGAGCCTACCGTCGCGCACCAATGTCAGAGCGGTGGCGGCCAATACCGTTTTCGTAAAACTCCACCAAGGCACTATGGGTTCAGCTGACAAGGATGGTGTTATTGATCGGCCGTTGGAAAGGGTGGAGATCAGCATCGAATACTCAGGCAGGGAATGGGTGGGGTGAGTGCGTGGGGCGGTAACATATTCTATTACCAGCGATGCCCCAGTCGCTGTCTTCAGGCACTGGTGCAGCCCATGCAAACGTCCGCTCCTGACCGGTTCCTGCCTGTCGTCAATGCCGGCTTCTGGGCCGTAAGGCGCCACTGAAACAGCCTCAGCCCATCGGACTAAACCCATTCGCCGCACTGCAATACCGCTGCTCCATCCGCTTGCTCCACTCTTGACGATCCCGCTCCCAGCGCTTTTCCCAGGCCCGGCATTGCTCGCGAAAATGCACCTTGGCCGCCTTGCGGCATTCGCGGTAGTCGATCGAGCCGCGGCGGTGGTTGACGCACACGCTGCTGCTGTCGATGCGGTTATCCGGGGCGTGCCATTCGGCGAGGAAGGAACCGCCACCGTCCCAACGTTCAATCCAGACTTGATCCACCTCGCGCCTGGCGCTGGACCGGGTTGGCGCGCTGCTGCGCTTGGCCTGATCGGCCTGGTATTGGGCGAGGTATTGCGCCGAGACCATACCGCTACTCGGGGCCGGGCGGCGGTCGCGGGGCAGGGTGCCGTAGCGGCAGGCGACGACTTTTTCGTCGATGAGGTTGGCGGTTTCGATGCAGTCGGCCAGCGACTGCGGGTCGGGGATCGGGGCGCTGGTCAGAGTGTCGGGCTGGAACGGCTCGAGCTGCTGGGGTATGCGGTAGGGGTCGGCTGTTTGCCTGGGCGTCGGCCTGTCCTGGTTGATGGATGGCAGGTCGAGGGATGGCAGGGCAATGGGTGGTGCGGCGGGGTTGAGCAGGCCGTGGGTCTTGGTCTTGAGCAGGTCGCCAAGGCCGCTGTACTCGGCCAGCAGGTAGAAGCTGCAGGCGAACGCCGCGAGTACGCCGAACACATTGGCGAAGCGCCGTAGGGGACTGGCGCGCGCGTGCTGTCTCTCGCGCAACCAGGCTTGCACGCTGAGCGGGGCGTCATCGCTGTCGGCATTCAGGCGCTCGTCGCGGCTGTCGCGTTGCCAATCCTGGTGTTTCATGGCCTTCCCTTTGTCCATGGCGAGCCTGTGTCGCTGCGGGTTCGGCCGGCTCGTAACTGGGCAGGAGGGTAAACCTGCTGGCGGCAGTTTGCCAGCATTCGGCGGGCGCCGATCCTGGACGTTGGTTGCACGACAGCAGGTCTCTGGGACGGCGCTTTCGTAGCCAAGGTGTGCCCTGGGGCATGGGCGCGCGCTGCTCGCCGTGGCGGTCGCTCGGCCGGGGCACATGGCTATTCGGCTGGCTGGCGCTGCCAGCGTCTACCCTGTATCTGGCGAACCCGCGAGGTCGTCGAGCGGGCCAGGCAACAGGACAGCGAGGCCGCCCATGTCTGTGGAACACCTGGACGTACTGATCATCGGCGCCGGCCTGTCCGGCATCGGTGCGGCCTATCACCTGATGCAGCAGTGCCCGCACAAGCGCTTCGCGATCCTCGAAGGCCGGCATGCCCTCGGCGGCACCTGGGATCTGTTTCGCTACCCGGGCATTCGCTCCGACTCGGACATGTACACCCTCGGCTACCACTTCAAACCCTGGACCGACCCGCAGGCGATTGCCGACGGCCCGTCGATCCGCCGCTATATCGAGGAGACCGCGCGGGAGCACGGCATCGACGCCAAGATCCGCTACCGGCACCGGGTGCTCAAGGCCGACTGGTGCAGCGTGGCGGCGCGCTGGACCTTGCAGGTGCAGTGCGGCGAGGCGGCCGAGCCGCGCCTGCTGAGCTGCAATCAGTTGCTGATGTGCACCGGCTACTACCGCTACGACGCCGGCTACACCCCGGCGTACAAGGGCCGCGAGCTGTTCCGCGGCGCCTTCATCCACCCGCAGCAGTGGCCGCAGGACTTCGACTACAGCGGCAAGCACGTGGTGGTGATCGGCAGTGGCGCCACCGCTGTGACGCTGGTGCCGGCGCTGACCGACAAGGCCCGGCACGTGACCATGCTGCAACGCTCGCCGAGCTATGTGCTCAGCCTGCCGCAACGCGACGGGCTGGCCAAGCTGCTGCACCGCTGGCTGCCGCCCGCCCTGGTCTACCGGCTGCTGCGCACGCGCAACGTGCTTATGCAGCTGGCTTTCTACAGGCTGGCCAGGAGCTTGCCGACGCTGATGCGCAAGCTGCTGCTGGGCCGGGCTCGGCGCCAACTGGGCGCGGATTTCGACATGCGCCACTTCAGCCCGCGCTACCGGCCGTGGGATCAGCGCCTGTGTGTGGTGCCGGACGGCGATCTGTTCAAGGCGCTGCGCGCGGGCAAGGCGTCGCTGGTGACCGAGCAGATCGACAGCTTGAGCGAAACCGGCATCCGCCTGAAAAGCGGCCGGGTGCTGGCGGCCGACGTGATCGTCAGCGCCACCGGCCTGGAGCTGCTGCTGTTCGGCGGCATCGAGGTGGCGGTGGACGGCCAGCTATTCGACGCGGCCAAGAGCATGGGCTACCGCGGCTGCATGCTGCGCGACCTGCCCAATGCGGCGGTGGTGCTCGGTTACAGCAACGCCAGCTGGACGCTCAAGGCGGATCTTTCCAGCCAATACTTCTGTCGTTTGATCAAGCACATGGACGCCATCGGCATGCGCCAGTGCACCCCGCGCGACCCGGCGCGTCGGGTCGGGGAGGCGCCGTTCCTCGATCTGACTTCCGGCTACATCCAGCGCGCCGCCGAGAGGATTCCCAAGCAGGGCGATCGCCTGCCCTGGAAGCTCTACCAGAACTACCTGCTCGACCTGGTGCTGCTGCGCTACGGCAAGCTGGAGGACGGCTACCTGGAATTCAGCTCGCCGCCACCCGGCGAGGAGGCCGAGGCGCTTGGCTCTGTCGTATAACGCTCAGCCCTGCTGCAACCCCGTAGGCTGTTGAGCGCAGCGATACCCATCGAGCGATTTATACCTGTATCCGGTTGTCGTGTGATGGGTTACGGCGCTCTTGTTCTGCTGGTAGCAGGTCGACTTGCGGGCGCCTAACCTACGCGGCCCGACCCATCCTTGTATCTCGGTCCTTGAGCGCCCCCGGTTTGCTGCGCGACAGCGCGGCGTCTGGACGACGGGGACATGGCCTTGTGTAAGCCAAACGCCATAGCTGATTGGGGGCTATTGGCTACAAGGGCATGACAAATTTCGCTTCTCTGCAAGGCACAAGGCCACTATTCTTTGCAGCGTGTTTTATGGATGAGTGGGACGGCTGTTTGAGCCGTGCCACTGTCATCATCTGCAGGTAAGAAAGGACTCTGCCATGAAAGAACAACGCTACCTCCCTGCGCTACGCGCGCACATCGATCAGCTACTGAGCGAGGGCTGGGTCATTGCCCAGCGCCACCCGCTCAAGTTGCAGCTCGGGGGCAGAAGCTGCCTGGTCACGCACGGCATGCTGATCAGTGAAGGCCCGCTCTGGAACCATGCCGAGACCGAGGCATCCTCCGCCCGCAACCCGCAGCAACACTCGCGGAAAGCCAGCGCGTCGTCCCCGCCGGAGCTGGCTGCGGCCGCTGGCTGACACCCCTCGCTACGCGTCAGCCCTGGCCGATGGCGACTATCTGTTCGATCAACCACTGCAACGCCGCGTCGCGTTGGCGCTGCGCCAGGCTGACGACTTCCAGGTGGAAGGGACCGAGGGGGAAGGGCAGGTCGAACAGTTGCAGCGGCAGGAGCGCGGCGAAGTGGCGCGCCAGTTGCCTGGGCAGCACGGCCGCCAGTTCGCTGCTGGCGACGATATGCGCGGCCTGCAGGTAGTTCGGTGTGGTGTAGAGAATCTCGCGGCTCAGGCCCTGTTCGCCCAGCCACTGGTCGACCATGCCGCGGGTCTGGCCTCCGTGAACCCACAGGTGGCGCAGCTGGAGAAAGGTCTCCAGGTCCAGCGCCCCCGCGACCAGCGGGTGGTCGCGGCGCAGCGCCAGTTGCAGGGTTTCGCTCATCCAGTGACGGCGGGCGAAACGCGCGGGCGTCTCCTCGAAGCGGCCCAGCACCAGGTCCAGTTCACCCTTGTCCAGGGCTTCGGCAGGCAGGCTCGGGCTGAGGTGGCGGATATCGAGGCGAATCCCCGGCGCCTGCTGGCTGAGCCGCTTGACCAGGCGCGGCATGCAGATCAGCTCGACGTAATCGGTCACCGCGATATTGAAGCGCTGCCGGCTGCTCGCCGGATCGAAGGCCACACCGGCCATCAGGCTCTGCTCGATCTGCTGCAGGGCGGCGCGGATCGGCGCTTCCAGGGCCAGCGCGCGCGGCGTCGGTTGCATGCTGCGGCCGACGCGTACCAGCAACGGGTCGTCGAGCAATTCGCGCAGGCGGTTGAGGGCGTTGCTCACCGCCGGTTGGCTGAGCGATAGCCGCTCGGCGGCGCGCGAGACATTGTGCTCGCGCATCAGGGCCTCGAATACGCGCAGCAGGTTGAGATCGAAGGTGGAAATATTCATCGGCTGAATACGACTTATCACAAGACTAAATTTCAAAAATAGTAGCGCCTTGTTTATGGTGATTGTCGATTTTTTGTACTCCCGCCAGAGGAACCCCGATGAGCCACTCCGCTTTCACTGTTCAGCAAGCCGCCGTGATCGGCGCCGGCACCATGGGCCGCGGCATCGTCATGAGCCTGGCCAACGCCGGCATCCGAGTGCTGTGGCTGGACAACAACCCGCAGATGCTCGAACAGGCCCTGGGCGTGGTCGCCGAGACCAATGCGCATAACGTCCGCCTCGGCCGCATCAGCGAGCAGGAGTCCGCCGCGCGCCTGGCCTGCATCACCCCGGTGAACGACTACCCGGCCCTGGCCGAGGCCGACCTGGTGATCGAGGCGGTGTACGAGAACCTCGAGCTCAAGCAGCAGATCTTCCGCACCCTGGACGCCACCCTGAAGCCCGGGGCGATCCTCGCCAGCAACACCTCGGCGCTGGACATCGACGCCATCGCCGCCGTCACCGCGCGGCCGGAAAGCGTGCTGGGCCTGCACTTCTTCAGCCCGGCGCACATCATGAAGCTGCTGGAGATCGTCCGCGGCGCCAGGACCGCCCCGGCGGTGCTGGACGCCGCGCTGGAGCTGGGCCGGCGTATCGGCAAGGTGGCGGTGGTGGCCGGCAACTGCCACGGCTTCATCGGCAATCGCATGCTCCATACCTATGTGCGTGAGGCGCGCATGCTGCTGCTCGAAGGCGCCTACCCGCACCAGGTGGATGCCGCGCTGCAGGGTTTCGGCTTCGCCATGGGCCCGTTTCGCATGTACGACGTGGTCGGCATCGACCTGGAATGGCGTGCCCGCGAGTTGGCCGGCAAGGGCCAGGATGACCCGGCGGTGCAGGTCGACAACCGCCTGTGCGGCCTCGGCCGCTTCGGCCAGAAGGCGCGCCTGGGCTATTACCGCTACGCCGAGGGCAGCCGCCAGGCCGAGCGTGACCCCGAGGTGGACGCCCTGGTGTTGCAGGTCTCCGAACAGCTGGGCTTCGACCGCCGCGCCATCGATCCTGCGGAAATCCTCGAGCGCTGCCTGCTGGCGCTGGTCAACGAAGGCGCGAAAATTCTCGAAGAGCATATCGCCAGCAACAGCCACGACATCGATCTGGTCTACCTCAACGGCTACGGCTTCCCGGCGGACAGGGGCGGGCCGATGGCCTGGGCGGACGCGCAGGGCCTGGCGGATATATTGGCCCGGCTCGAGGTGTTGCAGGCACGCTTCGGCGACCATTGGCAGCCTGCCAGGCTGATCGAAACCCTGGCCGCCAGCGGTCAGCCGTTCGCCTCCGTGCAGGAGGGCCGGGTATGAATTACCAGGCGCCGCTGCGCGACATGCGCTTCGTCCTCCACGAGCTGTTCGATATCGGCGGCCACTGCGCGCTGCTCGGCAACGGCCTGGAGCGCGAGCTGATCGACGGCGTGCTGGAAGAGGGCGCGCGCTACGCTGCGGGCGTGGTGGCACCACTCAATCGCCACGGTGACGAGCAGGGTTGCCAGCTGGACGCCGGGCAGGTCAGCACCCCCGAGGGGTTCCGCGAGGCCTACCGGCAATACGTCGACAACGGCTGGGCGAGCATGACCGGGCCGAGTGAGTACGGCGGCCAGGGCTTGCCACAGATGCTGGCGTGCAACTTCCACGAGATGCTGATGAGCGCCTCGCTGTCCTTTCGCGTGTACTCGGGGCTGACCGAAGGTGCGGTGCTGGCGCTGGCCAAGCACGGCAGCGAGGCGCTGAAACAGGCCTACCTGGGCAAGCTGGTCAGCGGCCAGTGGGCCGGCACCATGTGCCTCACCGAGCCGCAAGCCGGCACCGACCTGGCGCTGCTGCGCACCAAGGCCGAGCCCCAGGCGGACGGCAGTTACCGGGTCAGCGGCAGCAAGATCTTCATCAGCGGCGGCGAGCAGGATCTGTCGGAGAACATCGTCCACCTGGTCCTGGCGCGTCTGCCCGATGCGCCGGCCGGGGTGAAGGGCATCTCGCTGCTGCTGGTGCCGAAATTCATCGCCAGCCCGGATGGCGGCCTGGGCGCGCGCAATACCCTGAGCTGCGGCGCCCTCGAACACAAGATGGGCATCAAGGGTGCGGCCACCTGTGTGATGAACTTCGACGGCGCGACCGGCTGGCTGGTCGGCACGGCCAACCAGGGCCTGGCCTGCATGTTCACCATGATGAACGACGCGCGCTTCCAGGTCGGCTTGCAGGGCCTGGGCGTCGCCGAGGCGGCGTTCCAGGGTGCCTTGGGCTATGCCCGCGAGCGTCTGCAGTCGCGGGCGCTGGGCGGGCCGGTCGCGCCGGGCAAGGCGGCCGACCCGATCATCAGTCATCCCGATGTGCGGCGCATGTTGCTGACCCAGAAGACCCTGGTCGAAGGCAGTCGCATGCTCGGCGTCTACTGCGCGCGCCAGCTCGACCTCGAACACGGCCACCCGGACCTGGCCGCGCGCCAGGCCGCCGGCAAGCGCGCGGCACTGCTGATCCCGATCATCAAGGCCTTCTTCACCGACATGGGCCAGGAAGTCGCCAGCCTCGGCGTGCAGGTGTATGGCGGCCACGGCTATATCCGCGAGTGGGGCATGGAGCAGTTGATGCGCGACAGCCGCATCACCCAGCTGTACGAGGGCACCAATGGCATCCAGGCGCTGGACTACATTCGCCGTAAGGTGCTCGGCGATGGCGGCAGCGAACTGTCGCGGTTGCAGGCCGAGTTCAGCCAGTTGTGCGATGAGCAGATGAGCCGTCCGGCCTTGGCCGAACTGGCCCATGCACTGCAGACGCGCATTGGCGAATGGCGCGAACTGAGCAGCGCGGTGATCGCCGCCAGCCAGCGCGATGTGCAGGAGATCGGCGCCACCTCGGTGGACTTCCTCCAGTATTCGGCCTATGTGTTGTTGGCTGGTCTCTGGCTGCAGGCCGCCGCCCGGGCGCAGGATGTGCTGGACGAGGCGCTGGACGAACCGGCCTTCTACCAGGCCAAACTGCACAGCGCGGAATTTTACCTGAAGCGCGTGCTACCCCGCGCCAGCGGCCATCGCGAAGCGCTGCTCGGTGGCGCGGATTGTCTGATGGCCATGCCGGAGGCGAGTTTCGCGTTTTAGTGGCAGGCTTTGGTGCGCACGGCGCACCCTACGGGTTCATGCGCAGAATGCGCGGGGCCGCCCAGGCCGTGCGCGACCGAGTCGCCGCCTTGGCTGTGCCAAACAACCAGAGGAGCACAACAATGCAGCCATTCAGCTTCGCCACCACCGCGCAGATCATCTGCGAAAGCGGTGCCGCCCGTCGGCTGGCGGCCCTGTGCGTCGAGCGCGGTGCTCGCTCGGTGTTTATCGTCACCGACCCGGGGATTACCCAACTCGGCCTGCTCGCCGAGGTGTTGCCCGGTTTCCTCCTGGAAGGGGTGACCGCCCAGGTGTTCGATCAGGTGGTTGCCGATCCGCCCGAAGCCATAGTGCTGAGTGCGGTGGAACAGGCCAGGGAACTCAAGGCCGAACTGATCATCGGCTTCGGCGGCGGCAGTTCGATGGACGTGGCCAAGCTGGTCGCGCTGCTCGCCCATCCCGACTGCAGCCAGCAACTGGCCGACCTCTACGGCGTCGGCAATGCCAAGGGCCGGCGCCTGCCGTTGATCCAGGTGCCGACCACCGCCGGCACCGGCTCGGAAGTGACCCCGGTGGCGATCGTCACCACCGGCGAAACCAGCAAGCAGGGTGTGGTCTCGCCGCTGTTGCTGCCGGACCTGGCGCTGCTGGATGCCGATCTGACCCTCGGCCTGCCGCCGGCGGTGACCGCCGCCACCGGCATCGACGCCATGGTGCATGCCATCGAGGCCTACACCAGCGCACTGAAGAAGAACCCGCTGTCCGACCTGCTGGCGCGCGAGGCGCTGCGTCTGCTCGCCGCCAATCTGGACGAGGCGGTGCACAACGGAGGCAACCGCCAGGCGCGCCAGGCCATGCTGCTCGGCGCCTGCCTGGCCGGCCAGGCGTTCGCCAACGCGCCGGTGGCGGCGGTGCATGCGCTGGCCTATCCGCTCGGTGGCCACTTCCACATCCCCCACGGCCTGAGTAACGCGTTGGTGCTGCCGCACGTACTGGGCTTCAATGCCTCGGTGGCCGCGCCGCTGTATGCCGAACTGGCGCCGCTGGTGCTGGGCGCCAAGCTGCGGCCCGGCAGCGCCATGGAGCAGACCGAGCAGCTGATCCTCGCGCTGGCCGATTGCTGCGAACGCAGCGGCCTGCCCACACGCCTGCGCGAAGCCGGTGTGCCGCAGGATATGCTCGCGCAACTGGCGGCCGAGGCCATGCTGCAACAACGCCTGCTGGTGAATAACCCGCGCGAGATGACCGAGGCGCATGCCCTGGCCATCTACCAGTCGGCCTATTGAGGCGTGGCGATGCTCTTTCGCGGCTGAAGCCGCTCCTACGGAGACCCTGGAGCTCTTGTGGGAGCGGCTTTAGCCGCGAAGCTTTTTGATCTCAGCCCCAAAGGACTACCAATGCATCAACCCCAGCACCTGCGCCACGATTACCGCCACTTCCAGCCGATCACCACGCGCTGGCACGACAACGACCTCTATGGTCACGTCAACAACGTCACCTACTACAGCTACTTCGACAGCGCGGTGAACGCCTACCTGATCGAGGTCGGCGGCCTGGATATCCACAACGGCGAGGTGGTCGGTTTCGTCGTCAGTTCCAGCTGCGACTACTTCGCCTCCATCGCCTTCCCCGAGCGCATCGAGATCGGCCTGCGGGTCGCCAAGCTGGGCAACAGCTCGGTGCAATACGAGCTGGCGGTGTTCAAGCAGGGCGAGGAGCAGGCCTGCGCCGCTGGGCGCTTCGTGCATGTCTTCGTCGAACGGGCGAGCAACCGGCCGCTGCCGATCCCCGAACGCCTGCGCACGGCACTGGCGGATTTGCTGGTGACATGAAGGCGGCTGGAGGGGCGGGCGGCGATCCGTTTCGGCCCTCCGCCCGCTCAGGCAATGGTGGGCTGAAGCCCACCCTACGCCTAGCAGGCCGTTTTTAACGCAGTATTGCCAACGCAGGTGGTTTTCAGCAGCCTGCTAGCCGTTGGCGCGCAAGGCGTAGCAGAGGCATAGCCAGAAACGCTCGCCTACCGCGGCTGCTCGGTCATTTCACAACCTCTGCGCCTTACCAGTCGACCAGCGCCGCGCGGCGCCCGCGCTGGAGGTCGACGCTGGCGAGGATCAGCAGGCCGAGGATGAAGTAGCTGCCGGTGATCAGCATCGCCAGGCGGTGGTCGCCAGCGGTCAGCCAACTGGTCAGGCCGTAGGTCATCGGCCCGAGGATCGACGACAGCTTCACCGCCTGGCCCCACAGGCCGTAGAACTCCGCACGCCGCGTCGGCGGCGCCAGCAGGCCGACGATGGCGCGCCCGGCCGACTGGCTGGCGCCCATGCACAAGCCGGCGATATTCGCCGCCAGCCAGAACAGCGGCGGCCCTTCGGCGGCCCAGGCCAGGCCGACCATCAACAGCCAGCCGAACAGGGTCAGGGTCAGGGTGGCGAGATGGCCGAGGCGGTCCTGCACATAACCGAACAGCACGGCGCCGATCGAGGCGGTGACATTCACCAGCAGGATCAGCTTGAGGGTGTCCTGGGTGGTGAAGCCCATGACCTGGTCGGCATAGATGGCGGCCAGGGTGACCACCGCGGCGATCCCGGCCTGGTAGCTGAGGGTGCAGGCGAGAAAGCGCAGCAGGTCGCGATAGCGCCCGGCCTCGCGGACCGTCTGGGCGAAACGGGCGAACGCCACCCGTGCGCTGTGGCGGGCGCCGGGTTGCAGCTGCGGGCGGCTGCGCTCGCGCAGGAACAGGAAGGTCGGCAGGCTGGTCAGGGCGAACAGGGTGGCGGTGAGCAGCATGCACACAGGCACGAACTGCGCCGCCGTATGGCCCTGCGCCTGGGCCCAGCTGACATAGGCCAGGCTGGCGCCGAGGCTGAGCAGGCCGCCGAGATAACCGAAGCCCCAGCCCCAGCCTGAGACCCGGCCGATGGCATCCTCGTGGGCGATCTCCGGGAGGAAGGCGGCGATCAGGTTCTCGCCGCTGCCGAAGCAGAAATTCGACAGCACGACGAAGACGATGGCGATCACCAGCGCGCCCGGCCCGGCCAGGGCCAGGCCGGCGGTGAATAGCACGCAGCCGAGGGTGCTGAGCAGCAGCAGGCGCTTCTTGCAGGCATAGGCATCGGCGTAGGCGCCGAGCAGTGGTGCGCTGAGGATGATCAGGGCATAGGAGAGGGCGATGGCGCTGGTCCAGGCCAGCGTGCCCCAGGTCGCGCCTGCGGCGACCACAGCGACGAAGTAGGCGTTGAACACCGCGGTGATCACCACCGTGGTGTAGCCGGAGTTGGCGAAGTCGTACATCGCCCAGGCCCAGGCTTCGCGGCGTGACACTCCGGGGGCGAGGCTGGGGGGCATGGCAAGCACTCCGTTG
>NZ_JBFIIG010000091.1:0-16538 GCF_041601375.1 Pseudomonas sp. | reverse complement strand
TTGCCGCCCCGGTGAAGAAACTGCTGAAGCGCGCGGCCGACGCACTCGCGACAGAACAGAACACTGGAGAGCAGCCATGACCCGCACCGTAATGTGCCGCAAGCACAAAAAAGAACTCCCCGGCCTCGACCGCCCACCCTACCCGGGCGCCAAAGGCGAAGACATCTTCACCAACGTCTCCAAGCAAGCCTGGGACGAATGGCAGAAGCACCAGACCCTGCTGATCAACGAACGCCGCCTGAACATGATGAACGCCGAGGACCGCAAATTCCTCCAGGCCGAGATGGACAAGTTCCTCTCCGGCGAGGACTACGCCCAGGCCGAAGGCTACGTGCCGCCCAGCGAGTGAGCGATCAGCGCCCGCCCAGAACCATCACGGCGGGCACCTTAAACCTCGCCGCTTTTCGTCTTGCGCCGCTAAGCGCCCGTAATAACTAAATATTTTTCAAACTCACGCTTGACACCTACCCTTCAAATCCGTCTAATAGCGCCCCGTTGGCCCAGGTAGCTCAGTCGGTAGAGCAGGGGATTGAAAATCCCCGTGTCGGCGGTTCGATTCCGTCCCTGGGCACCATAAATACCGAAAAAGGCTCACAGCGATGTGGGCCTTTTTTCTATCTGCAGGAAAAGCTGGCGACCTCGCTCGCCCTGCGCCATGTTCAGCACCGTCAGTCACCAGGGACGCCCGCTGCCATGCACGATCTGACTCGCCACAGCCCCGAAAACGGCCCGCTCGCGCAGCAACTGCGCGGCAACAATGGCAACGCTTGGCTGGCCCCTATGCAAAGCGCCGAACCGCCTGCCTGCAGCATGCAGAGCATCAGCCCGCCTATCCGCAGCATTTCCGACCAGGGCGGCCGCCAGCGGGCCAACACCCCGTTGCGCGAGCAGCTGGAGCACCCGGCTCGCAGCTCAATAGCACTCAACTCAGGCAGTCAGCTCCCATGATCACAGGCGCTATCAAATCCCAGGTTGACCAGATCTGGAACGCATTCTGGAGTGGCGGCATCTCCAACCCCATGGAAGTCATCGAGCAGATGACCTACCTGCCGTTCATCAAGCGCCTGGACGAGTTGCAGACGGTCAAGGAGAAGAAAGCCGCGCGCACCGGCAAGCCGATCGAGAGGCCGATCTTCAACGCGCCCAACAGCCTCCTGCGCTGGTCGGTGTTCAAGGACCTGGGCGACACCGCCGAGCTGTACCGGGTGGTCGCCGACCAGGTGTTCCCCTTCATCAAATCCCTCGGTGGTGCGGACGCCGACTCCACCTACGCCGCGCACATGAAAGATGCGCGCTTCACCATCCCCAACCCGGCGCTGCTGGCCAAGGTGGTGGACCTGCTCGACGCCATTCCCATGGAAGACCGCGACACCAAGGGTGACCTCTACGAATACCTGCTGAGCAAGATCGCCAGCGCCGGGCAGAACGGCCAGTTCCGCACGCCCCGGCATATCATCAAGCTGATGGTCGAGCTGATGGCGCCCAAGCCGTCAGACAGCATCTGCGACCCGGCCTGCGGCACCGCCGGCTTTCTGGTGGCCGCCGCCGAATACCTCAACGCCCGGCACAGCGACGAGCTGTACCAGGACAGCTCCTCGGCCAAACGCTTCAACCAGGACACCTTCCACGGCTTCGACTTCGACAGCACCATGCTCCGCGTCGGCTCGATGAACATGCTGCTGCATGGCGTGGAAAACCCGGCCATCGAAAACCGCGACTCGCTCAGCGAGGGCCATGCCGGGGTCGAGGGCAGTTCAGCCTGATCCTGGCCAACCCGCCGTTCGCCGGCAGCCTGGATTACGAGAGCTGCGCCAAGGACCTGCAGCAGATCGTCAAGACCAAGAAGACCGAGCTGCTGTTTCTCGCCCTGTTCCTGCGCCTGCTCAAGGCCGGCGGCCGCGCCGCGGTGGTGGTGCCGGACGGCGTGCTGTTCGGCTCGAGCAAGGCGCACAAGACCCTGCGCCGAATGTTGGTGGAAGAGCACAAGCTGGACGGCATCGTCTCCATGCCCTCGGGCGTATTCCGCCCCTATGCCGGGGTGTCCACCGCCATCTTGCTGTTCACCAAGACCAACTCCGGCGGCACCGACCACGTCTGGTTCTACGACATGCAGGCCGACGGCTACTCGCTGGACGACAAGCGCAACCCGCTGGACGCCAGTAAGCACGAGTGCAACAACCTGCCCGACATCCTCGCCCGCTGGCACAAACGCAGCATGAGCGCCGGCCTTGACCGCACCGCGCAGAGTTTTCTGGTGCCCAAGGCCGAGATCGTCGGCAACGACTACGACCTGTCGATCAACCGCTACAAGGAAGTGGTGTACCAGCAGGTGCAGCACGAAGCGCCGCAGAAGATTCTGGCCGAGTTGAAGGCGCTGGAGGCGGAGATTATGCGGGGGATGGATGAGTTGGAGGGGCTGTTGTGACCAATGCAGTGATGACCACTGTTGGTGCAGTCCTACAACGCATTGAAGCGGGTCGCAGCACCAAAACCTTGGAACGACCAGCGAAAGATGGCGAACTCGGAATTCTTCGTGTAAGCGCTGTTACCTGGGGTGAGTTTCGTCCTGGTGAGAATAAGGCAATGCCGTTGGACTACGACCCTGGAAATGTTCCGCGCGCAATGCAAGGAGATATTCTTATTTCGCGAGCGAATACTCGCGAGCTCGTTGGTGCGCCTGTCATGGTCGAGACTGATCACCCAAACCTACTGCTATCAGACAAGATTCTGAGGTTGGTTCCCGATTGCAATATTGTCGCGCCTCGTTACCTGCTACGGGCATTGCGTTCGCAGGCAGCTGCATTACATTTTTCGCAATGCGCGGGCGGCACCAGCGGGTCGATGACTAACATCACTCAAGGCGACATTCGAGCAACTCCTTTGAGGTTGCCACCTCTTTCCGAACAACACCGTATAGCACGGATTCTGGACAAGGCCGACGCGCTGCGCGCCAAGCGCCGCGAAGCCATCGCCAAACTCGATCAGCTGCTGCAGTCCGTATTTCTGGAGATGTTCGGCGACCCGGTGACAAATCCGAAAGGCTGGCCCGAGGGATCAATCGACATAGTGGCATCTGATCGTTCGGCGGTTCGATGCGGCCCCTTTGGCACACAGCTTAAAGTGCACGAGCTTACTGAGGCTGGGGTGCCCCTATGGGGAATCGAGAATGTTCATGACAACAGGTTTGTCGGCAGTCCTTCAAAGTTTCTCAGTCCCGAAAAAGCGATTCAGCTTCAAGCATTTGAGGCCCGTCCCGGTGATGTTCTAATTACACGCATGGGCACTATCGGCCGCGCTTGTGTTGTTCCCAGCAACGCGCCGACTGGGCGAATTTCCTACCACCTATTTCGCATTCGCCCAGATCCGGCTAAGTGCCTGCCAGAGTTCTTAGCTGCAACAATTTCCAGAAGCGGAACATTTGCACAACAGCTAAGAAAACTTGCCCGCGGAGCGATTATGGCGGGATTGAATACCACGGTATTGAAGGAGGTAAAGTTCTTACTACCGCCCCTAGAGCTGCAGCGCAGCTACCTGGACAAGGTTGCAGCAATTGACGCAGTTCTATCTCGTCAGATTCAAAGTGCGGCTCAGCTTGAACACCAGTTCGAATCGCTACAGCATTCCGCGTTCACCAGCGTTGCTAGAAATGACTAGCGGCCGCTCTCTGCCAAGCTCTTTAAAGGAGCGAGGTAACGGGCTTATTCCGCGCCAATAGACAACCAGTGCCCCCAGCACGCCACGGAACAGGCAATCCCCTATGGCTCAATTCTTCCCCGCCCGCACCGCCTGCCGTTT
Source organism: Pseudomonas sp. (assembly GCF_041601375.1). Taxonomy (GTDB): domain Bacteria; phylum Pseudomonadota; class Gammaproteobacteria; order Pseudomonadales; family Pseudomonadaceae; genus Aquipseudomonas. The sequence continues at coordinate 12,743 of NZ_JBFIIG010000091.1, read as the reverse complement.
CGACACCAGCGGCGAGCGCCGCCTGGCCGAGCGCTTGGAGAAGAAGCTCGAAGACGATTACCTGTGCTGGTTCAATATCCCGGTGGGGCCCAAGGCCTTGCAGCCGGATTTCGTCGTGCTGCATCCGCAACGCGGGGTGCTGGTGCTGGAGGTCAAGGACTGGAAGCTGGATACCATCCAGAGCATGGATCGCGGCCAGGCGAAGATCTTCGCCGACGGCCAGCTGAAAACCCAGAAGAACCCGATGCTGCAGGCGCGGGCCTACACCATGGAAGTCAGCATGCTGCTGCAGAAGGACCCGGCGCTGCGGCAGCCGGCCGGCTCGCCGCGCGCCGGCAACCTGATCATGCCGTTCGGCTGGGGCGTGGTGCTGACCCGGATCACCCGCAAGCAGTTCGAGGGCACTGACCTGGCCGAAGTACTCAACCCGCAGCAGGTTATTTTCCAGGACGAGATGACCGAATCGGTGGACGCCGAGGCCTTCCAGCAGCGCCTGTGGGACATGTTCCACCACGTCTTCCCCTGCCACCTGAGCCTGCCGCAGATCGACCGGGTGCGTTATCACCTCTACCCCGAGGTGCGGGTCAACGCGCAACCGGGACAGTTTGGCCTGTTCGCCGAGCAGGACGCGCCGCTGCCGAGCCTGATCAAGGTCATGGACTTGCAGCAGGAGCAACTGGCGCGCTCCCTCGGTGAAGGCCACCGGGTGATCCACGGCGCCGCCGGCAGCGGCAAGACCATGATCCTCGGCTACCGCTGCGCGCACCTGGCCCAGGTGTCGAGCAAGCCGGTGCTGGTGCTCTGCTACAACAAATCCCTGGCCGGCCGCTTGCAGCAGGTGCTGGCCGAGCGTGGCCTGAGCGAAAAGGTCACCGTGCTTAATTTTCACGCCTGGTGCTCGGAGATGCTCAGGACCTATAACGTCGATCGCCCCGCGCAGAACTTATCGATCAACGCCAAGATGGCGCAGATGGTTGAAAACACCATCGACGGCGTGGATCGCGGCCTGATCCCGCGCGCGCAATACGCGGCGGTACTGATCGACGAGGGCCATGACTTCCAGCCGGAGTGGTTCAAGCTGGTGGTGCAGATGATCGACCCCGAAAGCAATTCGCTGCTGGTGCTGTATGACGACGCGCAGTCGATCTATCGCGGCAAGGGCGCGAAAAGCTCGCTGGACTTCAGCTTCGCCAGCGTCGGCGTGCAGGCCCAGGGCCGCACCACTATTCTGCGGCTGAACTACCGCAATACCGTCGAGGTGTTGTCGGTGGCCCGCGCCTTCGCCCTGGAACTGTTGACCGCCCGCGACGCCGGCGAGGATGGCGTGCCCATAGTCGCGCCGCAAAGCGCCGGACGCCGCGGCGCCTTCCCGGAACTGCTGCGCTGTGAATCGGACTGGCATGAATGGAACTGCATCGTCGAGCGCATCCGCGATGAACAGGGCCAGGGCCGCGTGCTCAACGACATGGCGGTGATCTATCGCAGCAACAGCCAGGCCCAGCGCATCGAACGGGTCTTGAGCGAGGCCGGCATCGCCTACAGCTCGGGCGCCTCGGCCAAGGGCCGCGGCGCATTGTATGGCGCCGAGGATGCGGTCAAGATCGTCAGCATGCATTCGAGCAAAGGCCTGGAATTCGGCCTGGTACTGATCCCTGGCCTGGGCGAAATGCCGAGGAAGGGTGAAGAAGAAGCCGACGAGGCGCGCCTGCTCTACGTGGCCATGACCCGCGCCATCGACCGCCTGGTGATGACCTACCGCGAACATTCGAGCTTCAGCCGCAGGATTCAGGATTCGATCAGCAGCGTGCGCCAGCATCTGGCGACGGCTGACGAACAACAGACATAGGCGTAGTTATGGGCAAACTCCAGTTTCTGCAGCGGTCATGCAATGGGCTGCACAAGTCAGCGAAAGGCCCCACGCCAGCCGTAAGCCACGCCCACCCGACCAACCAAAGGATATTCCGAGCAGACGAGCTGGAAAAAAATTACTATCTCCCTGCACCCTTAGCCGGTCTCATAAGCAATGACTGAGAAAACTGCCGCTCCAACTGAAGCCCCCAAGAGCCAGGAGCCCAAACAATATCCGCTGTTTGGAGGCGAGGCTGATAGCGCACCGGAAAGCCCTACGTGCGGACCGATAGACAAGCCATTCAGCAAATACGTTGTATATGTGGACGAAAGTGGCGACCACGGACTGGAAAACGTCGATCCGAACTATCCGGTGTTTGTTCTCGCCTTCTGCGTATTTCATAAGACCCACTACGCGCAGCGGGTCGTGCCCGCAATCGAGACTTTTAAATTTAGTCACTTCGGTCACGATCTCGTCGTTCTGCATGAAACCGACATCCGCAAAGAAAAAGGCGGTTTCAGATTCAATAGTCGCCAGCACCGTGAACAGTTCCTAACCGAACTGACCGACATCATCGAAACAAGCAACTTCGTTCTGATCAGCTGCGTGATCGACAAGCATCGGTTGCGTGAGCGAACCAGCAATCCGTATCACTTGGCACTGGGCTTTTGCTTGGAAACGCTCTACGAACTGCTAGAAGAGAAACAGCAACACCAACCAACTACGCATGTCGTGGTGGAGTGCAGAGGCAAGCGGGAGGACGCCGAATTGGAACTGGAATTCAGGCGAATCTGTGCGGGGGACAATAAATTCGGGAAGACGCTGCCCTTCGAGATCGTATTTGCCGACAAAAAAACCAACTCATCTGGCTTGCAGCTGGCCGATTTGGTGGCGCGCCCCATTGGACTGTCAGTGGTAAAACCAGAGCAGCCGAACCGGGCGTTCGATCTTCTCAAGCGGAAATTCTTCTGCAGTGGCGGACGCATGCAGGTGGGCATCGGTTTCGACGGATGGGGCCTAAAAATTCACCCAGCCCTAGAAAGCGAAAGGCCCCGGTGATCGCACCGAGGCCATGACGCCGACCGGGAACCCCCAGTCCATTTGCGGTAATTGTAGGTTTTAACGCTCGCTCATCGCAAGCGTGTTCTACAAAGAAAACGGATAAAACAATGACCTACTTGCAGTTCCTGCCCCTGAATTCGTCGTTCATCTCCAGCCCGTCAGGTGCCGAGCAGCAGGGCAAGCTGCAATTCGCCTCCCCTACCGCGCCGAACCATGAAATGCAGGCCTACCGCACAACGGAAAGTGAGTAGTCACCATGAGTAATTTCCAGTTTCTCGCCCCTGAATTCAAAGCCCTTCTCGAACCGGCCACGGGCGCGGAGCAACTGGTGTACTCCGACCCGCGCGCCTGCTGCATGCGCACCCGGCATGCCCTGGAGCAAACGGTGCATTGGCTGTACGAGCATGACCGCGACCTGCGCATGCCCTATGACACCGGCCTGAATGTGTTGCTGACCCAGATCGAGTTTGTGCGGCTGCTGCCGCCACCGATCCACCAGAAGGCACGACTGATCCAGAAGTTCGGCAACCAGGCGGTGCATGCCAAGCAGCCCGTTGGTTACGGCGATGCGATGAAGCTGGTGCGCGAACTGTTCCATGTACTGTTCTGGCTGGCGCGCACCTATACCCGCGCCAGCGACCCCAAGAGCATTGCCGCCGAGTTCGACGAAAAGCGCGTGCCCAGGCTGGTCAGCGTGGCCGAGGCCGCCGCATTCACCCGCGAAGAGCTGAAGAAGCAGGAAGCCCAGTTCCAGCTACAGATCGCCGCCCTGCATGCGCAACTGGAAGCACGTGAAGCGGCTATCGCCGAGCAGGCGGCGCTGCCGGCAGAACGCGAGGCCATGCTGCGCACCCTCGATGCCAGCCTGGCCGATACCCGCGCCGAACTGGCGCAGGCCAAGACCGCCAATCTCGCCGTGCCGGATAGCCACGACTATGACGAGGCGGACACCCGGCGCTTGTTTGTCGACGTGCTGCTGCGCGAAGCGGGCTGGGAGCTGGGCAAAAACGCCGCTGCCGAGGTGCCCGTTAGCGGCATGCCCAATGAGCAGGGTCAGGGCTTTGTCGATTACGTGCTCTGGGGCGCGGACGGCAAGCCACTTGCGGTGGTGGAAGCCAAGCGCAGCCTGAAAGACCCGGACGTGGGCCAACAGCAGGCCAAGCTGTATGCCGACTGCCTGGAGGCTGAAAAAGGCCAGCGCCCGCTGATTTTCTACAGCAACGGTAACCACACCTGGCTGTGGGACGACCGCCGCGCACCGCCGCGTGAGGTGCAAGGTTTCTACAGCCGCGAAGAGCTGGAACTGGCCGTCCAGCGCCATCATCTGCAAACCGATGTGCGCACGCTGCCGATCAATAGCAAGATCGTCGAGCGCGCCTATCAGCATCGGGCTGTCCGCGCGATGGCCGAGTCGCTGGCCCTGGGTCGCCGCGCGGGGCTGCTGACCATGGCCACCGGCACAGGCAAGACGCGCATGTCCATCGCCCTGGTAGAGTTGCTGATGCGCGCCAACTGGGTCAAGCGCGTGCTGTTTCTGGCTGACCGCGTGGCCCTGGTCAAACAGGCGGCCAATGCCTTCAAGGAGTTTCTGCCTGACTCCAGCCCGGTCAATCTGGTCACCGAGAAGAACGGCCAGGGCCGGGTCTACCTGTGCACCTATCCAACCATGATGGGCCTGATCGACCAGATGGAAGGCGACCGCCGCAAGTATGGCGTCGGCCACTTCGACCTGATCGTGATCGACGAGGCGCACCGCAGCGTGTATCAGAAGTACGGCGCGATCTTCCGCTACTTCGACAGCTACCTGGTCGGCCTGACCGCCACGCCGCGCGATGAGGTGGACCGCGACACTTACCACCTGTTCGGCCTGGAAACCGGGGTACCCACCGATGCCTACGGCTTGGATGAAGCAGTAGGCGACGGCTATCTGGTACCGCCGAAATCGTACTCGGTACCGATCAAGTTCGTGCGCGAGGGCATCCGCTATGACCAACTCAGTGCCGATGAGAAAGAACACTGGGAATCGCTGGACTGGGGCGACCGTTCTGGCCAAGACGATACCCCGAGCGAAGTGCTCGCCTCCGAGGTCAACAAGCAACTGTTCAACGAGCACACCGTTGACCTGATGCTCAAGCACCTGATGCAGCACGGCCTGAAAGTGGAGGGCGGCGACAAGATCGGCAAGACCATCATTTTTGCGGTCAACCAGAAGCACGCCGAATTTATCGCCCGCCGCTTCAACCACCACTATCCGCAGTACAACGGCGAGTTCGCGCGGGTTATCACCCATGCGGTGAGCTATGCGCAAAGCCTGATCGATGACTTCGGTAGTAAGCTGAACAAGCTGCCGCAGATCGCCATTTCGGTAGACATGCTGGACACCGGTATCGACGTGCCGCAGGTGCTGAATCTGGTGTTCTTCAAGGCGGTACGCTCGAAGGTCAAGTTCCTGCAGATGATTGGCCGCGGCACCCGCCTGTGCCCGAACCTGTTCGCGCCGGATATGCATAAGAGCGAGTTCGTCATCTTCGACTTCTGCGCCAACTTCGAATACTTCAACGAGAACCCCAAGGGCGCACTGGGTGGCATGGCCGAGCCGCTGGGCAAACGGCTGTTCAAGGCACGCCTGGATCTGCTGTCGCTGCTGTCATCAGGCCAGTCTCGCCAACCTGCAGACATTGAGGAGGGTATCGGTAAGTACGACGCCTTTGTCGTGCTGCGCGGCGATCTGAGCAACGAACTGCACGACGAAGTAGCGGCAATGAACCCGGATAACTTCATCGTCCGCAGCGAGCTTGAACATGTTACCCGCTTTGCCGATCGCGAGGCCTGGAACGCCCTGGACGATGCGACACTAGGCGATCTGCGCACCCACGTCGCCGGCCTGCCCAGCGAGCGCGAGGCTGAGCACATCAGCGCCAAACTGTTCGACCTGGTCTGCCTCAACCTGCAATTGGCGTTGCTGCGTTCGACCAGCGACTTCATGACCTACCGCGACAAGGTGATCGAGCTGGCCAGCCAACTGGAAGTGATGGAAGCCATTCCCGCCGTGCATGCCGAGGTCGCGCTGCTGCAGGACGTGCAAACTGAAGAATATTGGCAGGACATCACTCTGCCTATGATCGAGCAACTGCGGAGACAGATGCGCGGGCTGATCCAGTTCATCGAGCACCGCCCCGGCAACCCGGTATACAGCATGCTGACCGACCAGATCGGCGAAGCGACTGTAGTTAACCTCAAGAACTTCAGCACCGGTATCAATCTCGCTCAGTACAGGAAGAAGGTCGAGGCCTATATCCGCGCCAACGAGAACCACGTAGCCATCGCCAAGCTCAGACACAACCGAGCGCTGACGCCGAGCGACCTGAACGAACTGGAGCACTTCGTCTATGACTCCGAGCCGGTAGAAAGCCGCAGTCGTTTCGAAGAGTGCTATGGCCGCGATAAACCGCTGACGCTGCTGATCCGCTCACTGGTGGGCTTGGACCGCAATGCCGCCAAAGAAGCATTCGGCCAGTTCCTCGACGACAACCGCTACAGCAGCCAGCAGATTCGCTTTGTCGAGATGATCATCGAGCGCCTGACCAGGCAGGGCGTCATAGAGGCGGGACAACTCTACGAGCCGCCTTTCACCGCGCTGCACCATGAGGGGCTGGATGGCACGTTCGGGGATGCCGATGCGGATGCGATTGTGGCGGTTGTGTCGGAAATCAACCGCAGGGCAGCGGCGTAGGGTGAGTTAGGCGCGAACCAGGGTCACGCAAACAACGCCAAACCCGAGCGCGCCGTAACTCACCATGGCGATCTACCGGTAAACCGCAATGGTGGGTTACGCCGCGCTCGGCTTGCGCGGTGATGTAAACAACCACCTTCAGCGCCGCTAACCCACCCTACACCCAGACTTCCCGGCGCACATCTAACCCGAACCACGAGATGACCACATGAATACCGACCCGCTCAGCGAAGCCGAACTGGATTATGTCGAGAGCATCTTGCTCAAGTACGGCAACGACGACTCGATACTGGACGCCAGCGAACTGGACGGCTTTTTCACCGCGCTGATCTCCGGCCCGGAAATACTGCCGCCCAGCCGCTGGCTACCGGAACTGTGGGGCGGCGAGCTGCCTGAACTAGATTGGGTGAGTGCCGAAATGCAGCGTTTTATGGCCCTGCTGATCCAGCATATGAATAACTGCGTGATGATGCTGATGGAGTACCCGGCTGAGTTCGAGGCCCTGTTTCAGCAGCGTGAGCAGCGGGGCGAAACCATCACCATCGTCGAGGAGTGGTGCTTCGGCTATATCCGCGGCGTAGCCCTTGGCCAATGGCCGCAGCTGCCGGATGCCGAAGCCGCACACCTGGCGGCGATCGACCTGCACGGCAACGAGGCCTTCTTCCCGCTGCTGGAGCAAATGAGCCCGGCCCAGCACCAGCAGTCAGTCCAGGACATCGAGCCGGCGGTGCGCGCCCTGCATGCCTATTGGCTTGGCCAGCGCAGCAGTCACGCCCGGCCGACTCCAAGCCCACTGCGCGCGGCCCCCCAACCGGGCCGCAACGCTCCCTGCCCCTGCGGCAGCGGGAAAAAATTCAAGCAGTGCTGCCTGCATTAACCGCCAGCAGCAGCTCGCAGGGTGCCGGTGCCGCCGAATGGCCAAGCCGTGTTCCTGGACGTGGCAAACGCGAAGCACCGAGCAGATCACCGTAAACTCAACAAGCGTAGTTATTGGATTTGGGCACAACTGCAGCTGGACAAGAAGCATTTCGGCGCCCTGACTGGGCTGTAGCTCGACGATAGGTGCTGATCATCCAGACAGATATTGCGTCTGCGCGACAGTCAGCAGCAACCAGGCGACACCCGCGGCATACCAGGCCCTAGACGCACACCAAACGGCTTGGCGGCTGGCGAAACGCTATGCTAGCTTGACGGCTCGCCAGGAGGGCCACGTAACGCCTGAGCGCATTCGAACAAGAAGAGGACACCCCATGGCCGAGGCCACGCCAGCGCTGGAAATCCGCAACCTGCACAAACGTTTCGGCGACCTCGAGGTGCTCAAAGGCATCTCCCTCACCGCGCGCGATGGCGACGTGATTTCCATTCTCGGCTCATCCGGTTCCGGCAAATCGACCTTCCTGCGCTGCATCAACCTGCTGGAAAACCCCAACCAGGGGCAGATCATCGTCGCCGGCGAAGAACTCAAGCTCAAGCCCGGCAAGCACGGCGACCTGGTCGCCGCCGATAGCAAGCAGATCAACCGCCTGCGCAGCGAACTGGGCTTCGTCTTTCAGAATTTCAACCTGTGGCCGCACATGAGCGTGCTCGATAACATCATCGAAGCGCCACGCCGGGTGCTCGGCCTGAGCAAGGCCGAGGCGATCGAGCGGGCCGAGGTGCTGCTGGCCAAGGTCGGCATCGGCGAGAAACGCCACGTCTACCCGAATCAGCTGTCCGGCGGCCAGCAGCAGCGCGCGGCCATCGCCCGCACCCTGGCCATGCAGCCGAAAGTGATCCTGTTCGACGAGCCGACATCGGCCCTCGACCCGGAGATGGTACAAGAAGTGCTTAATGTGATCCGCGCACTGGCCGATGAAGGTCGCACCATGCTGCTGGTGACTCACGAGATGGGCTTCGCCCGTCAGGTGTCCAGTGAAGTGGTGTTCCTGCATCAGGGCCTGGTGGAAGAACAAGGCTCGCCCGAGCAGGTGTTCGACAACCCGACCTCGGCGCGCTGCAAACAATTCATGTCCAGCAATCGCTAAACACGGAGCAACTCTCGCATGCTGAAATACAAGAAGATCCTGCTCGCCGCAGCCGCCACCCTGGCTTTCGGCACCAGCGCCATCGCCGCTGAAAAACTCAAGATGGGCACCGAAGGCGCTTATCCGCCCTTCAACCTGATCGACGCCAGCGGCCAGGTCGGCGGCTTCGACGTGGAAATCGGCCAGGCCCTGTGCGCCAAGATGGAAGTCGAGTGCGAAGTGGTCACCTCCGACTGGGACGGCATCATCCCGGCCCTCAACGCCAAGAAATTCGACTTCCTGATCGCGTCGATGTCGATCACCGAAGAACGCCAGGCGGCCGTCGACTTCACCGACCCCTACTACACCAACAAGCTGCAGTTCATTGCGCCCAAGGGCCGCGATTTCAAGACCGACAAGGCCAGCCTCCAAGGCAAGGTAATCGGCGCCCAGCGTGCCACCATCGCCGGCACCTGGCTGGAAGACAACCTGGACGGGGTCGTCGACATCAAGCTCTACGACACCCAGGAAAACGCCTACCTCGACCTGACTTCGGGTCGGGTCGACGGCGTGCTGGCGGACACCTTCGTCAACTGGGAATGGCTCAAGAGCGACGCCGGCAAGGACTTCGAGTTCAAGGGCGAGCCGGTATTCGACAATGACAAGATCGGCATCGCCGTGCGCAAGGGCGATCCGCTGCGCGAGAGGCTGAACGCCGCGCTGCAGGCCATCATCGAAGACGGCACCTACAAGAAGATCAACGACAAGTACTTCCCGTTCAGCATTTACTGAGCAGCCTGCCCTGCGTCGCCCTCGCGGGCGGTGCAGGCTTCTGACCCCCCATGACTCTAGATCTCTACGGATTCGGCCCGGCCCTGGCCGCCGGCACCCTGATGACCATCAAGCTGGCGCTCAGCGCGCTGGCCCTGGGTCTGGTGCTCGGCCTGCTCGGCGCATTGGCCAAGACTTCCCCGTACAAGCCGCTGCAGTGGCTTGGCGGCACCTATTCGACCATAGTGCGCGGCATCCCCGAACTGCTCTGGGTGCTGCTGATCTATTTCGGCTCCGTGCAGGTGATGCGCAACCTGGCCGACCAGTTGGGCATCGAGAGCCTCGAACTGAGCGCCTTCGCCGCCGGCACCATCGCCCTCGGCCTGTGCTTCGGCGCCTATGCCACCGAGGTGTTCCGCGGGGCGATACTCGCCATCCCCAAGGGTCATCGCGAAGCCGGTCAGGCGCTGGGCCTGTCCGTGCCGCGGATCTTCTGGCGCCTGATCCTGCCGCAGATGTGGCGCATCGCCCTGCCCGGCCTGGGCAACCTGTTCATGATTTTGATGAAGGACACCGCCTTGGTGTCGGTGATCGGCCTGGAAGAAATCATGCGCCGCTCGCAGATCGCCGTCACCTCGAGCAAAGAACCCTTTACCTTTTTCCTGGTGGCGGCCTTTATCTACCTGGGCCTCACCATAGTCGCCATGATCGGCCTGCACTTCCTTGAGAAGCGCTCCAGCCGCGGCTTTATCAGGAGCGCGGGATGAACTGGGAAGTAATCATCAAATGGCTGCCACGCCTGGCCGAAGGCGCCTTGCTGACCCTGGAGCTGGTGGCCATCGCGGTTGTCGCCGGCCTGATCCTGGCCATCCCCCTGGGTATCGCCCGCGCCTCCCGACACTGGTACGTGCGCGCCCTGCCCTACGGCTACATCTTCTTCTTCCGCGGTACGCCACTGCTGGTGCAGCTGTTCCTGGTCTACTACGGCCTGGCCCAGTTCGAAGCCGTGCGCGAGGGCCCGCTCTGGCCCTACCTGCGCTCGGCCTACTGGTGCGCCATCCTGACCATGACCCTGCACACCGCGGCCTATATCGCCGAGATCCTCCGCGGGGCGATCCAGGCCGTACCGCCGGGTGAAGTGGAAGCGGCACGCGCACTGGGCATGGCCCGCTGGCAGACCATGCTCTATATCGTCCTGCCGCGCGCCGCGCGCATCGGCCTGCCCGCCTACAGCAACGAAGTGATCCTGATGCTCAAGGCCAGCTCCCTGGCCAGCACCGTCACCCTGCTGGAGCTGACCGGCATGGCCCGCACCATCATCGCCCGCACCTACCTGCCGGTGGAGATCTTCTTCGCCGCCGGCATGTTCTACCTGCTGATCGCCTTCATCCTGGTGCGCGGCTTCAAGCTGCTGGAACGCTGGCTCAGGGTCGACGCCTGCCAGGGCCGCTGACGCGACGGGGCGCTCGCCCAGGCATGACGACACGCGCATGAACGACTCCCCCCTCAGCGGCGACAGCCTGCTCCAGCGCTTCCAGGCGCTGGATGCCTTTGTCCTGCAGCACCAGGCGCTCTGGCAGCCGCGGCCATTCACCCAGCGGCAACTGCCGTGGGAACACCAACACCCGCAACTCGCCCGCTGGCTCAGAGCGCGCAGCCTGGAACAGGCCGAGGCCAGCCACAACCAGCCGCACCTGCTCGATGCACCCGCGCCCTTTACCGGGCTCGCCGCGCAGGCCAGCGCCCTGAGCCGCGTCGGCGCCTTCACGCCACAGCCCTCGCCGCCACTGCCGGCGCGCTTCTCGGTCGACGTGCCGGGGCGCAAATGGCAACAGATCCAGGCCTTCGCCGGCTGCCTGCAGTTTCACCAGCCCGCCCGACACTGGCTCGACTGGTGCGCCGGCAAAGGCCATCTCGGCCGCATGCTGGCGCATGACGGACGGCCCCTGACCTGCCTGGAACACAATCCCGAGCTGGTCCACAGCGGGCAACTGCTCAGCCAGCGCCTGCACCTCAACGCCCGCCATCTGCAGCAGGACGTACTCGGCGCCGATGCCGGCGCGCAACTCGGCCGCGAACACACCCCGGTCGCCCTGCACGCCTGCGGCGATCTGCATGTGCGCCTGATACAGCTCGCCAGCGCGGCCGGCTGCACGCAATTGGCCATAGCGCCGTGCTGCTACAACCGCATCGCCAGCCCCGATTACCAGGCGCTCTCCGCTGCCGCCCAGGCATCGGCCTTGCGACTCTCGCTGGATGACCTGGCCCTGCCACTCAGCGAAACCGTCACCGCTGGCGCCCGCGTGCGCCGCCAGCGCGATCGCTCCATGGCCTGGCGCCTGGCATTCGACGTGCTGCAACGCGAACTGCGCGGCATCGACCAGTACCTGCCCACACCGTCCCTGCCGACGGCCTGGCTGGCGAAAGACTTCGCCGACTACTGCACAGACCTCGCCGCCCTGAAACAACTGCCCGCACCAGCCCGGTCAAGAGACTGGCAACGACTGCAAGCCCAGGGCTGGCAACGACTGGCCCAGGTGCGCAACCTGGAACTGCTGCGCGGCTTGTTCCGCCGCCCCCTGGAACTCTGGCTGCTGCTCGACCGCGCGCTCTACCTGCAAGAGCAGGGCTTCAGCGTACGCCTCGGCAGCTTCTGCCCGCAGCAGCTCACCCCACGCAACCTGCTGCTGCTCGCCGAACGCCGCTGAGCCCACCCAAGTTACCCACATTATCTGTGGATAACTGTGTTGATAGATTCTGAGCAGACTCGCCAAACGCCCCGATCAGCGCCCTCGACGGCGCCTGTACATTTTTTGAGCGCAATACAAAGACCAATAAAAACAGACACTTATAAAAAACCGCGAAACACCTCACAAAATGTGCGCGCACTCTTAGGAAATCCCTTGTGCTTGTGCATAAGGATTTCGCTGCTAATCACCAGACCCGCAACAAACAGCCTGTTTAGCCCTGCCCCAACACCGGACAGCGACCTGCACCCCCGCCTCGCGCTTACAGGAAAGTCGACCCGGCACCATGCTTTTGCACTGCAGCCGCGGGCGGTCTGCAGCTGCCTTAGCCACAGATCCCATGACCTACATGGATAGACGGATGAGAGGACAGAGAAAGCAGTGCCGAGAACGCCCCCTGCCCCCGAACGGCATGCCCGAGAACGCCGCCGACGGCAGGCTGGCGAAGGCGTGAACATATTCAGAAGAAACAATGCGCAGACGACTTTACTCGGCCAGATGAATGGATATAATGGCGCCCCTGAAATGCCGGTATAGCTCAGCTGGTAGAGCAACTGACTTGTAATCAGTAGGTCCCG
>NZ_JBFIIG010000090.1:0-16778 GCF_041601375.1 Pseudomonas sp. | reverse complement strand
TTTTATTCGTACGCCAGGCTGATCGTCAGCCGCCAGCGCCCGTCCAGCTCCTCGGCATGCCACTCGCCGCGCAGCGGACGGGCCGCCAGCACCCGCAGCAGCAAGTCCCGCCCCTCGCGTCGCAGCCGCCAATTGACCACCTTGCCCTGCAGGCGCAACTGCCCCTGCTGCTCGCGCCCCAGACTCTCGACCCGCAGGAAAAACACCCCGCCGATGTGGTCGGCACGCGCCCTCGGCTCGACGTTGAACCACAGCTGCAGCCCCTGCTCCACCACCTCGACACTGGCCAGCCGCAAAGGGTCGGGCTGCAGCATACGGCCGATCATCAGGCCGATCAGAAAACCGAATAAGGCCAGGGAGCCGATCACCCGCGCCCAGGGACGCGGTCGCGGGCCCGGATCAGGAGTAGAATGCCGAGCGTCTTCAGGCTTGGAGCCGAGCATGTTTCACGTGATCCTTTTTCAACCGGAAATTCCGCCGAATACCGGCAACATTATCAGGCTCTGCGCCAACAGCGGCTGCCACCTGCACCTGATCGAGCCACTGGGCTTCGAGCTGGACGACAAGCGCCTGCGCCGCGCCGGCCTCGACTATCACGAATACGCCACCCTGCAGCGCCATGCGGACCTCCCCGGCTGCCTGCAGAGCCTCGGCCAGCCGCGGGTCTTCGCCTTCACCACCAAAGGCACCCAGTTCTATCACCAGGTGCGCTACCAGCCCGGCGACGCCTTCCTGTTCGGCCCGGAAAGCCGCGGCCTGCCCCAGGACATCCGCGACGGCCTGCCGGCCGAGCAGTGCCTGCGCCTGCCGATGCGCGAAGGCTGTCGCAGCCTGAACCTGTCCAATACCGTGGCGGTGGCGGTCTACGAGGCTTGGCGCCAGCAGGATTTCGCCGCAGCGCAATAAAAAACTGCAGCGCTATCCGAGTAGGGTGCGCCGTGCGCACCACCGCCTCGGCAGCCTGCCACGCACAAAAAAGCGCCCCTAAGGGCGCTTTTTATCTGCGGCAACGGCTCAATGGGCCGGAGCGGCCTCGCCAGCCTGCTGCTGAATGCGCTGCAGTTCTTGCGCGTAGAGCGCGTCGAAGTTCACCGGCGCCAGCATCAGGGCCGGGAAAGAGCCGCGCACCACCAGGCTGTCCAGGGTTTCGCGCGCATAGGGGAACAGGATGTTCGGGCAGAACGCGCCCAGGGTGTGGCTCATGGACGCGGCGTCCAGGCCCTTGACCAGGAAGATCCCGGCTTGCTGAACTTCGGCGATGAAGGCGGTTTCTTCGCCATTCTTCACGGTGACCGAAAGGGTCAGCACCACTTCATGGAAGTCGCCATCGAGCGGCTTCTGCCGGGTGTTCAGGTCCAGGGCAACGCTCGGGGTCCATTCCTGACGGAAGATTTCCGGGCTCTTCGGCGCCTCGAAGGACAGGTCGCGGACATAGATGCGCTGCAGGGAAAACTGCGGATTCTGTTCGCCCTGGGCGGCGCCGCCGTTGCTAGCTTGTTCAGTCATGGCAAAGCCTTCTTGTCGTGGGTACTGAGTTGAAAAGGAGGAGAGTACTAAGCCTCGAGCAGCGCATCCAGCTTACCCGCGCGCTCCAAGTCATACAGATCGTCGCAACCACCAACATGATTGCCGCCGATCCAGATCTGCGGTACCGAGGTCTGCCGCGCCTTGCGGGTCATCTCCGCGCGCACCTCGGGCTGGCCGTCGACCTTGATTTCATCGAAGCTCACGCCCTTACGGGCCAGTAACTGCTTGGCGCGCATGCAGTAGGGGCACCAATCGCTGGAATAAATGACGACGGCGGACATATCACTTCACCAATGGCAGGTTGTCGCCGCGCCAGCTGGCAATCCCGCCAGACAGCTTGGCGGCATTGAAACCGGCTTTTTTCAGGTCGCGACTGACCGTACCGGCATGCTGGCCCATGGCATCGACCACGATCAGGGTCTTGTCTTTGTACTTTTCCAGCTCGGCGATGCGGCTGGCGACTTTTTCATAGGGGATATGCAGGGCGCCGACGATATGGCCGGCAGAGAAATCCTTCTGCCCGCGCACATCCAGTACCAGGCCTTGCTCCTGGTTGATCAAGGCGGTCAGCTGGCGGCTGCTCAGGCTTTGCCCGCCTTTGCGCAGTTCCGTGAAGATCAGCAGCGCCAGCAGGACAACGAACAATCCGCCCAATACATAGTGGGTAGAGGCAAATTCAATCAGATTGGCAAGCATGAGGTGGTTCCGGGGACGGTAAAATCCCGGCAGTATACACAGCCCCACAGGTCGGCCACACCCCGCCCAGCGGTGACGGATCCGACACCAGGCCTTAAAATGTCCGGCCTTTCGCCCTTCATGCACAGCGAGCCAGATTAATGAGCGCCACGCCCAAACCTTTGGTCCTGATCATTCTCGACGGCTTCGGTCACAGTGACAGCACCGAATACAACGCCATCCATGCCGCCAACACGCCGGTCTACGACCAGCTGCGCGCCAACCAGCCGCACAGCCTGATCTCAGGCTCAGGCATGGACGTCGGCCTACCGGACGGCCAGATGGGCAATTCAGAGGTCGGCCACATGAACCTCGGCGCCGGCCGCGTGGTGTATCAGGACTTCACCCGGGTGACCAAGGCCATCCGCGACGGCGAGTTTTTCGACAACCCGGCGATCACCGGTGCGGTGGATCGGGCGGTGAACGCCGGCAAGGCCGTGCACATCCTCGGCCTGCTGTCCGACGGCGGCGTGCACAGCCATCAGGACCACCTGGTCGCCATGGCCGAACTGGCCGCCCAACGCGGCGCCGATAAAATTTATCTGCACGCCTTCCTCGACGGTCGCGACACCCCGCCGAAAAGCGCCCAGGCCTTCATCGAACGGCTCGACAGCACCTTCGCCAGGCTCGGCAAGGGCCGTATCGCCAGCCTGATTGGCCGCTACTTCGCCATGGACCGCGACAACCGCTGGGACCGCGTCGAGCAGGCCTACAACCTGATCGTCAACGGCCAGGGCCAGTTCAACGCCAGCAATGCCTTCGAAGGCCTGCAGGCCGCCTATGCCCGCGGCGAGAACGACGAGTTCGTCAAAGCCACCACCCTCGGCGAGCCGGTCCGGGTCGAAGACGGCGACGCCGTGGTGTTCATGAACTTCCGCGCCGACCGCGCCCGCGAACTGACCCGCGCCTTCGTCGAGCCCGATTTCCAGGAGTTCCCGCGCGCGCGCCTGCCGCAAATGGCCGGCTTCGTCATGCTCACCCAGTACGCCGCGAGCATTCCGGCGCCCAGCGCCTTCGCCCCGGCCAGCCTGACCAATGTGCTCGGCGAATACCTGGCGAAGAACGGCAAGACCCAGCTGCGTATCGCCGAGACCGAGAAGTACGCCCACGTCACCTTCTTCTTCTCCGGCGGGCGCGAAGAACCGTTCGAAGGTGAGGAGCGCATCCTGATTCCGTCGCCGAATGTCGCCACCTACGACCTGCAGCCCGAGATGAGCGCAGCGGAGGTCACCGACCGGATCGTCGAGGCCATCGAGCAGCAGCGTTACGACGTGATCGTCGTCAATTACGCCAACGGCGACATGGTCGGCCATACCGGCGTGTTCGACGCCGCGGTCAAGGCCGTGGAGTTCCTGGACAGCTGTGTCGGCCGCATCGTCGCGGCGCTGGACAAGGTCGGCGGCGAGGCCCTGCTCACCGCCGACCACGGCAACGTTGAGCAAATGGAGGATGCCTGCACCGGCCAGGTGCACACCGCCCACACCTGCGAGCCGGTGCCCTTCATCTACATCGGCAAG
This sequence comes from Pseudomonas sp., assembly GCF_041601375.1. Lineage (GTDB taxonomy): Bacteria > Pseudomonadota > Gammaproteobacteria > Pseudomonadales > Pseudomonadaceae > Aquipseudomonas. The sequence goes on along the minus strand of NZ_JBFIIG010000090.1, from coordinate 12,999 downwards.
CGCCCGCTGAGCATGCGCGAAGGCGGCGTGCTGGCCGATGTGGCGCCGACCATGCTGACCCTGATGGGCCTGCCGATCCCAGAGGAAATGACCGGCACCAGCATCATTCAGCTGAAGTAGTGTCACGACAACGTTGAAATGTCGGTCAATCGCGGTCTTACCCATATACCGCGATCCCCTGTAGGGTGGGTTAGGCGCACGCTGCCGATAGCGATGAACCCGCAAGATCCGTTGCGCCGTAACCCACCATTGGCGCAACGCAGGCATATCGCCTGGTGGGTTACGCGGCGCGCCACGATGGCGGTGCCTGATCCGCGCCGCTAACCTGCGCGGCCCGACCTAGGCGGCCTCACCCACCCTACAGTGATCCGCCATTTCAGGATTGACACGACACTGGCCTGCGTAGGTTGGGCGGAGCTCCGCGAGGCCCAACAACCCGGCAACCCCGGGACTGCCGGCAGCGCCGAGCGGTCAACGCATCTTGCAGCCTGCCGCTGGATTTTTAGGCATACTAGGCCCGTCTCCCGCCCAGGTGTCGCCAGTACCATGTTTCGCCTCCTTGCCCTGATTTTCCTCGCCTGCTTGCTGACTCCGGCCTTTGCCGACGAGAAAGCCGCCACCCAGAAACAGCTGGAAGCCGCGCGCAGCGACGTGGCCGAGCTGAAAAAGCTGCTGGAGAAGTTGCAGCAGGACAAATCCGGAGTGCAGAAAGACCTGCGCAAGACCGAAACCGAAATGGGCGAACTGGAAAAGCAGGTCAAGGAGCTGCAGAAAAACCTGAAAGACGGCGAAGAGGAAATCCAGCGCCTCGACCAGGAGAAAAAAAAACTCAATGACGCGCGCCTCGAGCAACAACGACTGATCGGCATTCAAGCCCGCGCCGCCTACCAGAGCGGCCGCCAGGAATACCTGAAGCTGCTGCTTAACCAGCAGAATCCGGAAAAATTCTCGCGCACCCTGACCTATTACGACTACCTCAGCGAAGCGCGCATGGAGCAGTTGGCCACCTTCAACGAAACCTTGCGTCAGCTGGCCAACGTCGAACAGGACATCGTCAACCAGCAGAACCAGCTGCTGGAACACAAGAGCGCCCTGGACACGCGCGTCGAGCAACTCGCCCAGGCCCGCAAGGAACGCCAGCTGGCCCTGGCCAAACTGAACCAGGAATATTCCGCCCGCGACCGCAAGCTCAAGGCCCGCCAGCAGGAGCAGGCACAACTGGCCAGGGTCCTGAAGACTATCGAAGCGACCCTGGCCCGCCAAGCGCGCGAAGCCGAACAGGCACGGCAACAGGCTTTGATCGCCGCACGCGAGCAACAGCGCAGCAGCACCGCAGCCGCCAGCAAGCCTGGCAGCGGCCCACTGGTCAGCTCTGGCAGCACCTATGGCGGGCCTTTCGCCCAGGCCCGCGGCAAATTGCCCTGGCCGGTCGATGGCCGCCTGGTCGCCCGCTACGGCACCCCGCGCGGCACTGACGCGCGGACCAAATGGGATGGCGTACTGATCGGCGCCAGCGCCGGCAGCCAGGTCCGCGCCGTGCATGGCGGCCGCGTGGTGTTCGCCGACTGGTTGCGCGGCGCCGGGCTTCTGGTCATTCTCGATCATGGCAATGGCTACCTGAGCCTGTATGGACACAACCAGAGCCTGCTCAGGGACGCCGGCGACGTAGTCAACGCCGGCGAACCCATCGCCACAGTGGGCACCAGCGGCGGGCAAGACACTCCCGCGCTGTATTTCGCGATCCGCCAGCAGGGCCGCCCCAGCGACCCTGCGCAATGGTGCCGCACGCAAGGATAAGCGCTGCGCTCACCTCTCTAGGAGTTAGTTCGACATGCCGCATCTGTCTCGCCTCACCTCTCTGGCCCTGGCTATCGCACTGCTCGGCGGCCCTCACCTGCTGCAGGCCGCCGAAGCGCTGCCGGCGGCGACCATCGCGACTGACAAGGCGCCGCTGCCGCTGGACGAGCTGCGCACCTTCGCCGAGGTGCTGGATCGCATCAAGGCGGCCTATGTCGAACCGATCGACGACAAGACCCTGCTGGAAAATGCGATCAAGGGCATGCTCAGCAATCTCGACCCCCACTCCGCCTACCTCGACCCGCAAACCTTCCGCGAGCTGCAGGAAAGCACCAGCGGCGAGTTCGGCGGCCTGGGCATCGAAGTCGGCATGGAAGACGGCTTCGTCAAGGTGGTCTCGCCGATCGACGACACCCCGGCCTCGAAAGCCGGGATCCTGCCGGGCGACCTGATCGTCAGGATCGACGGCCAGCCGACCAAGGGCCTGTCGATGCTGGAAGCTATCGACAAGATGCGCGGCGAAGCCGGCAGCAAGATCCGCCTGACCCTGGTGCGCGAGGGCGGCAAGCCCTTCGACGTCGAACTGACCCGCGCAGTGATCAAGGTCAAGAGCGTCAAGAGCCAACTGCTCGAGGACGGCTACGGCTATGTGCGCATCACCCAGTTCCAGTTCAATACCGGCGAGGAAGTCGGCAAGGCCCTGAACAAGCTGCGCAAGGACAACGGCAAGCGGCTGCACGGCCTGGTCCTGGATCTGCGCAACAACCCCGGCGGCGTGCTCCAGGCCGCGGTCGAGGTATCCGACCATTTCCTCAAGAAAGGCCTGATCGTCTACACCGAAGGACGCATCGCCAACTCCGAGCTGCGCTTCTCCGCCGACCCGATCGACGCCAGCGAAGGCGTGCCGTTGGTGGTGCTGATCAATGGCGGCAGCGCCTCGGCCTCGGAAATCGTCGCCGGCGCCCTGCAAGACCACAAACGCGGCGTGCTGATGGGCACCGACAGCTTCGGCAAGGGCTCGGTGCAAACGGTGCTGCCGCTGAACAACAACAGCGCCCTGAAGCTCACCACCGCCCTGTACTACACCCCCAATGGCCGTTCGATCCAGGCCCAGGGCATAGTGCCGGACATCGAAGTGGCGCGCGCCAAACTGACCCGCGAACAGGGTGAGGCCAACATCAAGGAAGCCGACCTGCAAGGCCACCTGGGCAACGGCAACGGCGGCGCGGACAAACCGAGCCGGGGCCAAGCCAGCAAGCCGGCGCGCCCACAGGATGACGACTACCAGCTGAGCCAGGCGCTCAACCTGCTCAAGGGGCTGAGCATCACCCGCGGCGATTGAACCCATCCCAAGCAAAAAGCCCGACCTTGATCACTCAAGGCCGGGCTTTTTAACGCCGGTTAACGACTACAGATAGCTGTTGGTCATCTCCTCGACGAAACCTTCGCTGCGCAGCTCGTCCAGCGCCTTCTGCAAGCGCTGCACCACCTCATCCGGGGTGTCCTTGTTCAGCGCCAGGTAGAGCTCAGCCTCATTGAAGCGCAGCACGGTGGTCAGACCGCCGACGCCTTCCTGCTTGGCCAGGTAGCGCCCGACCGGGTCGGTGGTGGCCCACAGGTCGATCTGTCCCTTGATCAGCTTTTGCACGTTCTGCTGGTCGCGCAGCGCGTTGATCGGCTGCAGCCCCTGGCTTTCCAGATGCTGGCTGACCGCATCGTTCTTGTAGGCGCCGACCTTGTACTGCCCGGACTCTTGCAAGCTCGCCACACTGAGGTTGCTGCCTGGCGCGGCAAGCAGCACCCAGCCGGTGTTGGCAATAGGTCCCACCCACTTGAACAGCGGCTGGCGCTCCGGGGTAAAGGTGGTGGAGAACAGCCCGTAATTGGGCTTGTCCAAGGTCAGCCGGTACAGCCGGTCCCAGGGGAAACGCAGACTCAGGCTGTAGTCGATCTTGGCGCGCTTGAACATCGCCCGGACGATCTCGGCGCTGATGCCGTCGATGCCGTCGTCACGGGCGAAGTTCTTGTCGTCGACCGCCATATTGAACGGCGGGAAGTTCTCGGTCAGCAGTACCACCTTGTAGCCATAGGGCAACTCGGCATGGGCCGCGCAGACGCTGAAGAGAAGGCCGAACAACAGACTGCTTTTTATAATTTTCTTCAACATTAGTCTTCCCGCTCGCAAGTGTGGAGATTGTGGCTAGCGGCAGCCCGGCTCGTGGCCAAGTTGCTGAGTCCTGTTTTACAGATAACTGTTGCGGATGTCGTCAACCAATCCTTCTGCGCGCATCCGGTCCAGTTCAGACTGCAGCTTCTGTACCACCTCGTCGGGAACCCCCTTGTTGAGCGCCAGGTACAACTCGGCGCTGTCGAAACGCAGGATCGTTTTCAATCCGGAGACACCCGCCTGTTTCGCCAGGTAACGTCCGGCGGGGTCGCCGGTAGCCCAGAGGTCGATCTGCCCGGCCATGAGTTTCTTGGCGTTCAGTTGGTCGCGCAAGGCGGTAATCGGCTGCAGGCCCTGCTGCTGCAGATGGTCGGCGATCGCATCGCCCTTGTAGGCGCCGACCTTGTACCGCCCGGCATCCTTCAGGCTGTCCAGCGTGATAGTGCTGTCGCTGCGCCCGAGCAATACCCAATCGTCCGGACCGATCGGCCCGACCCACTTGAACAGCGCTTCCCGCTCGGGTAGACGCGCGGTGACGAACACGCCGTAACCCGGCTTCTCCAGCGCCAGCCTGTAGATACGCTCCCAGGGGAAACGCAGGGTCATGCTGTAGTCGATTCCGGCGCGCTTGAACATCTCGCGCAGGATATCCACGGCGATGCCGTGCAGATTGTCTTCCCGGGCGAAGTTCTTGCCGTTGCTCGCCATGTTGTAGGGCGGGAAGTTCTCGGTGAGCAGAACCACGCGATAGTCCGGCGCCAATTCGGCGTGAGCGCTAGCACTCAGCCCGAATACGACGCCGGCCAGCGCAAACAGCAGGCGTTTGTACATGTGCATACTCTTTATTTGGTGAGGGCAGGACAATTTCGCGGGAGGCAGGACAGCGCAGCATACTCAGCCCGTTCATCTGCGCCCAGTCGCACCATGGGGAATGCCCCGGCCTGTCCGCTGGCAGACAGGCCATGACGCATTTATGCATGTGTCCTGCAGCGCCTCGGCAGACGCCAGCCGACACACTAACGCAGCGTGCCGGCGAATGCTGCCGACTCGCTCCCAGCTTCGCTCGGCAGCCTCTCAGCGCACCACGATGCCGCGACTGGCCAGATAGGCCTTGGCTTCGGGCACGGTGTATTCGCCGAAGTGGAAGATGCTCGCGGCCAGTACCGCATCGGCCTTGCCCTCGAGAATGCCTGCGGCCAGGTGTTCGAGGTTGCCGACGCCACCGGAGGCGATCACCGGGATGCCGACCAGCTCGCTGATGGCACGGGTGACGCCGAGGTCGTAGCCGCGCTTCACCCCGTCCTGATCCATGCTGGTGAGGAGAATCTCGCCGGCGCCGAGGTCTTCCATCTTCTTCGCCCAGAGCACGGCATCCAGACCGGTCGGCTTGCGCCCACCGTGGGTGAAGATTTCCCAGCGCGGGGTTTCGCCGGGCAACGAAACGCACTTGGCGTCGATGGCGACGACGATGCACTGCGAACCGAAGCGCGCAGCCGCCTCGCCGACGAACTCGGGGGTGAAGACCGCCGCGGTGTTGATCGAGACCTTGTCCGCGCCGGCATTGAGCAGGTTGCGGATGTCCTGCACGCTGCGCACGCCGCCGCCCACGGTCAGCGGAATGAACACCTGGCTGGCCATGCGCTCGACCGTATGCAGGGTGGTGTCGCGACCGTCGACGCTGGCGGTGATGTCGAGGAAGGTGATCTCGTCGGCGCCCTGCTCGTCGTAACGGCGGGCGACCTCCACCGGGTCGCCGGCATCGCGGATATTCTCGAACTGGACGCCCTTGACCACGCGGCCGTTGTCCACGTCGAGGCAGGGGATGATGCGTTTTGCCAGTGCCATAGCGGTGTTCCCGTAGGGTGGGTGCGACCCACCGATAAACAATGCGTCGAGCGTGGCGGGTTGCACCCGCCCTACATCAGCCGTTGTAGGTGTCGCACAGCGCCTGCGCTTCGGCCACATCCAGGGTGCCTTCATAGATCGCCCGGCCGGTGATGGCGCCGATGATGCCTGGCGAGCGCGCCAGCAGCAGCTTCTCGATATCGCCGAGGTTGTGGATACCGCCCGAGGCGATCACCGGAATCCGGCTGGCGGCGGCCAGGGCCGCGGTGGCCTCGACGTTACAGCCCTGCATCATGCCATCCTTGGCGATATCGGTATAAACGATGGCCGACACCCCATCGGCCTCGAAGCGCCTGGCCAGGTCGGTGGCCTGCACCGTGGACACCTCGGCCCAACCATCGGTGGCGACGAAACCGTCCTTGGCATCCAGGCCGACGATGACCTTGCCCGGGAAGGCCTTGCAGGCGTCGGTGACGAATTGCGGATCTTTCACCGCCTTGGTGCCGATGATCACGTAGCTGACGCCGGCGCGCACGTAGTGCTCGATGGTTTCCAGCGAACGGATGCCACCGCCGATCTGGATCGGCAGGTGCGGATAGCGCCGGGCGATGGCGGTGACCACCTCGCCGTTGACCGGCTGGCCTTCGAAGGCACCATTCAGGTCGACCAGGTGCAGGCGGCGGCAGCCGCCGTCCACCCACTTGGCGGCCATGCTCACCGGGTCGTCGGAGAACACCGTGGAATCTTCCATACGGCCCTGGCGCAGGCGCACGCAGGCGCCGTCTTTCAGATCGATAGCGGGAATAATCAGCATCGGTTGAACCTGTTCAAGTCGTTGGATTCGGTGAGGATCAGCTCTTCTCGAGCGCCCAGAGGTCGCTTTCGATGCTCTCGAACCTGTCCTTGAGGACGGTCTGCACATCGAAAATCGCCCGGTTGTAATAGTGCGGCGCAATTTCGCGGGTAAACAGCTCGAGGATCTCCGCGACCTCGAACGAACCCAGTTGCAGCTCGAAGCGCTCCTCCATGAAACGCTTGAGGGCACTGGTCGCCTCACGCTCCTGCTCCGGCGTCAGGCTGAGGATCGGCGGCTTGTGTTTGGCCTTGCTCATCTACCAGCGCCCATCCCAGGCGGCGAAGTTCTGCAGCAGTTGCAGGCCATGGGTATGGCTTTTCTCCGGGTGGAACTGCACGGCGAAGCGCGAGCCCTCGGCCAGCGCCGCGGCGAAGTCCTTGCCGTAATGACCGCGACCGACCACCTGCTGCGGCTTGCCGGCCTCGACGTAATAACTGTGCACGAAGTAGAAGCGTGCCAGGTCCGGAATGTCGTGCCACAGCGGGTGCCTGACCGCCTGACTCACCTCGTTCCAGCCCATGTGCGGCACCTTCAGCTTTTCACCATCCTCGACCATATTCTTGCCGAAGAAGCGCACCTGACCGGGGAACAGGCCGATGCAATCGACCCCGTCATTCTCTTCGCTGCGTTCGAGCAATGCCTGCATGCCGACGCAGATGCCGAGAAACGGCCGATCGACGCTGACTTCACGCACCAGCTCGTCGAAGCCCAGGCGCTTGATCTCGGCCATGCAGTCGCGGATCGCACCGACCCCGGGAAACACCACGCGATCGGCTTCGCGGATCACCTGGGCATCGCTGGTCACCAGCACCCGGCCGGCACCGACGTGCTCCAGCGCCTTGGCCACCGAATGCAGATTGCCCATGCCGTAATCGATGACAGCGACCGTCTGCATCTAGAGCACACCCTTGGTCGACGGCATCTGCCCAGCCATGCGCGGGTCCAGCTCGACGGCCATGCGCAGGGCGCGGCCGAAGGCCTTGAACACGGTCTCGATCTGGTGATGGGTGTTGGTGCCGCGCAGGTTGTCGATGTGCAGGCTGACCAGGGCGTGATTGACGAAGCCCTGGAAGAACTCCTGGAACAGGTCGACATCGAAGCCGCCGACCACCGCCCGAGTGAAGGGCACGTGCATCTGCAGGCCCGGACGACCGGAGAAGTCGATCACCACGCGCGACAGCGCTTCGTCCAGCGGCACATAGGCATGGCCGTAGCGGGTCATGCCCTTCTTGTCGCCGATCGCCTGGGTAAAGGCCTGGCCCAGGGTGATGCCGACGTCTTCGACGGTGTGGTGGTCGTCGATATGCAGGTCGCCCTGGCACTGGATATCCAGGTCGATCAGGCCGTGACGGGCAATCTGATCGAGCATGTGCTCGAGGAACGGCACGCCAATAGCGAACTTGGCCTTGCCCGTGCCATCCAGGTTGATCGAGACCTTGATCTGGGTCTCCAGGGTATTGCGCTCGACGGATGCCGTACGTTCGGCCATCACCAGCTCCACAGAATCGTTGTACGAAAGGGCCGTCATTATAGGCGGGCCATGGCCTGGGCGGCTACCGGCGCCGTGCGCACAGGCAGACTAATGGCGCACGGGACGACGATCCGCCCATCGCCAGCCCCAGCAATCGGGGTAGAAGCCCGGCGAGGCTTAGCCAGCCCCGCAGATCTTGCTATGCTCGACAGCCTGACGCCGACTCGCACCAAGGGCGGCAGCCAAACCCGCCAAACCCCGGCAACGAAGCCCGCATGGACAGTATCGACACCCTGATTATCGGCGCCGGCGCCCTCGGCCTGGCCTGCGCCGCACGCCTGGCCCGACCGCAGCAGAGCTGCCTGATCGTCGAGGCGGAACAGCTGATCGGCAGCCACACCTCCAGCCGCAATTCCGAGGTGATCCACGCCGGCCTCTACTACGCCCCCGGCTCGCTGAAAGCCGAACTGTGCCTGGAAGGCCGCGAGCGCCTGTATGCCTGGTGCGCCCAGCATCAGGTGGCGCACCGACGTATCGGCAAGCTGCTGGTGGCGGTCAGCACGGCCGAACGCGACAAGCTCGAGGCGCTGGCCGCCAATGCCCAGGCCTGTGGCGTGCATGACCTGCAAGCTGTCGCGCAAGCCCGCCTCGCCGAGCTGGAGCCTTCCGTGCGCGGCGTCGCGGCGCTGCTGTCGCCGAGCACCGGGATCATCGACAGCCATGCCTACCTGCAATCGCTGCTCGCCGCCGCCGAGAACCAGGGCGCCCAACTGGTCCTGCAGACCCGCGTCGAGCAACTCGAACCCGGCCCCGACGGCTGGATCGTCACGGGCCGCAGCGCCGGCGAAGCCTTCCGGCTCAAGGCGCAGCGGGTGATCAATGCCGGCGGCCTGTTCGCCCAGCAACTGGCGCAGCGCACAGCCGGCCTGGCGGCCGCACAGATCCCGACCCTGCACCTGTGCCGCGGCCGCTACTTCGGCTACAGCGGCCGCGCGCCCTTCCGGCACCTGATCTATCCGCTGCCGGAAGCCAACACCTCGGGCCTGGGCATCCACGCCACCCTCGACCTCGGCGGCCAGGTGCGCTTCGGCCCGGACACCGAGTACCTCGAGCAGATCGACTACCGGGTCGACGAACAGCTGCGCGAGCCCTTTGCCGAAGCGATCCGCCGCTATTTTCCACTCCTCGACAGCACGCGCCTGGTGCCCGGTTACAGCGGCATCCGGCCGAAACTCGCAGGCCCCGGGGAACCCGCCGCCGACTTCCTTATCCAAACCGCCAGCGATCACGGCCTGCCAGGGCTGGTCAATCTGTTCGGCATCGAGTCGCCCGGACTGACCGCCAGCCTGGCGATCGCCGAACGCGTGGCGCGAGCGCTGTGAAAGCCGCCTGCAAAATCAGCACACAACCCGAACTTTCACCGGCCTGCCTATTGCGGCGGTCGGCGCTATACTCGCCGACTCAATTCAAGTTATCCGAAACAAGGAATCGTCCATGAAAGCGCTCGGCAAAATCCTGGGTCTGTTTTTTCTCGGGCTGTTGCTGATCCTGGTGGCCCTGGGCTTTGCCCTGACCCACCTGTTCGATCCCAACGACTACAAAGACGAAATTCGCCAGCTGGCCCGCGACAAGGCCAACCTGGAACTGACCCTCAGGGGCGACATCGGCTGGAGCCTGTTCCCCTGGCTCGGCCTCGAGCTGACCGACGCCACCCTGGCCAGCGCCACCACCCCCGAGCAGCCCTTTGCCGACCTGCGCCTGCTCGGCCTGTCGGTGCGCGTGCTGCCGCTGCTGCGCCGCGAAGTGCAGATGAGCGACATCCGCGTCGACGGCCTCAACCTCAACCTGCAGCGCGACGAGAAAGGCCGCGGCAACTGGGAAGATGTCGGCCGTCCGCCACAACCCGCCGCAGCCGCGAACACAACCGCCGGCGCAACCCCTGCACCAGCCGCCGACGACCAGCCCGTGAGCACGCCGTCAGGCGCCGAGCCGATCAAGCTGGATATCGACAGCCTGATCGTCAACAGCGCGCGCATCGACTACCACGACGCGCAGAAAGGCCAGCAATTCAGCGCCGAAAGCATTCAGCTGACCACAGGGGCGATCCGCGAAGGAGCAGCCATCCCGGTCAAACTCAGCGCTTTCTTCGGCACCAATCAGCCGGTCGTGCGGGCGCGCAGCGAACTGCAAGGCGAGCTGCGCTTCAACCGTGCGCTCAAGCGCTACCAACTGGAAGACGCCAGGATTTCCGGCGAAGCCTCCGGCGAGCCCTTCGACGGACAGACCCTGACCTACTCCCTGCAAGGCCAACTGCTGGTCGACCTGGCCGCCCAGATCGCCGAATGGAACGGCCTGAAACTCTCGGCCAACCAGTTGCGAGCCCTCGGCGAAGTGAAAATCCGCGACCTGGACAGCGAGCCGAAACTGACCGGCGGCCTGTCCATCGCGCCGGTCAACCTGCGCGAATTCCTCGCCACCATCGGCCAGACTCTGCCGCCGCTGAACGATGACAAGGCCCTCGGCCAGTTCGAGCTGGTCACTCGCCTCAGCGGCAGCCCGACCAGCCTGACCATGCAAGAGCTGAAGCTGAAGCTCGACGACAGCAGCTTCAGCGGCCAGATCGGCATCGCCGACTTCGCCAAGCAGGCCCTGCGCGTGCAGCTCAAGGGCGACAGCCTGGATCTCGACCGCTACCTGCCCAAGCCCAGCAAGGACAGCCAGGAGGCCGGCGCTGCGCGCCAGGCCGAGGTCAAGGAAAGCGTCGCCAGTGCGGGCCAGAGCGGCAGCACGCCGCTGCCCAAGGCGCCCACCCAGCACGCCTGGAGCGCCGCCACGGTGCTGCCGATCGAGCGCCTGCGCAGCCTCGACCTGCAACTGGCGCTGAGCCTCGACCAGCTGACCTACCAAAAGCAGGCCATCAGCGCCTTCAACTTCAAGGCCAAGAGCCGGGCCGGGCAACTGACCCTGGACGAGATGCGCGGCAAGCTCGGCAGCGGCAATTTCGAGCTCAAGGCGACGGTCGATGTGCGCCCGGCCATCCCGCTGCTGAGCCTGCAGAACCGCCTGCAGCGGATCAGCGTAGAGCCCTTCCTCAAGAGCGATCAGCAGCCCGCGCCGGTCAAAGGCCTGCTCGACCTGCAAGCCGACCTGAGCACCAGCGGCAACAGCCAGAAAGCCTGGGTCGACGGCCTCAAGGGCACGGCCAACTTCGCCCTCCACGATGGCGTGCTGGTCGGCGCCAACCTCGAGCAACAACTCTGCCGCGGCATTGCCGCCCTCAACCGCAAGGCACTGAGCAGCGAGCCGCGCGCCAAGGACACGCCCTTCGAGACCCTGCAGGGCAGCCTGAGCTTCCTCAATGGCGTGGCCCACAACCCGGACCTCGAGGCCAGCCTCCCCGGCCTTGCTGTCGGCGGCAACGGCGACGTCGATCTGCGCGTACTCGGCCTCGACTACCGCATCGGCATCACCCTGATCGGCGACCAGCGCGAAATGCCCGACCCGGCCTGCCAGGTCAACGAGCGCTATGTCGGCATCGCCTGGCCGATCCGCTGCCGCGGCCCGCTGGAAATGGGCGGCAAAGCCTGCCGCCTGGATCAGGACGGCATGGGCAAGGTCGCCACCAAGCTGGCCGGCGACAAGCTCAACGAGAAGCTCGAGGAAAAGCTCGGCGACAAGGTCAGCCCCGAACTGAAAGACGCCCTCAAGGGCCTGTTCAACCGATGAGCCCCGAGCAGTTCTCCACGGCGGTCCTCGGCTGGTACGACCGCCACGGACGCAAGGACCTGCCCTGGCAACAGGGCATCAGCCCCTACCGGGTCTGGGTCTCGGAAATCATGCTGCAGCAGACCCAGGTCAGCACCGTGCTCGGCTACTTCGACCGCTTCATGGCCGCGCTGCCGACGGTTAAAGACCTGGCCGAAGCCGCGGAAGACGAAGTGCTGCACCTGTGGACCGGCCTCGGTTACTACACCCGCGCGCGCAACCTGCAGAAGACCGCTCAGCTCGTCATGGCCGAGCATGACGGTGCATTCCCCCGCGACGTCGAGCAACTGACCGAGCTGCCCGGCATCGGCCGCTCCACCGCCGGCGCCATCGCCAGCCTGAGCATGGGCCTGCGCGCGCCGATTCTCGACGGCAACGTCAAGCGGGTGCTGGCGCGCTACGTGGCCCAGGAGGGCTACCCCGGCGAGCCGAAAGTGGCCAAACAGCTGTGGACGGTGGCCGAGCGACTGACCCCGCAGGCACGGGTCAACCACTACACCCAGGCGATGATGGATCTGGGCGCTACCCTCTGCACCCGCAGCAAGCCCAGCTGCCTGCTCTGCCCGCTGCAAAGCGGCTGCCAGGCCCACCTGCTCGGCCTGGAGATTCGCTACCCGATCGCCAAGCCGCGCAAGACGCTGCCGCAGAGGCGCACCCTGATGCCGATCCTGACCAGCCGGGCTGGCGAGGTCCTGCTTTATCGCCGGCCCTCCAGCGGCCTCTGGGGCGGTTTATGGAGCCTGCCGGAGCTGGACGACCTGCCCAGCCTCGACCTGCTCGCCAACCGCCACGCTCTGCAACTGGGCGAGCGCCGCGAACTGGCCGGCCTGAGCCACACATTCAGCCACTTCCAGTTGGCCATTGAACCCTGGCTGATCCGCGTCGACGCCGCGCCATCGGCCGTGGCCGAGGCCGACTGGCTCTGGTATAACCTCGCCACACCGCCGCGCCTGGGCCTTGCCGCCCCGGTGAAGAAACTGCTGAAGCGCGCGGCCGACGCACTCGCGACAGAACAGAACACTGGAGAGCAGCCATGACCCGCACCGTAATGTGCCGCAAGCACAAAAAAGAACTCCCCGGCCTCGACCGCCCACCCTA
>NZ_JBFIIG010000089.1:0-16793 GCF_041601375.1 Pseudomonas sp. | reverse complement strand
TGCCTGGTGGAAGGCAAGCTGGATGTCGCCGAGCAGTTCTTCCGCAGCGCGATCGAACAATCCCCCGCGCATTACGACATGGCCTGGGACAACCTCAACCGGGTCCAGCAATTACGGCGGATTCGCCAAATGGGCGGCAACCCCAACTCGACAGCTGCCTTCCCGCCGCAAGAGGCGATGGTGCAGTAGAGAAGTAGGGCGGCCCGGGCGGCGATCCGTTCGGAGCGAAGCGACAGCCCGCCAGCTTTTGTGCCGCGCCGATAACCCACGGTGCACTGCCTGCGGCGAGTGACACCCTACGGATTGCGGCTTGCTCGAGGTAATGGGTCGGGAGCCCGTTCGTAGGGCGGCCTCGGAGCGAAGCGACAGCCCGCCAGCTTTTGTGCCGCGCCGCTACCTGTGCTGGCGGGTTACGGCGCTCGATACTTTCACAACCGCTGAGCCTTGCATGCGCCTAACCCGCCCTACGGGGCGTCGTTCGTCGATCAGTTGATCGCGTCGGTCAGGGCTTTGGCCGGGACGTACTTGACTACTTTCTTCGCTGCGATTTCGATTGCCATGCCTGTTTGCGGGTTGCGTCCGGTGCGGGCTGGGCGATCGCTGATCTTCAACTTGCCGATACCGGGCAGGGTGATTTCGCTACCGTTTTCCAGGGCTTCGCTGACGATTTCGCTGAGGTGTTCAAGCGCTGCGCGGACGGTGGCTTTCGGCGTGTCGATGGCTTCGGCGATATCGCTGATCAGTTGGTCTTTGGTCATGGCCATTGGTGTAGCTCCTTGGAATGAGAGGGTGGCGGTGAAAATGCCTCGCGCAGAGTACTGCGATTTTGTACTGCAGACATTGTCTCAGCGCAGATTTTTGCTGCTCGAGCCCCATTGTGACTCGCCGTCAGCGTGGAAATTCCGTGCCGCAGATGGGTATCGCCGCGCTCATCCTACGCGGCCCTACGGATCGCCCCGACCCATCCACAAAAGCCGGCGCAGGCCAAATCGTAGGATGGAGTTGAGCGTAGCGATACCCATCGCAGCCGAGCGTCAGCCCGCACAAGGGTCAAGGCTGCAATAACTGCAGGCAGGGCGAGTATTGCAGTGGCTAGCCGAAGTTGACAAAACAGCAACTCTGCCATTAAGGTTGCTAAAACATCAACAGGGATGTTCATGCACGTTTTCAAGAAAAAGGCTTTCGTGGATGCCTGTCAGCTGTACCCGCTCAAGGCGTCGAGCATCATGGAAACCTACAAGGTGCTCGACCAATCGACGGCACAGTCATCCCTAGAATTAAAGGCGGCGCTGTCTTCGTTGGACAATTTCACCCGCCGCAGCGGCTGGTGGGTGATCGACATAGGTGGCAATGAGATCCGCATGATAGCGGCCATCGACTTTGCCAAGCAGCGGGTTTACCTGAAACACATTTTCAACCACAGCGAGTACGACAAGGCCAACAAGTGGTATCGCAATCCGAAGAACACAGGAGTCATGCCATGAGTACTGCATTAGCCGTACGCATCGAGCAGAGTGCCATCCATCAACTGGCTGAGCAGTTGAAAGAAATCCAGCGCTCGCTGGAGCGTGTGGACGGTACGCTCATCCAGGAGATCGGCAGCGAGGTCGAGTACGACAAAGCATTGGCCCTGCTCGACGAACTCACCGATTCTGCAGACGACAGCCAGACCTGCCAGCGCTTGCTGGACATGCTCTGCGCCTCGATCAAACGCTATGAGGACAGCGCGCCGCAATTTGCCGAGTTCAATGAAAAGGTCGAAGCCATCACCGGCGTGCAATTGCTGAAATTCCTCATGAAGCAGAACGGGCTTACCGGGGCCGACCTGCCCGAGATCGGCGACAAAACTGTCGTGTCGCGTACGCTCAATGGCAAGCGTACCCTGAGCAGCAGCAATATTCAGGCACTTGCTCGGCGCTTCCATCTGAACCCGGGGGCTTTCTACCCAATCGCCTGATCACAGGGCTGGCTGGTGATCCGTCGATCGCCGATGGGTATCGCAACCGGACGTCAGCCTGCGCGGACCTGCGCAGCCCGACCTGTGCGGCCCGACCCATTCATGTGCTGAAGCAGTTGTAAGTTCAAGACAAGCCGGTACAATGGCCCCGCTCGCCGCAAGGCGGGTAGCGTTATGGTGGCCCTGCCGGTCCCCCCGCAACGATTAACCGTGAACCCGGTCAGGCCTGGAAGGGAGCAGCCGCAGCGGTGACATTGTGTGCCGGGGTGTGGCTGGTGGGGTCGCCTCCATCTCCAACCCGTTCGGGTTATTTGTTAATCCTTTCTGTTCATCCGAAGCCTTTAGCGTGCCGCTGAGCAATGCAGCTCCGCATGGATCTGCCGCCCGGTGATCTGTGATGGGTATCGTTGCGCTCAACCAGCTCCTACAACAGCCCCGATCGCGCTGTGCCGACCCGTTACCTCGGGCGAGCCACGATCCTAGCAGGCAGTGCACCATTGGTTTATCGGCGCGGCACAAAAGCTGGCGGGCTGTCGCTGCGCTCCTCGGCGGCTGGCGTCGCGGGCCGCCCTATGGGGTCGCTGCACGCAGCTGCCCTTCGTGCTACGACGCTCGATATTTTCATGGCCGCTGCGATCTCCTGCAGGCGCACTTGGGTATATCCTGACTGTCCTTTCTGCCGAAGCCCTTTGCCATGCTGGTTATTTCCAACAGCGTTCACCTGCCCGACTCTGAAATCGAGTTGACCGCCATCCGTGCGCAAGGCGCCGGTGGGCAGAACGTCAACAAGGTCTCCAGCGCCATGCACCTGCGCTTCGACAGCCAGGCCTCGTCCCTGCCGGCGTTCTACAAGGAGCGCCTGCTGGCGCTACGCGACAGCCGCATCACCGCTGATGGTGTGGTGATCATCAAGGCTCAGCAATACCGCACCCAAGAACAGAACCGCGCCGATGCCCTCGAGCGTCTGGCCGAGTTGATCCGCAACGCCGGCAAAACCGAAAAAGCCCGGCGCCCGACCAAGCCGACCCTGGGTTCGAAGAAGCGCCGGTTGGAAGGCAAGAACAAGCGCGGGGCGATCAAGGCGGGCAGGGGTAAAGTGGATTTTTGACGGTCCGCTAAAGCTTGAAGAAACTGACCTTGTCGCTCAAACGATTGGCCAGGGTCGCCAGTTCGCGGCTTGAAGAAGTCACCTGGGTGGAGCCGGCCGAGGTTTCCAGGGTGGCATTGTGGATGCGGTTGATGTTCTGGTTGACCTCTTCGGCCACCGCACTTTGTTCTTCCGAGGCACTGGCGATCTGCGCATTCATATCGTTGATCGCGGTCACCTCAGTGCGGATCTTGTTCAGCGCACTTTCCGCCAGGCGGGTTTGCTCGACTGTCTGCTTGGCCAGCTGGCGGCTGCTGTGCATCACTTCGGCGGCTTGGCCGGCGCCTTCCTGGAGCTTGCCGATCATGCCGCGGATTTCCCGGGTGGAGTCCTGGGTGCGGGTGGCCAGGGAGCGCACTTCGTCGGCCACCACAGCGAATCCGCGACCATGCTCGCCGGCCCTTGCCGCTTCGATGGCTGCATTGAGCGCCAGCAGGTTGGTCTGCTCGGCGATGGCGGTTATTACCTCTATGATTTTCTCGATGTTTTCGCTGTCGCTGGAAACCTGTTGCACGCTTTCGGCGGCGCTTTCCAGAATCTTCGCCAGGTTCTGGATGGCCTCGGCGGTTTCGCTGACCATGCGGTTGCCGGTCGCCACTTCGCTGTCGGCGGTGCGGGTGGCGGAGGCGGCGCTTGCGGCGTAACCGGCCACTTCATTGACGGTGGCGGCCATCTCATTGACCGCGGTGGCCATCTGCTCGGCTTCGCTCGATTGCAGGCGAATTTGCTGGTTGTTGCGGTCCGAGGTGATTAGCAATTGCTCGGACGATAGGCTCAGCTCGCCAGCCGCGCTGCGTACCTGGGCGATGGTGTCGGTAAGGCGTCCGAGCATGTTGTGCAAAGCGCCCATGACGCTGTGCGGGTAGCGGGTATCGATGCGCTGATTCAACTCGCCATCGGCAAGGCGCTGGATGGCTTGGGCCACCTCGTAGGGTTCGGCGCCCAAGGTCGATTTCAGCTTGCGGATTATCACTAGCGACACGCCGATGCTGAGGGCGATAGCCACCGCGGTAACCAGCAGGATCAGCAGGCGAAAGCCGCCGGCGGCTTCGCGCACCGCGCCGATATCCTGGCTGATGACGTGTTCTTCATGGTCGATAAGGGCGTTGATGCGCTTGAGCCATTCGCTGTAAGCCGGTGACACGTCACTTAGCAACAAGGCTTGAGCGCCTGGGATATCCCCAGCCTGACGCTGACCAATCAGCCTGTCGGTCAGGGCCAGGGTGCTGCGCTCGATATCCTTGACATCGTTCAGCAGTTTCTCTTCGGTCGGTGTCGGGTCTCCCTCAGCGAGCAGGCGATCCATCAGTTGGGCGGATTGTTGGTAAAAGGTATGCAGGCGGGCGATCTCGTCAAGATGGCGGTTCAGATCCTGGTCGTTGTTCACCAGTACCGCGTCGCGAATTGAAATGGCGCGGTCATGCACGCTACCGCGAAAGTTGATGGCCTGGCGCTGTCGCACAGTGGCTCCTTCGCTAATGGAGGTCAGTGTGCTGTCGATAAAGCCGACTCGCTGCATGCCGATCAGGGTGATCAGGATCATCAGCGACAGAATCAGACCGAACCCCAGGCCCAGACGCTGGGCGATGCTCAGTTGTGCTTGCATTGAAACGCTCCTTCTTACCCCGGCGGGCGGTGGCAGGTGGGTGTAGTTGGAGGGTGCAGGGCGCGGGTGACTTTTTTCTGGCAGTTCGATTGGTCGATTTCGCCGCGCCTAAAACCCTGATATTGCGTTATTGCTGTTTGCCATAGCGGGCTATGACTCATCGCAGTGCGCTGATGTTTGACAATACTTATACAGTAATAATTAACTGTATAGCTATTTGTGATTTCAATTAGCTATCAGGCAATTGTTAGTAAGGTTCTGGCTCGGAGCTTGGGCTGTACAGGGTTGCGCAATCACGTACAGACGTGGCGGTTGCGGTTATCTTTGCGGCTCAATCTGGCCGAGACATGTTGCATGCGGGTTATTTCCGATGGCGTCCATCTGCCCAGCTACGGAATCGAGTTGGCCGCCATCCGTGCGCAAGGCGTGGGCGGGCATAACGTCAACGAGGTCTCCTGCGCCGTGCTCCTGCGCTTCGACAGCCAGGTCTTTTCCTTGTCGCCGTTCTACAAGGAGCGTTTGCTGGCGCTGCGCGACAGCCGCATCACTGCCGGGGGGGGCGTGGTGATCATCAAGGCCAGCAATACCGCACCCAGGAGCAGAACCGCGCGACGCCCTCGAGCGCCTGGCCGAGTTGATCCGCAACGCCGGCAAAACCGAAAAATCCCGACGCTCGACCAAGCAGACCCTGGGCTCGAAGAAGCGCCGATTGGGAGGCAAGGACAAGCGCGGGGTGATAAAGGCGGGCAGGGGCAAGATGGATTTGTAGCGGTCCGGCGGTCCGGCGGTCCGGCAGCCCGGCAGCCCGGCACCTGGCTTTCGCCGAGCGACTCTCGATGCTCGGAGCATGGTGCAGCGCTTAGAGCACCGCTTAGACCACAGCTTTGACCTCGGCCTCTTCGGCCAGCTCCTGGCGCGCATGGCGCATCACCTGATAGGAGGCAGTGACCGCCAGGCCGGCCATGAGGCTGGCCACCAGCAGGTCCGGCCAGGCGCTGCCGGTACCGAATACGCCGAGGGCGGCGAACAGCACGGCGATATTGCCGAGGGCATCGTTGCGCGAACACAGCCAGACGCTGCGCATATTGCTGTCACCCTCGCGGTAGGCGTAGAGCAGGCCGGCCACGCCGACGTTGGCCAGCAGTGCCAGGGTGCCGACCACGCCCATGGTGGGTGCGTCGGGCACCTGGCCGCTGAGCAGGTGCCAGATCGCCGCGATCAGCACGCCGACGCCGAATACCAACATGGACAGGGCTTTGAATAGCGAGGCCCTGGCGCGCAGGGTCAGGCTCATGCCCAGCACCGCCAGGCTGATGCCGTAGTTGGCGGCATCGCCGAGAAAGTCCAGCGAGTCCGCCAGCAGCGATACCGAATCGGCGCGTATGCCGGCGATGATCTCCACGCCGAACATGCCCAGGTTGACTACCAGCGCGGCCCAGAGAATCTTGCGGTAGCGCTTGCTTAGACGGGTGGTTGCACAGCTCGATGCGGCATTGCAGCAATTGGCGCCCATGGAGGCTTCTCCTGAAAAGGTATGGGCGGTACGCTAAACCCTGTAGTGACTACGGAGTCAAGCGATGGATAAGCCGCTGACCATCAGTGGGTTGAGCCGCGAGAGCGGGGTCAACCTGGAGACCATTCGCTTCTACGAGCGCAGCGAACTGCTGCCGCCGCCCAAGCGCAGTGCCTCGGGCTACCGCCATTACGAAGAGGCCGACATACGCCGGGTGCGCTTTATCCGTCGCGGTCGCGAGCTGGGCTTCAGTCTGGAAGAGATCCGCACCTTGCTCGGCTTGGCCGGCCAGCCCCACAGTCCCTGTGCGGAAGCCGACCAATTGGTGCAGGAGCACCTGCTAACCATCGATGCACGGATTCGCGATTTGCAGAAGATGAAAGTGGAACTGAGCAAGCTCGCCGGCTGTACCAGCGCCGAGGCCGAACATTGTCGCTTGCTGGAGGCGCTGGACAGCCGCCAGTGCTGCGTGGTCGACGAGGAATCGAAGGGCTGAGAGGTTGTGAAAAAACTCTCGCCTACTGCGACCGCCTCCAGGCGCCCGCTGCTGACGTTGCGCTACGTGAAAAGCAGGGTCATTTAGCTCACTAAACTCCCCTACTTTTCACGCAGCGCGCCTTGCCGCGAACGCCTGGAGACGCTCTCGCTACGGCGCTCGATATTTTCACAACCTCTGAGCGCTGGCATGGCGCGTGCCCTACTGTTACAAGAGCGCGCGCTCAGTCATGGCTGGCTTCGCCCATCACCTGTTTCCTCTACTACCTGGAAGAGCGGCCGGCGTAGCCGTAACGCCGGGCAATCAGCTGGTCGATGGCCAGTATCCCCGGCCCCTTGGCCACGAGCAGCAGCAACACGGCGGCCCAGACCCCGTGGGTCGGGTAGGCGCCGGGATAGACCAGCAACTGAATGACCAGGGTCATGCCGAGCAGGGCCAGGGCGGAGAAGCGCGTGGCCAGGCCGAGCAGGATCAGCAGCGGGAAGAAGTGCTCGCTGAAGGCGGCCAGTTGCGCGGCCAGTTCCGGCGGCAGCAGCGGCAGCTGGTACTCGTACTCGAACAGCGGCACGGCGGAGGCCGATAGCCTCGGCATGCCCAGCTCGAAGGTGCCGGAGACGATGTCGATGGCCAGGCCTTCGACCTTGGTCTGTCCCGATTTCCAGAAGGTCGCGGCAATCGCGAAGCGGCCGATGAAGGCGATCAGGCTGTAGGGGATCAGCTTGCACAGGTCGACGGCCTGGGCGATCAGGCGCGCCGGCAGGCTGGCGTGGGACAGGGGGCTATCGTGGGTCATGGCAGTGGCCTTCGGTTGATGCGTACGCACAATGGGTGATTGCTGCGGCCCGCAGCAGGTGGGCCAGGCAGCGGCCGAGGTCGAATTGCTGGTCGAGTTCATGGGCCTGTTGCGCGGCTTGCGCCAGCGCCAGGCCTTGGTCCAGGCCGTGAATGAACAGGCTGTCGCTGCGGGCGATGCCGATCACCTCGACGTGCAGGCCATTGCGCAGGACCAGGGCGCTCTGCGCCTGGTAGGGGTCGACCTGGGCGATCTGCAACGCGCCCTGGTGGGCGGCCCACAGCGAGACCACGGCGAATCTGGAGTCGAGCAGGCCGAGGGCCGGTTGCAGTTGCAGCTGCAACAGGCTGAGGCGATCCGGCGTCGCCAGTGCGGCGGCCAGGGTGTCGCTATCCAGGGGGCGCGCGTCGGCGGCCTGGTAGGCGCGAATGCGCAGCCACTCCAGGCGTGCCACGTCGGCCAGGTAGGGCAGGCTGGCGGCGGGGCCGAAGCCCTCGATGAAGTCGCCCAGGCCGGCACCGTACTCGCCCAGCACCCGGGTGCGCGGCGGCGAGTGGCGGACGAAGACGGCGGCCATGGCGCGAAAGAACTCCTCACCCACCAGTTGCTGCACCACCGGGAAACTGTCGGCCAGGGCGTCGATCAGCGAGCTCATGACGTTGTTGCGATAGACGCTGAAGCGCGCGCTCGGGTCCGAGCCGTTCCAGCTGGTCAGCTGTGCCGGGCAGTCCCGCTCGGGGTCGAGCAGGGCGGCGACGAATTCGCCTTGGCTGTTCATGTGCGGGCCTGCTGCCGGGTCGTGACGCCGTCGAGCAGGGCCTGTGCCTGCTGCGCTTCGTCCACCAGCACCGCCAGGGCGGGAATGTCGTTGTCCCGCTCGAGCAGGGTCGGGGTCGGGCCGAGCGCATGCAGCAGCTCGGCGTAGAGCTGCCACACGGCGTTGTCCACCGGCGCTCCGTGGTTGTCGATCAGCAGTCGGTCACCCGCCGCATCGTGCTGTTCGGCGAAGCCGGCGAGGTGGATCTCGCCGACGGCTTGCAGGGGCAGGGCCTGCAGGTAGGTGCGCGCATCCCAGTGGTGGTTGATGCTGGAGACATAGGCGTTGTTGACGTCCAGCAACAGGCCGCAACCGGTGCGACGCACCACCTCGCCGATAAAGGCGGCCTCGTCCATGGTCGAGCCGGCGAACTGCAGGTAGCTGGCCGGGTTTTCCAGCAGCAGCTGGCGCTGCAGGCGGCTCTGCACCAAGTCGATGTGCTCGCAGACGCGCTCGAGGGTGGCGGTGTCATAGGCCAGCGGCAGCAGGTCGTTGAGAAACAACTCGCCATGGCTCGACCAGGCCAGGTGTTCGGAGAAGGATTCGGGCTGGTAGCGCTGCAGCAGTGTGGCGATGCGCTCGAGGTGATCGCGGTCGAGGGGTTCCTGCGCGCCTATCGACAGGCCGACCCCGTGGGTAGACAGCGGATAGCGCTCGCGGATCAGCCCGAGGTAGTGATGGCTGGGGCCGCCGGCCATCAGGTAGTTTTCCGCATGCACCTCGAAGAAGCCGACCGCGGGCTCGCCGTCGAGGACCTGCTGGTAGTGTTGCGGCTTCAGGCCGATGCCGGCCCGGCTGGGAAGCCGGGCACCGGCCGCGGGGGCGCGGGGGCCGAGGTCGCGGGCTGCATGATCACTCATCATCCGGGCTCCGGCGCCGTTCGCTCAGGACTGCTTCACTTCCTCGTAAGCCTCGAGCTGGCCGAAGCCGGTCGGCGAGGTCGGTGAGGCGGTCTGTTCGCAGGTGCCCTTGGGCACCAGCTTCCAGGCGTTGCCCTGGTAGTCGGTCTTGGCGGTGCCGGCGCAGGTGGTGCCGGGGCCGGCGGCGCAATCGTTCTTGCCCTGCATGGCGACGCCGAAGCATTTCTCGCTGTCCGCTGCCTGAGCGACGAGTGGCGCGCTGGAAATCGCCAGGGCAGCGCCCAGGGCAAGGGCGAGCGTGGCGGCCGAAACAACGGTATGGGAGGCGGTGGTGTTCATCTGGGTGGCTCCGATTCAGCGATTGATTGGTGCGCTAGGGTTTAGCGTAGAACGGTCTACTGCATCGTGCGTCGTGCGTCTCGCCTTGGCCACGGTTGCCGTTCCTACTTCTAGAGACGGCGCGGGTCTGCTTTTGTTACAGGCACGCTCGAACAAAAAACGCGGCTGTGCCGGCGCGCGGGCTGGTGGGGCGGCTTGTGGGGTATGCGGTGTTGGGGGTGCCGCTGACTCGACGCTGTGGGCCGGTTAGCTGCGGGCGGCGAGGTAGGCGCTGTAGTCGGGGATGCGGTAGTCGTGAGCCTGATCCAGCAGCGCGCTGCCGAGCATGTAGTCGGCGCTGCTTTCGTTGCAGGCCACCGGGATGTTCCACACCGCGGCGACCCGCAGCAGCGCCTTGATGTCCGGGTCGTGGGGCTGCTGTTCGAAGGGGTCCCAGAAGAACACCAGCATATCCACCCGCTGCTCGGCGATGCGCGCGCCCAGCTGCTGATCGCCGCCGAGCGGGCCGCTGATCATGCATTCGATCGGCAGGTCGAGGCGCCGGCCGAGCAGCAGGCCGGTGGTGCCGGTGGCCAGCAGATGATGGCGCGCCAGCTTGTCGCGCTGGCGTTCGCTCCAGTCGAGGAGGAACTCCTTGCAGTGGTCGTGGGCGACCAGGGCAATGCGCTTGCGTTCGGGCAGGGTGGCGGTGGTAAAGCTGATACGCGGCATGGTGGTTTCCTGGTCTCGCTAGGTGAACGGGTAATCGGTCGGGCTCGGCATGCCTGGTAGCCCGGATGCAATCCGGGGAAATGCTGTCGCGGATCGCATCCGGGTTTCGCAATTGCAGCAATGATGCGCTTGGCAGGAGCCAGCTTGCTGGCGATCTTTGTAGATCAAAAGAGTCGTCGGAACGCCGAACCGCAGCGAGGACTAGGCGTCCCCCCCTGGCTTCTGCACAGTCAGACGCGCCGCCCACAATCGCCTTCAAGCCGCGTTATGCAGGGCCAGGCAGGTGTCGAGCATGCGGTTGGAGAAGCCCCACTCGTTGTCGTACCAGGCCATGACTTTCACCAGTTTGCCGCTGACCTTGGTGTGGTTGGCGTCGAAGATCGACGACAGCGGGTTGTGGTTGAAGTCGCAGGAGACCAGCGGCAGGCTGTTGTAGCCCAGTACCGGCGAAGTGCGACTGGCGCTCAACAGCAGCTGGTTGATTTCCTCGCTGCTGGTTTCGCGCTTGACCTGCAGGGTCAGGTCGACCAGCGAGACGTTGATCACCGGTACGCGCACGGCCATGCCGGTCAGCTTGCCGGCCAGTTCCGGCAACACCAGGCCGACCGCTTCGGCGGCGCCGGTCTTGGTCGGGATCATCGACTGGGTGGCCGAGCGGGCGCGGTAGGGATCGCTGTGGTAGACGTCGGATAGGTTCTGGTCGTTGGTGTAGGCGTGGATGGTGGTCATCAGGCCGTGCTCGATGCCCAGCTCGCGCTGCAGCACCTGGGCCACCGGGGCCAGGCAGTTGGTGGTGCAGGAGGCGTTGGAAATTATCTGCATGGACTGGCGCAGAATGTCGTGATTGACGCCATAGACGATGGTGGCGTCGGCGCCCTTGGCCGGTGCCGAGATGATCACCTTGCGTGCGCCGGCGGCGAGGTGGGCGGCGGCCTTGTCGCGCTCGGTGAACAGCCCGGTGCACTCGAAGACCACGTCGACCTTGAGCGCCTGCCACGGCAGATCGGCCGGGTTGCGAATGGCGCTGACGGCGATACGATCATCATTGACGGTGAGACTTTCGCCATCGCAGTCGACGCTGCCGGCGAAGATCCCGTGCACGCTGTCGTACTTGAGCAGGTGGGCATTCATCGCGCTGTCGCCGAGGTCGTTGATGGCGACCACCTGCAACTGTTGGCGGTAGTCTTGACTGTAGAGGGCGCGGAGCACGTTGCGGCCGATGCGGCCAAAACCGTTGATTGCGATGCGTATAGTCATGGGAAGGGTCTCGACCTGGTTTTGTTGTTGGAATTACAAGATTATGCCGCTAATTGTAGAAATCAAGTGTTTTTAAGTGGCAGTATTTTTGTAGTAAGTACAAAATATCCCTATCCATCAGCCTGGAGTCAACCACATGCATCCCCGCGTACTTGAGGTAACCGACCGCCTGATCGCCCGCAGCCGCGCCACGCGCGAGCCCTATTTGGCGATGATTCGCGCGGCGGCCAGCGAAGGCCCGCAGCGCGGCAAGCTGCAATGCGCCAATTTCGCCCACGGCGTGGCCGGCTGCGGCAGCGAAGACAAGCAGACCCTGCGCCTGATGAATGCGGCCAACGTGGCGATTATTTCTGCTTATAACGACATGCTCTCGGCCCACCAGCCCTATGAAAGCTATCCCGAGCGGATCAAGCAGGCCCTGCGCGAAGTCGGTTCGGTCGGCCAGTTCGCCGGCGGCGTGCCGGCCATGTGCGACGGCGTGACCCAGGGCGAGCCGGGCATGGAGCTGGGCATCGCCAGCCGCGAGGTGATCGCCATGGCAACCGCCGTGGCGCTGTCGCACAACATGTTCGACGCCGCGCTGTACCTGGGCATCTGCGACAAGATCGTCCCCGGCCTGATGATGGGCGCGCTGCGTTTCGGTCATCTGCCGAGCCTGTTCGTGCCGGCCGGTCCCATGCCGTCCGGGCTGTCGAACAAGGATAAGGCCGACGTGCGCCAGCGCTATGCCGAGGGCAAGGCGACGCGCGACGAGCTGCTGGCCGCCGAGATGGCCGCCTACCACAGCCCCGGCACCTGCACCTTCTATGGCACCGCCAACACCAATCAATTGCTCATGGAAGTGATGGGCCTGCATCTGCCGGGCGCCTCCTTTATCAATCCCAACACGCCGCTGCGCGATGCCCTGACCCGCGAGGCGGCGCAGCAGGTGACTCGCCTGACCAAGCAGAGCGGGCAATTCATGCCGCTCGGCGAGATCGTCGACGAGCGCTGCCTGGTCAATTCCATCGTCGCCCTGAGTGCCACCGGCGGTTCGACCAACCACACCCTGCATATGCCGGCCATCGCCCAGGCCGCGGGGATTCAACTGACCTGGCAGGACATGGCCGACCTCTCGGCGGTGACGCCGACCCTGGCCCACGTCTATCCCAACGGCAAGGACGATATCAACCATTTCCAGGCCGCCGGCGGCATGGCCTTCCTGATTCGCGAGCTGCTGGATGCCGGGCTGCTGCATGAGAACGTCAACACCGTGGCCGGTCACGGCCTCAGTCGTTATACCCGCGAGCCCTTCCTCGACAACGGCCAGCTGGTCTGGCGCGACGGCCCGGGCAAGAGCCACGATGAAAACGTGCTGCGCCCGGTGGCCAATCCCTTCTCCGCGGAAGGCGGCCTGCGCCTGATGCAGGGCAACCTCGGTCGCGGGGTGATGAAGGTCTCCGCCGTGGCCCTGGAGCACCAGTTGGTCGAGGCCCCGGCGTTGGTGTTCGAGGATCAGCAGGAGTTGGCCGATGCCTTCAAGGCCGGCGAGCTGGAGCGTGACTTCGTTGCGGTGATGCGCTTTCAGGGTCCGCGCAGCAACGGCATGCCGGAACTGCACAAGATGACTCCGTTCCTCGGCGTGCTGCAGGATCGCGGCTTCAAGGTGGCGCTGGTCACCGACGGGCGCATGTCCGGCGCCTCGGGCAAGATCCCGGCGGCCATCCATGTCTGTCCCGAGGCTTACGGTGGCGGGCCGCTGGCGCTGGTGCGCGACGGTGACCTGATTCGGCTCGACGGTCACACCGGCGAATTGCAGCTGCTGGTCGATGGCGCCGAACTGGCGGCGCGCGAGCCGGCGGTCGGCACCCTGGACAATGCCGTGGGCTGCGGCCGCGAGCTGTTCGCCTTCATGCGTCAGTCCTTCAGCTCGGCAGAGCAGGGCGCCTGCGCCTTCACCACTAGCCTGGAGTCGCTGAAGTGAAACTGGCCCTGGTCGGTGATATTGGCGGCACCAACGCGCGCTTTGCCCTGTGGCGCGACGAACAGCTGGAATCGGTGCGGGTGCTGGCCACGGCCGACTATCCGGGCCCGGAACAGGCGATCCGCGCCTACCTGGGCGAACTCGGCCTGGCGCTTGGCGCGGTCGATTCGGTGTGCCTGGCCTGTGCCGGCCCGGTCAACGGCGACCTGTTCCGCTTCACCAACAACCAGTGGCGCATCAGTCGCTCGGCCTTCTGCCGCGAGCTGCAGGTGCGCGAGTTGCTGCTGGTCAACGATTTTTCCGCCATGGCCCTGGGCATGACCCGCTTGCGCGATGACGAGCGGCTGCAGGTCTGTCCCGGCGTGGCAGAGTCGGATCGCCCGGTAGTGGTGATCGGTCCGGGCACTGGTCTGGGCGTCGGTACGCTGCTGGCCCTGGCTGACGGCAGCTGGCGGGCCTTGCCCGGCGAGGGCGGGCATGTCGACCTGCCGATCGGCACTCCGCGCGAGGCCGAGCTGTGGCAGCAACTGTATCGCCAGCTCGGCCATGTGCGCGCCGAGGACGTGCTCAGCGGCAGCGGCTTGTTGCTGCTGTATCGCACCCTCTGCGCGCTGGATGGGCATGAAGTGCGCTTGAATTCGCCGGCCGAGGTCACGGCCGCGGCGCTGGCCGGCGATGCTGTGGCGGTAGCGGTGCTGGAGCAGTTCTGCTGCTCGCTGGGGCGCGCCGCCGGCAACAACGTATTGAGCCTGGGCGCGCGCGGCGGGGTGTATATTGTCGGCGGCGTGGTGCCGCGCTTCGCCGAGTTTTTCCTGGCCAGCGGCTTCGCCCGCTGCCTGCGCGACAAGGGTCGCATGAGCGACTACTTCGACGGTATCCCGGTATGGCTGGTGACGGCCGAATACCCGGGGTTGATGGGCGCGGGCGTGGCCTTGCAGCAGGCTTCTGTGTAGGGTGCGCCCTGCTGGCGCGCGCGGCGCACCCTGAGGGTCTCAAGCGCGTTACCCCAACAAGAATAAGGACGGCGGACCATGAGCCAGCCCGGAAAATCGATTCTGCTGGTCGACGACGACCAGGAAATTCGCGAACTGCTGCACGCCTACCTGAGCCGTGCCGGCTTTCAGGTGCGCACCGTCGGCGATGGTGCCGGCTTTCGCCAGGCCCTGTGTGCCGAGTCCGCGGATCTGGTGATTCTCGATGTGATGCTGCCCGACGAGGATGGCTTCAGCCTCTGTCGCTGGGTGCGCGAGCATCAGCATTTTGCCCAGGTGCCGATCATCATGCTCACTGCCAGCTCGGATGAGACCGATCGGGTCATCGGTCTGGAGCTGGGCGCCGACGATTACCTGGGCAAGCCGTTCAGCCCGCGCGAGCTGCTGGCGCGGATCAAGGCCCTGTTGCGCCGCGTGCACTTCACCCAGGAGCGCGGCAGCGAGGTGCTGGCCTTCGACGACTGGCGCCTGGACATGGTCAGTCACCGCCTGTTTCACCGCGATGGCGAGGAGGTGATCCTCTCCGGCGCCGACTTCGCCCTGCTCAAGCTGTTTCTCGATCACCCGCAGCAGATCCTCGACCGCGACACCATCGGCAACGCCACCCGCGGCCGCGAGGTGATGCCGCTGGAGCGCATCGTCGACATGGCGGTCAGCCGCCTGCGCCAGCGTTTGCGCGACACGGAAAAGCCGGCGCGGCTGATCCGCACCGTGCGCGGCAGCGGTTACCAGTTGGCGGCGACGGTCACGCCGCATAACCATGTTTAGCCTGCGCAAACTGCTGCCGGCCCCGCGTTCGCTGCTCGGGCGCATGCTGCTGTTGACCCTGTTGGTGGTGTTGCTGGCCCAGGCGCTGTCCAGCGTGATCTGGGTCTCGCAGTTGCGCGCCAGCCAGATGGAGGGTCTGCTCACCAGTGCGCGCAGCCTGGCGCAGTCGATGGCCGCCAGCGTCGGCTACTTCCGCTCGCTGCCGCTGGGCTACCGGCCCATGGTGCTCGATCAACTGCGCAATATGGGTGGCACGCGCTTCTTCGTCTCGCTCAACGACAAGCCGCTGGATATGCAGGTGCTGCCGGAAACCCCGCGCAAGCGCGCGGTGCTCGATGCGGTCGATGCCACCCTGCGCGAGCGTCTGGGCAAGGACCTGGATGTGTCGGCGCAGTTCGTCAGCCCGGATGACCTGCGCATCTTCAACAACGCGCTGAAGCTGGACGAGCTGCCACGTTCCTGGGCGCATTACGCCCTGAGTCTGGAGCCGCTCAATCCGCCGGTGCTGGTCACCCAGATCCAGATCGCACCGGACGAGTGGCTGTACCTCGCCTCCTTGATGCCCGAGCCCTATGTCAGCCTGGAGCAGCAGGGACTGCCGGCCCAGCAGCTGTGGTTCATCATCCTCACCAGCAGTTTTCTGCTGCTGTTCATCGGTATTCTGGTGCACTGGCAGAGCCGGCCGCTCAAGCGCCTGGCGCTGGCGGCGCGGGAAATGTCCCTGGGTAGCGAGGTCGAGCCGCTGCCCGAGGCGGGCGGCAGCGAGGTGGTCGAGGTCAGTCGCGCGTTCAACGCCATGCGCGAACGCATCGGTCGTTACCTGCGCGAACGCAGTCAGTTGTTCAGCGCCATCTCCCATGACTTGCGCACGCCCATCACCCGCCTGCGCCTGCGCGTCGAGTTGCTCGACGACGAAGCCGTGCAGGCCAAGTTCGGCCGCGACCTCGACGAGCTGGAGATGCTGGTCAAGGGCGCCCTGCAGTGCGTCAAGGACACCGACATTCACGAAAATATCGAACCGGTCGACCTCAATCAGTTGCTCAACTGCGTGATCGAACCCTACCTGGCGCCGGCCGGTAATGGTCGGGTAACCCTGGATGGCCAGGCGGGCACAGCCTATCCCGGCAAACCCCTGGCACTCAAACGCTGCATCGGCAACCTGGTGGACAACGCGCTGAAGTACGGACAGAACGCCCACCTGCATATCGAGGACGATGGCCAGGCCTTCGTCCTGCACGTCGATGACGAGGGGCCTGGCGTGCCCGAGCAGCGCCTGGAGCAGGTGTTCGAACCGCATTTTCGCCTGGCCGGACAGCAGCAGGGTTACGGCCTGGGCCTGGGTATCGCGCGCAACATCGCCCACAGCCACGGCGGTGAACTGAGCCTGCGCAACCTGCGCGAGGGCGGCCTGCGGGTGACCCTGAGCCTGCCGCGCATTACATGACCCAAGGTTGCTATGCTGGCAGCTGTGAGCCTGTGGCTTCAGTCGGGCCCTTCAGAAGCCTGCGCTGAGGCCGATAGACTGGTTGAGGCCAGGGCGCGTGGCCGAGAGCGGAGCAGCTGCCCGCTGCTGG
>NZ_JBFIIG010000088.1:0-16968 GCF_041601375.1 Pseudomonas sp. | reverse complement strand
CGCCAATCTGTTCCACCTCAGCCCGGACGCGATCCTGCTGGTACGTTTCGCCGACAGCGTGATCACCGAGGCCAACCAGAATTTCGCCAGCACCTTCGGCTGGCCGGCCGACGAGGTCATCGGCCGCTCGACCCTCGACCTGAACCTCTGGGTACATATCCAGCAGCGCGATCACCTGCGCCACGCCGCGCCGAACAGTCGCGAACCGATCGTCCAGGAAGTGCAGATGCGTGCCCGCGACGGGCGCATTCTCGATGGTGTGATGTCCAGTCAATACCTCGAGCTGGACGACCAAGCCTTCCTGCTCTGCACCTTCCTCGACACCAGCGAGCGCAAGCGCGCCGAAGCTGCGCTGCGCAGCAGCGAGGGAAAATTCTCCCAGGCGTTCAGGCACACCCCCGACGCGGTGGTGATCACCGACAAGGAAACCGGGAGCTTTGTCGAGGTCAACCCGTCTTTTGAGCGGCAGTTTGGCTGGAGCAGCGCCGAAACCCTGGGCCGGACCTCGCTGGAATTGGGGATCTGGGCCGACCCGCAGGACCGCCAGCGTATGCTCGACGCGCTGAGCCAGGGCAGCCTGAACGAGCTGGAAGTGCGTTTGCACAGCCGTGACGGCAGCGTCAGCACCAACCTGCTGTTCGGCGGCGAAATCGAGCTGGACGGGCGTACCTGCCTGGTCCTGACGGTGCGCGACATCACCCGGCAGCGCGCCCAGGAGCAGGCCCTGAGAAACAGCCAGGAACGCCTGAACCTGGCCCTGGAATCCGCCGACCTGGGCACCTGGGACTGGCACATCCCGAGCAACATGCTGTTCGCCTCGCCCCGTGCCTCAACCCTGCTCGGCCTGACCCAGGAGCCCTTTCATGGCGATTTTGACGAGTTCTTCAGGCATGTGCCGCTGGACGACCGACGCACCGTGCGCCGGACCTACCACGGCCTGACGCAGGGCACCGAGCAGGACTTTCAAGTCACGTACCGGGCGATCTACGGCGACAACAAGGTGCACTACCTGGAGAGTACCGCCAAGCTCTACCGCGACGAACAGGGCCAGCCGCTACGCATGGCCGGCATCCTCATCGACATCAGCGAACGGGTGCAGCGCGAACAGCGCCTGGCCGCCTCGGAGGAGAAGTTCGTCACCCTGTTCCAGGCCAGCCCCGACCCCATCTGCGTGTCGCGCATTCGCGATGGCGTGTTCATCGAGATCAACGACAGCTTCAGCGCGGCCTTCGGCTGGACGCCAGAGGAGATCGTCGGGCGTAGCGGCCCGGAACTCGGTTTCTGGGTCGACCGTGACGAACGCCGGCGCCTGTATGACAAGCTCAGTGCGCAACAGGGCCTGGACAACGAACAGGCCCGTTACCGCACCAAGGCGGGCCATGAACTGACCTGCGTGGTGTCCAGCCGTTTTATCCGGGTCGACCGCCAGCTGTGTATTCTCTCCACCTTCAGCGATGTCAGCGAACGCCTGCAAGCCGAGGCGGCACTCAAGGCCAGCCAGGAAAAATTCGCCAAGGCCTTTCACTCCAGCCCCGACGCCATCACCATCACCGAGCGCGATACGGCCCGCTACATCGAGGTCAACCAGGGCTTCTACCGCCTCACCGGCTACCGCGCCGAGGAGGTCATCGGCCGCACCGCCCTGGAAATGAACGTCTGGGCCGACCCCAGACAGCGCCAGGCGATGCTCGAGACGCTCCAGCGCGACGGCCGTGTGACGCATCAGGAGATGCTCGGCAAGCACCGCGATGGCAGCGTCAAATCGGTGGAGGTCTCGGTCGAGCCGATCGACCTCAACGGCCTCGATTGCCTGCTGCTGACCGCCCGCGATATCAGCGAACTGAAAGCAGCCGAGGCGCGCATCCAGCACCTGGCCTACCACGACTCGCTGACCAACCTGCCCAACCGCGCCCTGCTGATGGATCGTCTGACCCAGCAGATCGCCCTGCTCAAGCGCCACGACCTGCGCGGCGCGCTGCTGTTTCTCGATCTCGACCACTTCAAGCACATCAACGACTCGCTCGGCCACCCGGTCGGCGATAGCGTGCTGAAACTGGTCACCGCCCGCCTGGAAGCCAGCGTACGCCAGGAAGACACGGTCGCCCGCCTCGGTGGCGACGAATTCGTCGTGCTGCTCTCCGGCCTGGAAGGAAAACGCTCGGAAGTCACCCGCCAGGCCCGCATGGTTGCCGAAAAACTGCGCATGTTGCTGGCCGAACCCATGCTCATCGACGGCCATCGCCTGCAGGTCACACCGAGCATCGGCATCGCCCTGATCCCCGACCACGGTGCCACCCCGGCCGACCTGCTGAAACGCGCCGACATCGCCCTCTATCGCGCCAAGGACTCCGGGCGCAATACCGTCCAGCTGTTCCGCCGGACCATGCAGGAAGCCGCCAGCGAGCGCTTGCGCCTGGAAAACGACCTGCGCCTGGCCCTGGCGCGCGGCGAGTTCGAGCTGTACTTCCAGGCCCAGGCGGATGCCCGCTCCGGTCAGATCATCGGCGCCGAGGTACTCCTGCGCTGGCTCCACCCAACCCTGGGTGCGCAGTCGCCGGCACTGTTCATCCACGTTCTGGAAGAGAGCGGTTTGATCCTCGAAGTCGGCGGCTGGGTGCTCGCCGAAGCCTGCCATGCCTGCGCGCAACTGCTCGAAGAAGGGCTGATCGATGCGCAGAACTTCAGCCTGTGCGTCAACATCAGCCCGCGCCAGTTCCGCCACCACGACTTCGTCGAGCGGGTGGAAAGCAGCCTGCGCAGCAGCACCTTGCCCAAACCCATGCTCAAGCTGGAAATCACCGAAGGCATCGTCATCCAGAACATCGAGGACACCATCGCCAAGATGAATCGCCTGAAGAAGCTCGGTGTCAGCTTCGCCATGGACGATTTCGGCACCGGCTATTCCTCGCTGACCTATCTCAAGCGCCTACCGGTGGACCTGCTGAAGATCGACCAGTCCTTCGTCCGCGACGCCCCCCATGATGCCAACGATGCGGAAATCATCCGTGCCATTGTCGCCATGGCGCGCAGTCTCGGCCTGGAAATCATCGCCGAAGGGGTCGAACAGCAGGAGCAGCTGGATTTTCTCGAGCAGCAAGGCTGCCACCTGTACCAGGGCTACCTGTTCAGCAAGCCGCTGCCACTAGGCGAGTTCCGCGCCCTGCTGATGCACACCCCACAGCGCCCGCGCAGGGCATGACACCAACAACCGAGGGCGACAGAGAAGGAGTCCGTCCATGGATAAGGTCATGCTGATCACCGGTGCCAGCCGCGGCATCGGCGCGGCCACCGCCAGACTGGCAGCGGCCCGGGGCTATGCCCTGTGCCTCAATTACTGCCGGCACGCCGAGGCCGCCGAAACCCTGGCCAGACAGATCGTCGCCGCCGGCGGACAGGCCATCGCCGTGCAGGCCGACGTCGCCGATGAAACCCAGGTGCTGCGACTGTTCGCCAGCCTCGACCGGCACTTCGGCCGCCTCGATGTGCTGGTCAATAACGCCGGTATTCTGGAGCAGCAGATGCGCCTGGAACAGATGGACCTCGGCCGCTGGCAGCGCGTCTTCGCCGTCAACGTATTCGGCAGCTTTCTCTGCGCCCGCGAGGCGGTGAAACGCATGTCGACCCGCCTTGGCGGCAACGGTGGCGCCATCGTCAACCTGTCGTCGGTGGCCGCCCGCCTCGGCGCGCCCGGCGAATACATCGACTATGCCGCCGCCAAGGGCGCCATCGACAGCCTGACCCTGGGCCTGGCCAAGGAAGTCGCCGGCGAAGGCATTCGCGTCAACGCCGTGCGCCCCGGGGTGATCGACACCGAGATCCACGCCAGCGGCGGCGAACCGGCACGGGTCGCCCGGGTCAGCCAGAGCGTACCCATGGGCCGTGGCGGCCTGGCCGAGGAAGTGGCTGAAGCGATTCTCTGGCTGGCCAGCGAACAGGCGTCCTACACCAGCGGCGCACTGCTGGATGTCAGCGGTGGACGCTGAGGGTGCCATGCGCACTGCCGTAGCCCGCCTAAATTCATAGAGCAGACCCTGGCGCAATCCGGGGCAGCGCGTGGAGTCGGAAGAAGATGCCGCGCAACCCGACACGGTATCAGCAGGCACACCGCAACGATGGGTTACGCCGCGCCTGAAATGTCGTCTAGCCACACATCGTCTCGGCGCTAACCCATCCGACGAAAGCCGGCTGCTGGCTGATGGTCACCGGCCGCATCTATGCCGAGCAAGGCATCGATTCGGCCGCAATCGTTCTCCCGGCGCAGCAGGTTGAACAACGCGAAGGCCTCGGGGTAGCTGCGGGTAAGCATCGCCAGCCATTGCTTCAAGCGTCCCGGGGCATAGCGCGGGGACATCTTGCGCCGCGCCTGCTGCCAGAAAGCGGCGAGCAGGGGCTGCAACGCGGCCCAGTCCATTGCGACCACGGCCTGCCCGGCCCGCGCCCCGGCGATCTGGCGGGCCAGGTCCGGCCGCGCCACCAGGCCGCGGCCGAGCATGATGTCTTCGACGCCGCTGATTTCGCGGCAACGCCGCCAATCGTCCAGTGTCCACACCTCGCCATTGGCGAACACCGGCACCTTGACCGCCTCCTGCACCCGCGCTACCCACTCCCAATGCGCCGGCGGCTTGTAGCCCTCGACCTTGGTCCGCGCGTGCACCACCAGCTGTGCGGCACCGCCTTCGGCCAGGGCCCGGGCACAGTCCAGGGCATAGTCCTTATGTTCGAACCCCAGGCGCATCTTGGCCGTTACCGGAATCCCGGCCGGCACAGTGCGGCGCACCTCGCGAACGATGGCATGGAGCAGTTCCGGCTCCTTCAACAGCACCGCGCCGCCACGGGACTTGTTCACGGTTTTCGCCGGGCAGCCGAAGTTGAGATCGATCACCGGCGCGCCGAGGCCACAGGCGAAGGCGGCGTTATCCGCCAGGCACTGCGGATCGGACCCGAGAAACTGCACGCGCAATGGCGTGCCGGCCGCCGTTTGCGCAGCACTGAACAGTTCCGGCGCCAGCTTCTGGTAGGTCGAGACGGGCAGCACCCGCTCGGTGACCCGGATAAATTCGGTCACGCACCAGTCGATGCCGCCAACCCGGGTCAACACATCGCGGAGGATCTCATCGACCAATCCCTCCATCGGCGCAAGGGCGATCTGCATAGCAATAGTCTCGAAAAAACGCCGTGTAGTGTACGCGCCGAACTGCCCTGGATGAAATGCCCGTCAGGCCACTCGCAGACCGGCAAGATGGAACCCAGCCTCTCGCCGGGACCCTACGGATCGCGGACTACCCCAGATCGGCGGATTGCTTGAGACCGTAGGGCGGCTTCGGAGCGCAGCGACAACCCGCCAGCTTTTGTGTCGCGCCGAGCAACCAATGGTGCACTGCCTTCGGCGAGCGACCCTACGGATCGCGATTGCTTGAGGTCATTGGCCGAAGCGTAGGTCGCTTGCAGACTGCCGCAGTAGGCGAGAGTTTTTCACAGCCTCTCAGTCAGAGTTCCAGGGGAAAGGGCAACTGCAGAGCACGGCCGTAGCCTTCGACGAATTCGGCCGGCATGCGCTTGGGCTTACCGCTGGACAACTCGATACAGACGAAGGTGGTCTTGGCCCGCAGCAGCGTCATGCCATCCGCCGGACGGATCAGCTGAAAGCGCCGATCCATCTTCAGGCGCTGATCCGACTCGACGATCCAGGTGGCCATCTGCAGCTCCTGGTCTTCATAAGCACTGGCCAGGTAGTCGATCTCATGGCGTAACACCGCCATGGCCCGGTCGAGCCGACGGTATTCGGCCAGATCGAGGCCCAGGTATTGCGAGTGGCGCCAGGCGCAGCGCTCCAGCCAACTGACATAAACCGCGTTATTGGCATGACCGAGGCCGTCGATGTCGTCGGCAACCACGCTGATATCGATCACAAATGGATTCGCCAGGTCCCAACTCATCGCGACGGCTCCGGATTGTTGCTCAACGCGCCCGCAAGCGTAGTCAAAAACCGCCGCCAGCCCCGCACAGGCACAAGGTGGCGCATCGGCGCTTGATCGATCTTCACCATCGGGCTCATGGGCTTGCTCCTGAATCTTGAAATGATGGGTTGCCTGGTTGGCCAGCGCCCATTCTAGGCGCTAAAGACGCGGCAACTCCATGCCGAACACGCCAGTTCCCCCGCGGGCCTGTGCCAATCCGCAGCCTGCAGCGCTCTAAATGCCTAAAGTATTTTGGTTAATCGGCCGAAGCCACTAGGCTATCGCCCGGCAGGCCATATGACATCAGCCTGCGCGGCTTCATTTCGACCGACACTCGCCCGAGAATCTTGCACGTGATTGCAGCCTTACGCCTGTTGCTGTTGTTGCTCCTGCCGCCCCTGAGCCAGGCGACTGTCCTGTCTCTGCCCGCGACGCAACAAAGCGTACTGCCCAGCCCGTTCATGCAGGTCTGGCAGGACCCGCAGCAGCAGGCCGAGCTGGACGATGTCCGCCGCCTGCCCGACTCGGCCTGGCAGCCGGTTGGCCGCCGCGATGCCAGCTTCGGCTACAGCGGCAGCGCCTACTGGCTGCGCCTGCACCTGCATAACCCCGAATCACGCAGCATGGACTGGGTTCTGCTGATCGGTAACCCGCTGCTGGACTACCTCGACGCCTATGGCCTGGATGGCGAGCGGGTCTACCGCGCTGGCGACCAGCGCCCGTTCGCCGCGCGCTGGATCGAGCACCGGCAACTGCTGCTACCGCTACACCTGGCCGCCGGAGAAAGCCGCGAACTGATCCTGCGCATGCAGACCCAAGGTTCGGCCAACCTCAGCGCCAGCCTGATGACCCGCGCAGCCTTCGAGCACCATGAACAACGCATGCTGCTCCTGCAGGGCCTGTTCTTCGGCGCGCTGGCGGCGCTGTTCGTCTACAACCTGTCGATCTTCGTCATCACCCGCGACCGCGACTACCTCTGGTACAGCCTGTTCGTCGCCAGCTTCGGCGGCTACCAGTTCATCCAGCTCGGCTTCGCCCTGCAATGGCTCTGGCCGCAATCGCTGGACTGGCACCAGCTGAGTTTCCCGCTCAGCTCGGCAGTGGCCACCCTGTTCGGCATCCTGTTCGCCTATGGCGTGCTCGACCTCAGGCATGCATCGCCGCGCTACACGCAGATCGTGCACGTGCTGCTGGGCTGCACCTGGCTGGTCATCGGCCTGTCCTTGTTCGCGCCCTATCGGGTCGCACTGTTCGGCGGTTTCGCCCTGGTCATCGTCTGCGCCGCACTCGCCTGCCTGTTCACCCTGTTGCGCTGGCGCGAAGGCTATAAACCCGCCCGCCTGTTTGCCATCGGCTGGTTCGTCCTGATCACCGCCAGTCTGTTCAGCATCCTCAGCGGCACTGGCTTGATCGCCAACTCGTTGCTGACCCTGCACGCGCAACAGATCGGCGGACTGATCGAGCTGGTGGTTTTCTCCATCGCCCTGGCCGTGCGCATCCGCCGCGCGCAGCACGCCCAGCGCCGGGCCCAGACGCAACTGCTCGCCCAGGAGCAACAACTGAGCCTGGAGCAGGCCAAGGGCCTGAGCCTGCAGCGACAGCTCAACGAGGGCCTGGAGACCCGCGTCAAGGAACGCACAGCGGAACTGGAACAAGCCCTGAAGGCGCTTTCCGTTGCCCACCAGCAACTCTCCGAGCTGAATCGCCGGGACAGCCTGACCGGCCAGTTCAACCGCCAGACCCTCAACGAAGAACTGCATCGCAGCCTGGCCCAGGCCGTGCGCAGCCAGCGCCCCATGGCCATCCTGATGATGGACCTCGACCACTTCAAGCAGGTCAACGACCACTATGGCCATCTGGCCGGCGATGCCTGCCTGCACCACGCCGCCCAACGCCTGCAGCAACGCTTGCGCGCCGGCGACCTGCTCGCCCGCTTCGGCGGCGAAGAGTTCGTCGCCGTACTCAACGATACCGATCTGGCCGGCGCCCATGACCTGGCGGAACAACTGCGTGCCGATCTGGCCCGCCACCCCTGCACCTATCAAGGCCAGACCATCGACCTGACCATCAGCATCGGGGTGTGCGCCGGGCTGCCCGACAGTGCGGACAGCGAACAGCTGCTGCAGCAAGCCGACCAGGCCCTCTATCGCGCCAAGGCGGCCGGCCGCAATCGAGTGGAAAGCTATGAGGCCAGCTCGCTTGACGAGGCCTGACGCTGCGCCGCCAATAGCTGCATGACCGCCCGCACCAGTTGCGGGTCAGACAAGAGCCGCTGGTGCCCGCCCTGCTCGAGACGCAGCAAGCGGCTGTCGAACCAGGCCTCATGGATCGCCTGCGCCTCGCTATAGGGCACAACCGGGTCATCGGCGGCATGCACGATCAACCCCGGGAAATCCAGCTGGTAACGCGTCACATCGAGATGCCCGGCCGGCATGCCGGCCTTTTCCTCGACCAGGCGGACGAAATGCGCCCCTGCCCGGGCAGGCAAGCCCATATAGCGGGCGAAGAGCCGCAGCATGGTGAGAATCCGGCTCGGCGCCGCGATGCTGACCACAGCGCCGGCACGCAAGCCCATCTGCGTCGCCAGCAAGGCGCTGGCGCCGCCCATCGAATGGCCGATCACCGCCTGCAGTGGCGGCAATTCACCGGCGGCCTCGAGCAGGGCGCGGGCGAACACCACCACATTCGCCTCCTGCCCCGGCGAGCGTCCATGCGCGGGGGCATCCAGGGCAACCACACCGTAGCCGGCCTGCACCAGGGCCTTGATCAGCTCGGCGAACTGCGTCGGCCGGCCTTCCCAGCCATGCATCAACAAGACCGTCGGACCACTGCCCCAACGCAATGCCGACAGCCCAAACCGCAGGGTGATGCGCTCGGCCCGAGTCAGTAGCGGCAGCTCCCAATCGCGTGGCGGCAAGCCGCGCGGCGTCATGAACTGACGCCGCATCTTGCTCGCCAGCGCATAAGGAGCCACCCAGCCAACGGTGGCATTGAATCCCCGCACCCAGTTCATGTTGTTCATTGCCTCTCTCCTCAAACGACTGCCGACTTGGCGGCACGCAGAACGCGGTCGGACAACTCGCCGGGGCCCAGCGCCCGCGCCAGCGCCAACCCCCCCACCATCAAGGCGATATCGGCGAGCACCCGCGAAGCGTCCTCGGGGCTTGCCGACAACTGCGCCACCATCAATTCCAGATGCTCGGCCAAGGCCGTGCGAAAGCCCTCGGGCAGGCGCGTCAGCTCGCCCAGTGAGCTCGGCAGCGGGCAGGCCTGCTCGGTCGCATCGCGGTGCTTGCGCGACAGGTAGAACGCCGCCAGCAGCGTCCGGCGCTCGTCGGCCGGCAGGTCGCTGTCCATTTGCTTGATCAATTCGCGGCGCTGGCCGAGCAACTGCCTGAACGCCTCCAGCATCAGCGCATCCTTGCTCTCGAAGTGCGCATAGAAGCCGCCCACGGTAAGCCCGGCGGCACCCATCACCTCACCGACACTCGGCTCGGCGGGACCGCGCTGCACCAGCGCGGCACCTGCCGCAGAAAGAATGCGTTCACGGGTTTGGGCTTTCTTGTCGCTCATGCTCACCTCCAAAATATTACGATTGAAATATTATGCTCGTAATAAATTTAAGCAAGCAGAATCCCTTACCGCTGGTCGGGCCGATTGATCGGGAAGGAAAGCGAAGCAGAAAAAACAAAAGGGCCATTCCGCAAAGAATGGCCCTTAAAAGTCCCGCAGAGCGGGCAAAAATGGCGTCCCCTAGGGGACTCGAACCCCTGTTACCGCCGTGAAAGGGCGGTGTCCTAGGCCACTAGACGAAGGGGACGTAACCTTCGAAGAACAAGGCCAGCTTTACGCTGGCCTTATCGTGGAAATTGGTGGAGATAAACGGGATCGAACCGTTGACCTCTTGCATGCCATGCAAGCGCTCTCCCAGCTGAGCTATACCCCCAGATTTATCGCCTCGCGGCTCACAGCACCCGACGGAGCTGCTTTTTAAATAGTGGCGTCCCCTAGGGGACTCGAACCCCTGTTACCGCCGTGAAAGGGCGGTGTCCTAGGCCACTAGACGAAGGGGACGCAAATACCCTTCAAAACTCAGCCAACTCGAAAGCTGACTGTGGCAAGCCTTTCGGCTTTGAGATTGGTGGAGCTAGACGGGATCGAACCGTCGACCTCTTGCATGCCATGCAAGCGCTCTCCCAGCTGAGCTATAGCCCCATCTCAAGGACGGGGCGCATGTTAAGAGCGTGCCCCGCTACTGTCAACAAAATTTTCACCTATAGCTGCTTTTTTTATGCTGACAGAACAACCACTTACCCTATCCCGATCAGCCACATGGGCGCTCAGGCGGCATAACAGGCAATCAGGCGATAGACGCCAGTAGCTTTTCCCACTCCTTGTTTTCCTTTTTCGTCACGCCACCGAGCAGCTCGAGGGCCTGGCGCAGGCGGAAACGGGTGAGGTCCGGCCCGAGTATCTGCATGGCGTCGAGCACCGACACCGAGCTGGCCTGCCCGGTCACCGCCGCGAACATCAGCGGCATGGCGTCGCGCAGCTTCAACTGCAGGTGCTCGACCACCGCCTGGATGCAACCGGTGATCCTGCCCTTCTCCCACTGACGCAAGGCCTCCAACTTCCACAGGATCAGCTGCATGAGCTGGCGCACCTGATCCGGCGTGAGCTTCTTGTGCTCGAACAGCTTAGGGTCGGGGTTGACCCCTCCGGCGAAGAAGAAGCTGGCCAGCGGCGCGATCTCGCTGAAGGTTTCCACCCGGCCCTGCACGTGCGGCGCGATCTGCATCAGGTAATCGGAGTTGAAGGCCCATTTCTGCACAGCGGCGGCGAAGTCCTCGACGCTCAGTTCGCGCATCCATTGGCCGTTGAGCCAGGACAGCTTCTCCAGGTCGAAGATCGGCCCGCCCAGCGAGACGCGCTGGATATCGAAATGCTCGATCATCTCGTCGAGGCTGAACTTCTCGCGCTCGTCCGGCATCGACCAGCCCATGCGCCCGAGGTAGTTGAGCATGGCCTGGGGCAGGAAGCCCATACGCTCGTAGAAGGTGATCGAGGTCGGATTCTTGCGCTTGGACAGCTTGCTCTTGTCTGGGTTGCGCAGCAGCGGCATGTAGCACAGCTGCGGCTTGTCCCAGCCGAAGTAGTCGTAGAGCAGGATCAGCTTGGGCGCCGAGGGCAGCCACTCTTCGCCGCGCAGCACGTGGGTGATGCCCATCAGGTGATCGTCGACCACGTTGGCCAGGAAGTAGGTCGGCAGGCCATCGGTCTTCATCAGCACCTGCATGTCCATGCGGTCCCAGGGAATTTCGACCTCGCCGCGGAGCATGTCCGGCACCACGCAGACGCCCTCGCTCGGCACCTTCATGCGCACCACGTTGGGCTCGCCGGCGGCCAGGCGCCGCTGCACTTCGTCACTCGCCAGGTGCATGCAATGGCCGTCGTAACGCGGCGTCTGCTTGGCCTCCATCTGTTCGGCGCGGACCTGATCCAGACGCTCGGCGCTGCAGAAGCAGTGGAAGGCATGGCCCTTCTCCACCAGTTCGGCGCTGTATTTCTGGTAGATATGCCCGCGCTCGCTCTGCCGATAGGGGCCATGGGGGCCGCCGACGTCCGGGCCTTCGCTCCACTCGATGCCGAGCCAGCGCAGCGCATCGTAGATCTGCTGTTCCGACTCGCGGGTCGAACGCAGCTGATCGGTATCTTCGATGCGCAGAATGAATTCACCACCGTGCTGACGGGCAAAACACAGGTTGAACAAGGCGATATAGGCGGTGCCTACGTGCGGATCGCCGGTGGGCGACGGCGCGATACGGGTACGGACGGTGGTCATGGAAGGTCTCGAAGAATTGGAACGAAAGCCGATTAAGGCGGCGATGTTAACAGGCCTGCCGCCGTAGGCTCCAGCAGGCGCCCTTGTTCGACCGGCAGGCAGGCCATCAGGAAATCGAGGAAGGTTTTTACCTTCATCGCCTGGAACCGCCGGGAGGGGTAGACCGCGTACAACTCGCCGACCGGCAGGCGCGCACCGGGCAACAGCTCGATCAGCCGCCCGCCCTGGATCGCGTGCTCGCAGATCATGCTCGGCAGCCCGGCAATCCCGGCGCCGGCCAGCGCCGCTTCGCGGGCGAAGGTGATGTTGTTGCACGCCAGCACCCGCTGGCAGGCGATGCTCTCGTCGAGCAGCGGCCAATAGCGCGACGAGTCGTGGGGCAGCAGGATCGCCCGGTGCGACGCCAACTCGGCGACCGTCCGTGGGGTGCCATGCCGGACCAGGTAATCCGGGCTGGCGCACAGCCGCCGCTCGGTCTCGAACAGCTTGCGCGCGATCAGCGTGGAATCCTGCGGTTGGCCGACCAGGATGACGATGTCCACGCCCTCCTCGACCGGATCGACGTTGCGCGAGGTCAATTCGACCTCCGCGGTGATCTGCGGGTACTGGCGCATGAACTCCCCCAATACCCGGCCGAGGAACAGCTGGCCGAACTCGATCGGTGCGCTGATGCGCAGCAAACCGGACGGCTCCGACTGCAACTGCATCACCGCCTGCTCGGCCTCGGCGAAATCCAGCATGATCTGCCGACAGCGCTCGTAGTAGGCCTGACCGACTTCGGTCAGGCGCAACTTGCGCGTGGTGCGATTGAGCAGACGCACGCCGAGGCGCTCCTCGAGCAAGGCAATCCGCCGACT
This sequence comes from Pseudomonas sp., assembly GCF_041601375.1. Taxonomy (GTDB): domain Bacteria; phylum Pseudomonadota; class Gammaproteobacteria; order Pseudomonadales; family Pseudomonadaceae; genus Aquipseudomonas. Next base: position 4,312 of record NZ_JBFIIG010000088.1, on the reverse strand, counting down.
GACCGTGGACTTCTGCATGCCCAGCCCCTGGGCAGCCAGGGTGAAGCTGTGGCACTCGACCACACGGGTGAAGATCAGGGCATCATCAAGACCCATTATTGTTCCTCATAAGCAACAAAGCTTATGAATATTAGCCGCTGCAGACTTAAAAGGAACACTGTTTCGCCAAGGTGGTACAGCGCTCCCCTATCAAACTGACCTTCGCCGTGGGCAATCCGCTCAAGGGCCTGATTCGTCCGGGCATGTCGGTAGAGGCCAAGGCGGACATCCAGACCGACCAACAGCATGGCGGCTGATGCGCTGATTCACCCCAGCGGCGAACCCGGCCGGCGCGACTGGATAGCGATGATGAGCGCCCTGCTCGATGGCCTGGAGCCTGGAGAGCATGACCGTGCTCCACGCCCTGCAGGGTTTTACCCGCGGCGCACTGATCCCCCTGGTGTTCACCCTGATCCTGATCAAGCTGCCCGAACACCATCGCGCCAAAGGCATGACCCTGGTTTTAGCGGCGGCGCAGCCCATTGAGGTTCGCCGCCTGCCGCAGTCGCGCGCTCAGCGCACCTCGCCGCGCAGCGCCGTCACCTGCGCCTGCAACAGCTGCCGGTCGGCCTGCTCGGCGCCGAGCGGCGCGCCGGCCACCAGCTTGATCCGCGACCACAGACGGCGGAACAGACGCTTGCGCGGATCGCGACTGAAGAAGCTGCCCCACAGGCCTTGCAGCGCCATGGGAATCACCGGCACCGGGTTTTCCGCGAGGATGCGTTCGATACCGCTCTTGAACTCGTTGATCTCGCCATCGCCGGTCAACTTGCCCTCGGGGAAGATGCACACCAGTTCGCCGGCCCGCAGGTATTCGGCGATTTTCTTGAACGCCGCGTCGTAGATCAGCAGGTCCTCGTTGCGCCCGGCGATCGGCACGGTGCCGGCGGTGCGGAAGATGAAGTTGAGTACCGGCAGGTTGTAGATCTTGTAGTACATGACGAAGCGCACCGGCCGGCGCACCGCGCCGCCGACCAGCAGGGCATCGACGAAGGACACGTGGTTGCACACCAGCACCGCCGGGCCTTCCTCGGGGATGGCGTCGAGCCCCTGGTGCTCGACCCGGTACAGCGAGTGGCCGAGCAGCCAGATCAGGAAGCGCATGCTGAACTCGGGCACCAGCTTGAAGATGTAGCTGTTGACCGCGACGTTCATCAGCGAGATGACCAGAAACAGCTGCGGAATCGACAGTTCGGCGACGCTCAGGAAGAGGATCGAGGCGATCGCCGAGAGCACCATGAACAGCGCGTTGAGGATGTTGTTGGCGGCGATCACCCGCGCCCGCTCGTGCTCGGCGGTGCGCGACTGGATCAGGGCATACAGCGGCACTATGTAGAAGCCGCCGAACAGGCCGATGCCGAGAATCGAGGACAGGATCCACCAGGCCTGGCCATGGCCGAGCACCGCCAGCCAGTCGTGGGCCTGCGCGCCCTGCGGGAAACCGCCCGAGTGCCACCAAAGCAGCACGCCGAACAGGGTCAGGCCGATCGAGCCGAAGGGCACCAGGCCGATCTCCACCTTGTGCCCGCTCATCCGTTCGCACAGCATCGAACCCAGTGCGATGCCCACCGAGAACACCGTGAGGATCAGGGTCACCACGCTCTCGTCGCCGTACAGCCACTGCTTGGCATAGGCCGGGATCTGCGTCAGGTAGACCGCACCGAGGAACCAGAACCAGGAGTTGCCGACCAGCGAGCGCGAGACCGCGGGCCGCTGCTCGACCAGGCCCAGGCGCATGATGCGCCAGGACTGGCGCAGGATGTTCCAGTCCAGCACCAGCTCCGGCAACGCCGCGTGGGCGCGGGGAATGCCGCGGCTGGCCAGATAGCCGAGCACCGCCACCGTCACCACGGTGCCGGCGACCAGGCTGGCGTAGCCGCTGCTGGCCATCATGATGCCGGCGCCGATGGTGCCGGCGAGAATCGCCAGGAAGGTGCCCATCTCCACCAGGGCGTTGCCGCCGACCAATTCATCCTCGCGCAGGTGCTGCGGCAGGATCGAATACTTGACCGGACCGAACAGCGCCGACTGGGTGCCCATGCAGAACAGCACGGCGAGCATCAGCGGCAGATTATTCAGCAGCACCCCGGCGGCGCCGGCGAGCATGATCAGGATCTCGGCGAACTTGATCGTGCGGATAAGGCGGTCCTTGGCGAACTTCTCGCCGAACTGCCCGCCGAGCGCGGAAAACAGGAAGAACGGCAGGATGAACAGCAGCGCGCAGAGATTGACCAGCAGGCTGCCGTCCGCCCCGGAGCTGAGTTTGTAGAGGATGGCGAGGATCAGCGACTGCTTGAAGATGTTGTCGTTGAAGGCGCCGAGCAGCTGCGTGAGGAAGAACGGCAGGAAGCGCCTTGTGCCGAGCAGGCTGAATTGCGAGTGTGGGGTCATCGTCCATGTACCTGGCATGAGGGCCGTGCAGGGCCGGGAAAACCGCGAGCGCCACGACGCCCGTCCAGCATTGGACTGCAACAAGTCCCGGCAAAGCCACAAGGAAAGACGTTTTTTGCCGGTTTGTTCGCGAGAAAGTCGGGCGTGACGCCCTCCTCCCTCCGGCTCAAGGCGGCGCGCAGCGCCAGCCTCAGAGGTTGTGAAAAAACAGAGCCCAACACAGCAGCGGCCGTCTGGGGGCGGCCGCAGTAGGTGGGAGTTCTTTCACAGCCTCTCAGAGCGGCAACTGACCCAAGGCCCAGCGCAGCAGGAAAAACACCAGCAGACCGCCGCCGATGGTCGCCAGCAGGTGCCGGCTGACGGCGGCGATGGCGATAGTCACCAGCCCCGCCCACAGGTAGGCATTGTCCAGGCGCAGCCCCCAGTGCTGGCCGTCCGGCAGCAGCATGCCCGGCAGCACGATGGCGGTGAGCACCGCGGTCGGCACGAAATGCAGGCCCTGGCGCACCAGCGGCGGGAACCGCAGGTCGGGAAAGGCGAACAGGCTGTAGCGGATCGAAAAGGTGATCGCCAGCATGCCGAGGATCAACAGCCAGTTGTCCATCAGGCCAGTTCCTCCACGTCCACGCCCACGTCCGCTTCGTTATGCCGCTCCAGCAGCACGCCGACGACGATGCCGCCGAACGCCGCGGCCAGCAGACCCAGTTTGTACGGCCAGGCATGGCAGGCCAGCGCCAGCGCACCGGCCACCAGCGCCGCCGCCACCTGCGGACGAGTGCGCAACATGGGCACGACGATGCCGATAAAGGTCGCCAGCATGGCGAAGTCCAGCCCCCAGGCCGCGAGGTTCGGCACGCGCTGGCCGAACAGCACGCCGACCAGGGTGCACAGCTGCCAGTTCAGGTACATGGCCAGCGCCGCGCCGAGGAAATACCAGTGCTTGTGCGGCGAACCGTCCGCGTCGCTGTAACGATTGAGCACCACCGCGTAGGCCTCGTCGGTCAGCCAGAAGGCCAACGGCATGCGCCAGCGCTTGGGCAGATGGCGCACGAAGGGTTGCAGGCTGGCGCTGTACAGGGCGTGGCGCAGGTTGACCACCAGGGTGGTGAGCAGCAGCACGGCCAGGCCGGTACCGGCGCCGAGCAAACTGATGGCGATGAACTGCGCCGAACCGGCGAACACCAGCAGCGACATGCCGAGGGTCTGCCAGGTACTCAGGCCGGCGGCGCCGGCCAGGCTGCCGAAGATGATGCCGAAGGGTATGGCGCCGAGCAGCATCGGCAGCATGTCGCGGGCGCCCTGGGCGAACTCGTGTTGACGGGGCATAGATCCTCCTTGGGCTGCCCAGATTACCCCGCAGCTCGAGGACGGTCTTGAACGATCTTGCGCAGTCAAACAGTGGCGGGCCGCCTGCATGGGGCCTGAGCGGCCGGGCGGCGCAGGCTGAGTTCCGCGAAGCCCAACACCCTTATTCTGTTGGGCTTCGTTTCTCAGCGCCAACCTACGACTTGCAGCCAATTGCCATTCTCGGACAGGCCGCTAGAAAACCACCGAGAAATCATTGCCAGGATGACCTCGACCCGCAGGCTGTGCGGGGCCGCCTAGGCCGCGCGCACCAAATACCCGTCAACGGTGCGCAGAGCGCACCCTACGCGGGGAGGTCGCAGCAGGCCTTGCGGTAGGCGCCCGGGCCGACGCCATAGGTCTGCTTGAATTGCCGGCTCAGGTGGCTCTGGTCGGCGAAGCCCAGTTGCATGGCCACGCTCAGCGGCGCGCAGCCGGTTTTCAGCAGGCCACGCGCCCGCTCCAGGCGGCGCTGCATCAACCAGGCATGCGGCGGCAAGCCGGTGGCCCGGCGGAACACCCGGGCAAAATGAAAAGG
>NZ_JBFIIG010000087.1:0-17007 GCF_041601375.1 Pseudomonas sp. | reverse complement strand
ACGGCCCCGCCCCATGGGTGCCCTGGAGAACCCATGCAGACAGTCAATCCTGCCCCCGCCGTCATTGCGGCACGCCGCACCCTGGTGGTCATGGGCGTCAGTGGCTCCGGCAAGAGCGAGATCAGCCAGGCCGTGGCCCGTGAGCTTGTCTGGCGGCATATCGAAGCCGATCAGTTCCATCCCGAGGCAAACGTCGAGCGGATGCGCGCCGGCACTGCCCTCACCGATGACGACCGGATTCACTGGCTGGATGCGCTGATCGTCGAGATGCAGGCCGCGCAGGCCGTGGGAGAGGGCTTCGTGCTCGCCTGTTCGGCGCTCAAACGCAGCTACCGCGAGCGGCTGCGCGCCGCCGTGCCGGGCTTGCAGTTCGCCCATCTGGATATCGATCGGGCTACCGCCTTGCAGCGGGTGGGGGCTCGCCCCGGGCATTTCATGCCGATCTCGCTGGTCGACAGCCAGTTCACCACCCTCGAATCGCCCCGCGACGAACCCCATGTGTTCAGCGTCAGCGCCGCCCAGAGTCGCGCAGAGGTGGTCGAGCAGATCTGTGCCTGGGTGCGCCGCGATGCCACGGGTGGGGAGATCGAAGCGCAGGTGGATCTTTCTGCGCAGCCGTTTGATAGCGCTAACCATGGGCCGCAACTGACTGCCGAACCGATCTACAGCGGCGGGCTGGCGCAGCTGTTCGACCGCCTCACCGACGGCCTGATGGCTGGCTTGATGGCCTTCATGGTGGTCGCCGTATTCATCAACGTCGTGCTGCGCTATGCCTTCGGCACCGGCTGGGCCGGCGTCGAGGAGCTGTCGCGCCTGGCCTTCGTCTGGCTGGTGTTCGTCGGCGTGGCCTCGAGCATGCGCCGCGGCGAACTGATGAGCTTTCGCATGATCCGCGACCGCTTTCCCCATGCCGCCCGCCGTTTGCTCGACTCGGCCAGCTGGCTGCTGGTGATAGTCGCCAGCCTGCTCTCGGCCCTGGGCGCCTGGAGCCAGGTGCAGTACGGCTGGGGCAACCACAGCACGGTGGTCGGTTACCCGGTGGTGCTGGCGATGATCCCGGTGTTGGCCAGCATGGCGGTGCTGGCGCTGTTGGCGCTGGTGCAGCTGGTCAACGTCTGGCGTCGACCACGCGAGCAGGCCGCGGCGCTGGCCAACGTCACGGCCGATTAAGCGATTTTTTCGCGTTGCATTCTTTCCATAACAAGATCGGGCACTGCCCACCGAGGACCCGCTGATGACCGTCGCTGTCTTCCTTGCTTCACTGCTGGGGTTCATGTCCTTCGGCATGCCCATCGCCTTCGCCCTGATTCTCACCGGCGCGGTGCTGATGTGGTATCTGCAGTTCTGGGACGTCCAGCTGCTGGCGCAGAACCTGCTCGCCGGCGCCGACAGCTTTCCGCTGCTGGCCGTGCCCTTCTTTATCCTGGCTGGCGAGTTGATGAACGCCGGCGGCATCTCCAGGCGCATCATCGCCATGGCCCAGGCCTACTTCGGCCATTTGCGCGGCGGCCTCGGCTATGTGGCGATCGCCGCGGCGGTGCTGCTGGCGAGCATGTCCGGCTCGGCCCTGGCCGATACCGCGGCGCTGGCCACCCTGTTGCTGCCGATGATGCGCCAGCGCGGTTATCCGCTGCATGCCTCGGCCGGCCTGGTGGCGGCCGGCGGCATCATCGCGCCGATCATTCCGCCGTCGATGCCCTTCGTGATCTACGGCGTGGTGACCAATACCTCGATCAGTCAGCTGTTCATGGCCGGTCTGGTGCCGGGCCTGATCATGGGCGTCGGCCTGATCTTCGCCTGGACCCTGATCGCCCGCGGCTTCACCGAACCGACCCCGCCCAAGGCGAGCAAGGCCGAACGCCGCCATGTGCTGGTGGATGGCGCCGCGGCGCTGATGCTGCCGGTGATCATCGTCGGCGGCCTGCGCTTCGGCATATTCACCCCGACCGAGGCGGCGGTGGTGGCGGCGGTCTATGCCCTGGCGGTGTCGACCCTGCTCTATCGCGAGCTGAACTGGGCGGCGCTGAGCGAGACCCTGACCCGCGCCAGCCGCACCACCGCCTCGGTGATGTTCCTCTGCGCCGCGGCCACGGTGTCGGCCTATATGGTGACCCTGGCCCAGCTGCCCGAGGAAATCGGCGCCATGCTCGGTCCGCTGCTCGACCATCCGCATCTGCTGATGCTGGCGATCATGCTGCTGATGATCGCGGTGGGCATGGTCCTCGACCTGACCCCGACCATCCTGATCCTGGCGCCGGTGCTGGCGCCTATCGCGGTCAAGGCCGGCATCGATCCGGTGTACTTCGGCGTGATGTTCGTGCTGATCGGTTCCATCGGCCTGATCACCCCGCCGGTGGGCACGGTGCTCAACGTGGTCGGCGGTATCGGCAGGCTGCGCATGGAGATCCTGGTGCGCGGGGTGATGCCGTTCTTCCTCATCTACCTGGGCATAGTCGCGCTGCTGATCGCCTTTCCGGCCATCGTCACGGTGCCGCTGGCATGGTTGCGCTGAATTCGTTGTTTTCCACGCCCGCTGGCACGCCGCCGGGCACCCCCGTTGTACCTTCCACAACAATAAGAGGCACTCGCTGATGAAACGTCCACTGATCACCGTTCTGGCTGCGGCCATGTTGTTCAGCCCGCTGGCCACGCTCACCGCCCAGGCCGATGAAGTCCGTTCGCGGATGATTCGCTTTGGCTACGGGCTCAACGAACAGAGCAACCAAGGCCGGGCGGCCAAGCTGTTCGCCGAGGAAGTCGCCAAGGCCTCCGCAGGCAAATTGAAGATGCGCACCTATGCCGCGGCCAGCCTGGGTTCGGACGACCAGATGCAGAGCGCGCTGATCGGCGGCGCCCAGGAAATGATGGTCGGCTCCACCGCCACCCTGGTCGGCATCACCCAGGAAATGGCGGTGTGGGACACGCCGTTCCTGTTCACCCGCGAGCAGCAGGCCGATGCGGTGCTGGACGGCCCGGTCGGGCGTCAGGTGATGGACAAGCTGGAAGAGAAGGGCCTGGTCGGCCTGGTCTACTGGGAGAACGGTTTCCGCAACATGACCAACAACGTCCGGCCGATCACCAAACTGGAGGATTTCTCCGGGATCAAGCTGCGCGTGATGCCCAACCCGGTGTTCCTCGAGACCTTCAAGCTGATGGGCGCCAACGCCGTGCCGCTGCCGTTCTCCGAGCTGTTCACCGCACTGGAGACCAAGGCGGTGGATGGCCAGGAAAACCCCTTCAACACCATCCTCTCGTCGAAGTTCTTCGAGGTGCAGAAGTACCTGACCGTGACCAACCACGTCTACAGCCCGTGGATCGTCACCGCGTCCAAGCGCTGGTGGGACGGTCTGTCGCAGACCGAGCAGGGCATCATCATGGAGGCGGCGATCAAGGCCCGCGATTTCGAGCGCCAGGACACCCGCGCCGAGGCGGCCAAGGCCCTGGCCCAGCTCAAGGACAACGGCATGCAGGTCAACCAGATCAGCGCCGCCGAGGTTCAGCGCATGCGCGAACGGGCCCAGCCGGCGATCCAGCAGGTGATCGATACGGTCGGCCAGCCGCTGTTCGATCAGGTGCAGGCCGAGCTGGCCAAGGTGCCGGAATAAGGGCCCTGCATGGCGGTCGGCCGGCCGCTGTCGGGCCGACCGCCGCGCCTGCTAGAATCGCCTGCCTTTTCCAGGGAAGTAGCCATGAGTCCACGCCGTCGTCGCTCCGCCGAACGCGTCACCCTGTCCGATGTGGCCAAGGCCGCCGGCTGCTCGCTGATGTCCGCCTCGCGCGCCTTGTCGCAGCCGGAGCGGGTTTCCGATGCGCTGCGCGCGCAGGTCATGCAGGCGGCCAAGGCGCTGGGCTACGTGGCGAATCCGGCGGCGCGGGCGCTGGCCAGTTCCAAATCCAATCTGGTGGCGGTGCTGATCCCGTCGCTGTCCAACTCGGTGTTCGTCGACACCGTCGAGGCGATCCAGCGGGTGTTGATGCCCGCCGGTTTCGAGATGATGATCGGCGTCAGCCACTACCGTCCCGAGGAGGACGAGCGCCTGCTGCGCTCCTACCTGGCGCACCAGCCGGCCGGCCTGTTGCTCACCGGCTTCGAGCGCAGCGACACGGCGCGGGAAATTCTCGGCGGTTGCCGCGGCCCCATCGTCACCATGATGGAGTTGAGCGATGCCGAGGACGAATACTGCGTCGGCTTCTCGCAACTGGATGCCGGCGCGGCCATGACCAACGCATTGATCGAGCGCGGCTACCGGCATATCGCCTTCGCCGCCGCCCAGCTCGACCCGCGCACCCTGCAACGTGCCGAGGGCTATCGACAGTGCATGCGGGCGCACGGGCGTTACAACCCGAGCCTGGAACTGCTCACCCCGGAGCTGTCCTCGATCGGCCTGGGCGCCAATCTGCTCGACCGCCTGCTGGCGCAGCACCCAGAGATAGACGCGGTGTTCTTCAACAACGACGACCTGGCCCTGGGCGCCCTGTTTCGCGCTCGCCAGCTCGATCTGGCGGTGCCACAACGCCTGGCCATCGCCGGCTTCAACGACCTGCCGGCCGCCGCTTGGGTACATCCGGCGCTGACCACGGTGCGCACCATCCGCGGGCGCATCGGCCAACTGGCCGGGGACATGCTGCTGACCCTGATGCGCGGCGAACAGCCGGCCGCGCACTGCATCGACGTGGGGTTTGAACTGGTGCTGCGCGACAGCGCTTGAGGTCAATAGCCATGAAAAAGCCCCGGATCCGGGGCTTTTTCATCGATGCCTTGCCACGCTAACTCGCGGCCTTCTCGAGTTTCTTTTCCTGGGCGATGACGTGCTGGCAGATCTCGATGATCTGCTCGCGCATCCAGCGGTTGGCCGGATCCTGGTCGGTGCTCTCGTGCCAGTACAGGTGGGTTTCCAGGGCCGGTACGTCGCTGACCGGCAGCTCCATGTAATGCAGGTCGTTGCGCCGGGCGAAGCGCTCCGGCACGGTGATGGCCATGTCGGTGCTCTGCAGCACGGTGGAGGCCATCAGGTAATGCTGCGAACGCAGGGCGACCCGGCGCTTCAGGCCCATCTTGCCCAGCGACAGGTCGATATAGCCGAGGCCGCTGCGGCGGCTGGAAATCTGGATGTGGGTCAGCGACAGGTATTCGTCCAGGCTGATCTTGTCCTTGGCCAGCGGGTGGCCCCTGCGCATGGCGCAGACGTAGCGGTCTTCCATCATCTTGACGTGGCGCACCTGGGGGTCGGTGTTGAGCGGCGCATCGACGGCGAAGTCGAGTCGGCCGGCGGCCAGCTCCTTGGTGGTGTCGCGCCGGCGGGCAAGCATGCTTTCGAGGCTGACATTCGGCGCCAGGCGGCGCAGGCGCTGGAACAGGGAGGGCAATACCACCGCCTCGGTGAGGTCGGTCATGCTGATGCGGTAGGTCTTGTTGGCCTGGGCCGGGTTGAAGATGCGGCTTTCCTGCACCGAGATACGCAGTTGCTGCAAGGCGCTGCGCACCGGGCCGATGATGTTCTGCGCCATCGGCGTGGGCACCATGCCCTGGGCGGTGCGCACGAACAAGGGGTCGTTGAAGGTTTCGCGCAGGCGGGCGAGGGCGTTGGACACGGCGGGCTGGGTGATGCCGACGATCTGCCCGGCACGGGTCAGATTGGCCTCGGTGTAGATGGCATCGAAGACGATAAAGAGGTTGAGGTCGACCTTGTTCAGATTCATTCCGCGAGCGCTCCGAGGGTTGTCGGTATTAGTGAATCATATATCGGTGATGAATGTTTATACACGCTGAGAATAGGTTAGATAAATCTTAGGCCCTGTTCTAGCATCATTTTCAGATCGAACACCTCACCAAATCAGCCCGCAGAAGGTAGCTCCCATGGATTTCGCCTACTCCCCCAAGGTTCAGGAACTGCGTGAGCGCGTCAGCGCGTTCATGGAGACCCACGTCTATCCGGCCGAGGCCGTTTTCGAACAGCAGGTCAATCAAGGCGACCGCTGGCAGCCGACCGCGATCATGGAGGAGCTGAAAGCCAAGGCCAAAGCCGAAGGCCTGTGGAACCTGTTCCTGCCGGAGTCGGAACTGGGCGCCGGCCTGACCAACACCGAATACGCGCCACTCGCGGAAATCATGGGCAGCTCGCTGATCGGTGCCGAGCCGTTCAACTGCGCCGCGCCGGACACCGGCAACATGGAAGTGCTGGTGCGCTACGCCAACGAGGCGCAGAAGGAGCAATGGCTCAAGCCGCTGCTGGCCGGCGAGATCCGCTCGGCCTTCGCCATGACCGAGCCGGGCGTGGCCTCATCGGATGCCACCAACATGGAAGCCAGCGCCGTGCGCGAGGGTGACGAGTGGGTGATCAACGGGCGCAAGTGGTGGACCTCCGGCGCCTGCGACCCACGCTGCAAGATCATGATCTTCATGGGCCTGACCAATCCCGACGCGCCGCGCCACCAGCAGCATTCGATGATCCTGGTGCCGATGGACGCCCCCGGGGTGAAGATGCTGCGTCCGCTGCCGGTGTTCGGCTACGACGACGCACCGCATGGCCATGCCGAAGTCTTGTTCGAGAACGTAAGGGTGCCCTACGAGAACGTGCTGCTCGGTGAGGGTCGCGGCTTCGAGATCGCCCAGGGCCGCCTCGGCCCGGGCCGTATCCACCACTGCATGCGCTCGATCGGCATGGCCGAGCGCGCGCTGAAACTGATGTGCCAGCGCTCGATCGAGCGTACCGCCTTCGGCAGGCCGCTGGCACGCCTGGGCGGCAACATCGACCACATCGCCGACTCGCGCATGGAGATCAACATGGCGCGCCTGTTGACCCTGAATGCGGCCTATATGATGGACACCGTCGGCAACAAGATCGCCGCCAGCGAAATCGCCCAGATCAAGGTGGTGGCGCCGAACGTCGCGCTCAAGGTGATCGACCGCGCGATCCAGATCCACGGCGGTGCCGGGGTCTCCAATGACTTCCCGCTGGCCTACTGGTACGCCATGCAGCGCACCCTGCGTCTGGCCGACGGCCCGGACGAAGTGCACCGGGCGGCGATCGGCAAGTTCGAGATCGGCAAATACATGGCGAGGTAACCGCGCTGCCGCGGCCATCGAGGCCGCAACGTCGAAGACAAGGCCCGCCAATCGTGCGGGTCTTGTCGTTGTTGCGGCGCCACTCGGTCTGCGCGCTACGGCCCGTCCCCCTTGCCGTACGGCCGAAGAATGCCTGACATGCAGCGCGGCGCCCCGCCGTCTATAGTTCATCTGCGGTAGCGCAAGCCTGTCGCACTTGGAGCAGATATAGGGCGTGAGGGGGAGGGATGCAGACGCAGCAGCAATCGCCAGTGACGGCTGCCTTGGGGCAGGTGGTGGCTACTTATCTGCCCCACTGTCTGGAGGGGGTGATCGACGCCACCATTCAGGCCTTGAATGAACAGCGTCTGTTGGCACGCAGCAACCAGGAGGCCCAGGCCTGCGAGGATTTTCTGCGCCTGAGCACATCCCTGCGTCAGCGGGCCATCGTCGAAACGGTCAAGACCATCCGTGCCTTGCTGCCAGCCGGCATCATCGCCCAGGCCCAGGCACCGACGGACGCCAGCCAGTGGCAGCTGGTCGATGATGGCGAGGTGGAAGAGATGCTTGAGGCGCGCCGCCTGGTGCGCCAGTTGCGCGAGCCCTTGGGCGTACTGGAGTGGCGCAGTTGTGCCAAGTTGAATTCAGCCGCCGGCGTGCAAGCGAAAGACCGGGAAAGCCCGCTGTCGTTGGAGTTCATGGTGCGCACGTTGCAGGCGCAATTGCACCTGCGCGAGCAGCCGGCCCAGGTCCGCGAGCTGTTCTACACGGCAGCGGCGCAGGTCCTCGCCAGTGACCTCAAGGTCTATTTCGAGCAGGTGGACGAGGTCTTCGAGCGTTTCCAGATAGAGCCGCTTATCGATCCGGTGGTGCTTCCCGTTCAGGAACGCCGCCGCGCGCCGCCCAGCGCAGCACCGGATGCGCCTTACCGGGCAATCGAACACTTGCGTGCAGTAGGCGCGGACTCTGCGGCCGAGGGCGAGCGCGCCGCTGTCGAGGCCGCAGCGGATGCCTCCTTGCTGCAGGCGGCGCTGGGCAAGCTGCAGCAGCTCACCCCGCCTGAGCAAGGCTGGTCGGCGGATACTTTTCTGCAGGAGTTGGGCGCGGCCGGCGCCGTGCTGTCGCCGCGGCAGAGCGCGGACGCCGGGGTGGTGGCCGAGTTGTTCCAGCACATCGAGCAGGAAAGCGCGATTGCCAGCAACGTCAAACCGGCCCTGCGCCGGCTCATGGTGCCGGTCGTTCAGGCCTCCATGCTCGATCCCGCCGCCTTTGCCGACTCCACCCATCCCGTCCGCGCTACCTTGGACAAGATGATGCAGCTCTGTGATTTTTCCGATCCGCCCAACCAGATTCTCGAGGACCGGGTACAGCAGTTGATCGACGGCATCGTCGCCGACTACAGCGGTGACAGCAACGTGTTCATGCGCTGCGACCAGGAGCTTGAGCAACTGCTGGCGGTGCAACGGCGCGCCTACAGCAATAACGCCGATCGCGTGCGCCAGTACATCCGTGGGCGAGATGTGCTCGAGCAAGCCAGGCTGCATGTCGATCATGAACTGTCGAAACTGTTCGGCCGGCAGGCACCGCGGGTACTGCTCGACTGGCTGGACATCGGCTGGCGCGAATTACTGGTCCACGAGCTGATCCGTCAGGGCGAAGAAAGCTTCGAGTGGCTCGATGATCTGGCCGTGTTGCGCCAGCTCAACGGCTGGTTGCAGGCCGACGCGAATTCCTGGGGTTACAGTGCCAGCCGGGTCGAGCGGGCGTTCGAGACCGAGCCGGTGCTGGAGTTGCTGCGCAAGCGCATGGAGAGTTTCCTGCCCGGACAATTCCGCCAAACCCCGGTGCTCAAGCAATTGCACGAGCAACTGGTCGGCGATCAGCCGGTCGAACTGGTCGACTTGCCGTCCCCCGTGGCGACGCAGCCCGCGCCGCGTTACTCGCCTGACCAGCAACGCTGGCGGGAGCGGGTGCAGCAACTCAGCGCCGGCGACTGGTTGGTGACCCCGAATGGTCAGTACCTACAGTTGGTCTGGGCCAATTCGCTCACCGATCACTACATCCTGGTGGACCGCCAGGGTCGCGAAGCCGGTAGCCTCACCAGCGATGAATTGATCGCCAGATTCGCCTCAGGTTGGCTGGGGGCGTCGGCGCCCGAACCGCATGGCGGTGGCGTGATTCAGAAACACCTGGAGGATATCGTCGGCAATCTGTACCGCGATATCGCCCATGCGCGCAGCCACGACGAGCTCACCGGCTTGCTCAATCGCCGCAGTTTCGAGACGGCGATCGCCCAGGCCCTGGCGTCCCAGGAGAAGAATGCCTTCATCTATGGGCATATCGACCAGTTCGGCCTGTTGAATTCCCGTTTAGGCCATGTGGCGGCCGACGCCTATCTCAAGCAGATTGCCGAGTTGCTGGCGGCCCAATTGCCCGAGACGGCGACCTTGGCGCGCATCGGCGGGGCGGATTTCGCCGTGGCCCTGACCCAGCCAGATGAACATCAGGCCGGCCAACTGGCCGAACGCTTGCGGGCCGCTACCGAGGCCAGTGTATTCGAGTGGGAGGGGCGTTCGCACACGGCCACCATGAGTGTGGGGATCGTACTGAAGAGCGAGCGCCACGATGTGATCAATCTGTTTCGCGACCTGCAAACGGCGTGCGCCACCGCGAAGGAGTCGGGGCGCAACTGTGTGCACACCTATACCGATGAGATCGATGGCGTGCACACCGGGCTGATGGCCATAGCCGGGCAGGTGGACGACATCATCGAGCGCGGCGAACTCAGTCTGCGCGTGCAGCAAATTGCCCCTGCGGGCGGGCTGCACGACCAGTTGCCGCATTATGAAGTGTTGTTGGTCATGGAGAATGACGTCACTCTGCTCGACTTCATTACCGCCTCCGAGCGCTATGACCGCATGACCAAGGTCGACCGCTGGGTACTCAAGCGGGTGTTCACCGAGCTGGCGCAACATCCGAACTTCTGGACGCATGCAAGCGGGGTATCGATCAATCTATCCGGCAGCAGCCTGAATGACGACAAGCTGCTGCAGTTCATCGAAACCCTGTTCGAGGATTACCCGGTGCCGCCGGAGCGAATCCGTTTCGAAATCACCGAAACCGCCGCGGTGGCCAACCTGACCAAAACCGCCGACCTGGTGCGTTATCTGCAGCGTCTGGGCTGCACATTCGCCATCGATGACTTTGGCACCGGCTTTTCCTCCTACGAGTACCTCAAGCGGCTGCCCGTGGACTTCGTCAAGATCGATGGCAGTTTCGTCCGGGAGATCGAACGCTCGCCAAGTGATCTGGCGATGGTCAAATCGATCAATGAGATCGCTCATTTGCTCGGCCGCAAAACCATTGCCGAGTACGTCGAAACCGTCGGAATCCGCGAGTGTCTGGCCGAGTTAGGCGTCGACTATGTACAAGGCTACGGCGTCGAGTACCCGCGGCCCTTGGGCGAGTGCCTCAAGGGGTCGAATGAGCGGGCTGGGTGAGGCCTGCGGTGCGTCGTTCAAAAACCGGGTCAGCGCGGCTGACGATCGTCGGGCTCGGATTCGGCGAGCTCGCGTAACCAGAGCAGGCGTTGGTGCAGTTGAGCGGCAAAGGTACGGGCCGCCAGTTCCTTATCGAAGGTTACGCCGCGCGGGCCCATGCGCACTTGCCAGAGCGTGCGGCCCTGGCGCTGTAGATTCTCGATTCGTACATCCATCCAGCACCCTCATGGCAACTTGTTGCGGGTCTTCAGCAGGGACAGCAGCACCCCGCCTGCCAGCAGGCAGAAGGTTACGCCAAGTGAGACCACGGCGGGAATCTTGCCGATGAACCCGTGCAGGAAAATCTTCCCGCCGATAAAGATCAGTACCAACGCCAACGCGTATTTCAGGTAGATGAAGCGGTGCATCAGTGCGGCCAGGGCGAAGTACAGCGCGCGCAAGCCGAGGATCGCGAAGATGTTCGAGGTGTAGACGATAAACGGATCCTGGGTGATGGCAAATACCGCGGGCACACTGTCCACCGCGAAGACCAGATCAGCCAGCTCGATCAGTACCAGCGCCAGCAGCAGCGGGGTGGCGTAGCGCAACAGCTTGCCACTGACCGGGTCGCGCAGGCGCACGAGAAAGCGCCCCTCATGCAGCTCATCGGTGACGCGAATGTGCCGGCGCAAGAATTTCAGCACAGGGTTTTGTGTCAGGTCCGGATGTTGCAGCTCGCGGCTGAACAGCATCTTCACCCCGGTCAGCAGCAGAAAGGCGCCGAATACGTAGAGGACCCAGTCGAAGCGCTGCACCAGCGCCGTGCCCAGACCGATCATGATCGCGCGCAGCACTATGACCCCGAGGATGCCCCAGAACAGCACTCGGTGCTGATAGCGCCGCGGAATAGCGAAGAAACCGAGGATCATCGCCATGACGAACACGTTGTCCATCGACAACGATTGCTCGACCAGAAAGCCGGTATAGAACTCCAGCGCCTTGTTGGCACCCAACTGCCACCAGATCCAGCCGCCGAACAGCAGGCCCGCGCTGAAGTAGCCGCTGTACAGCAGCAGGCTTTCGCGCATTTCGATTTCGTGTTGGTCGCGATGCAGCACGCCGAGGTCGAACACCAGTAGCGCCAGGACAATGGTGATAAAGGCCAGCCAGAACCAGGCAGGCGTGCCAAGAAAGGAGCCGGTAAACAAAGCCTGCAGAGCGTTCATGAGCCCTCCCTGCTATCAGCCTAAGTTGAGAACCAACTTAGTGACTCCGACATCACGGTGAGCAACTCACCGCCAGAGGGGCCCGGTGTCACATGAATCAAGGCTAGAAGCCGTGGCCTTGGGTTGCAAGCGCCTGGCGCAGACGCATGGGCAGAAAGAACGACCGGCACGGGCACTGGCGACTCGATGACAGGCTCGACCTACGCGGCTTAAAAGGTCGACGCCGCTCGCGGTCAAGACCGCTCCACATGCGCATCGCGGCTGGCGTGGGAACGTCGAGACGCGAAGCCGGGTGGCCGCGGCTACGGGTTGGGTGGCGAAGGCCTTTCTGCTAGCCGCCGCTGACCCGCAGGAGGAGCTTTGGCCGCGAACCTTGCGGGAGCGGGTGATGCCCACGACGACCGGCGCCAATGCCGCGTGGTCCTGGGCCTCGGGATCGCGGTCAGTAAACCCAGACCTCGACGCGGCGGTTCTTGATCCGCCCGTCATCGGCGTCGTTGGCGGCCACCGGCAGCTCGTCGCCGAGCCCGCTAATCTGGCGGAAAATCACCCCGTGCCGGGCCAGTTCGCGGCGCACGGCCATGGCCCGCAGCTTGGACAGCAACTTGGCTCTGGCCGGATCGGCCTTGGGGTCGCCGAAACCCACCAGCACCACTTTGCGGTGCTGCTTGTCCTGCGCTGTCAGGTAGGCGAGCAGTCGTTCGAGGTCGCGCTGGGCCTTGTTGTCCAGCACCGCGCTGCCTTGCTGGAAGCGAAAGTTCAGCGACAGGCGCTGCGCCTCACGGGCCAGGGTCTGATAGGTCTCGGGCATGGCGCTGTCCGGGGCGACCTTTATCGCGTGCACGGTCTGGGCGATAAAACCGCTGTGCGCGACGATGGCCTGACCGCGCGGGCTCTGGGCAAAACCGATCAGCGCCTTGGCCCAGGGGGTGGGCGAGTCCGGCGGGTTGTAGAGAAACAGCCGCCGTGACAGGGGGTAGTCCTCGGTGGCGATCAGGGTCGTGCTGGGCAGCATCGCCTGCGACTCGCCGGCGGCGATGGCCACGGCTTTGGCCTGGCGAATGTAGGGCAGGCCGATAAAGCCGATGCCGTGCGGGTCTTGGCTGACCGCATCGGACAGCTGTTCGCTGGACTCGAAGCGTCGCGCGCTGGCCGCCAGGGTTGCGTCGTTGGCACTTAGCACCAGTTCCTTGAAGGTGTCGTAGGTGCCCGAATTGTCATCGCGGGCGTACAGCGTGATAGGTCCGGTTGGGCCGCCCAGTTGCGCCCAGTCCTGCAGCTCGCCAGAGAAGATCTGGGCCAATTGCTCGATGCGCAACGTGCCGAGCGGGTTGCTCGGGTGCAGGATAATGGCCAGGCCATCGATGGCAATGACTTGCTCGGCATCCCGGCTGTGCAGGTCGCCCAGGGCCGCCAGGGCGCTGGCTTCACTGGCCTTGATCGGCCGCGAGGAGGCGGCCAGCTCGGCGCTGCCATCCTGCAAGGCGGTGAAGCCGGTGCCGGAACCATGGGCGGCGACTTCGATGGTCACGCGGCGACCGTCGCTGCGGGTGCCGATGATTTTCTGTTCGTTGTCCGCGGCGCCGGCTTCGATGCGGATCGCGCTCAGGCCCTGTTCTTCGAACAAGCCCCTGACCAGCGCAGGGCCAAGGGTGGCGCCGATGGTGTTGGAACCCTGGATACGCAGGACGCTGCCGTTGTCGGTTGGGATCGGCAGATCGGCAAATACCGACCAGGGCAGGGCATAGCAGATGAAACCGAGCAACAGGCCGGTGCAGGTACTGCTCCAGGTTGACTGATCACAAGCAGGCAGGGCGCGCGACATGCGGTAGGCACCTTGTAAGGGCAATTGAAGATGCCGCGACAATAAGACCAACAGATGACTGGAATATGACAGCGGGGCGTTGGCCCTGCGGTACTGGCGAGGCTGGCGGTGCGGCCGGCGATCCGTTCGGCGGTAGGGCGGCCTCGGAGCGCAGCGACAGCCCGCCAGCTTGATGTGCCGCGCCGGTGAACTAATGGTGCACTGCCTGCGGCGAGTGGCACCCTACGGATTGTGGCTTGCACGAGGGAGTGGGTCGCAGCGTTGGGCTCTGCAGGCGCTTGCAGTAGCCGAGCGTTTTTTCACAACCTCTCAGCTCAGCTCAGCTCCAGCCAGATCGGCGCATGGTCCGAGGGCTTTTCCATGCCGCGTAGCTCGTAGTCGATCCCTGCATCCTTGAAGCGCGATTGCAGAGGCGGCGAGGCCAGGATCACATCGATGCGCAGGCCGCGCTTGGGGTCGTCCTCGAAACCACGGCTACGGTAGTCGAACCAGCTGAAGCGATCGTTCACCGTGGGGTTGAGCTGGCGGAAACTGTCGACCAGGCCCCAGCTCTTCAGGCTGGCCAGCCACTCGCGCTCTTCCGGCAGAAAGCTGCATTTGCCGGTTCTGAGCCAGCGCTTGCGGTTCTCTTCGCCGATGCCGATGTCGCAGTCTTCCGGCGAAATATTGATATCGCCCATCACCACTAGCGCCTGCTCTGGCTGGAACTGGTCGTGCAACAGTTGCTGCAGCTCGGCGTAGAAGCGTTGCTTGGCGGGGAATTTGATCGGGTGGTCGCGGTTTTCGCCTTGCGGGAAATAGCCGTTCATCACGGTCACCGGGTTGCCCTGCGCGTCGGCGAAGGTGCCATAGATAAAGCGGCGCTGGCTGTCCTCGCCATCGTTGGGGAAACCCTTGTGCAACGCCAACGGTTCCTGGCGCGAGAGCAGGGCGACGCCGTAATGGCCTTTCTGGCCGTGGTAGTGCACGTGGTAGCCGAGGTTGCGAATCTCTGCCTCGGGGAATTGCTCGTTGGCGACTTTGGTTTCCTGCAAGCCGATTACGTCCGGCTGGTGTTTCTCGATCAAGGCCGCCAATTGATGTGGGCGCGCACGCAGGCCATTGATATTGAAGGAGACGATCTTCATGGGCGGCAAGTCCTAGGGTCGTTGTAGCAAAGCTCCGATGCTAGCCGATCCGCTGACCTCGCGGCCAGTTCTGGCTGTCACCGGGTTGCGGTGCTAGGGTGGCTACAGGCCAAGTAGATCAAGAAAAGCCAGAGGTCGCACCCTATGCCGAACAGTCCTGCCGAAGTCCGTATGCTTGATAGCGGTTATGCCCGCGAAGCGCGCTCGCTGCTCTACCATGCCTATCGCCATGAGCCGACCTTTTCTTATCTGTTCGAAGCCGAACGCCCTGGTTATGACCAGCGCGTGCGCGCCACCGTACGGGAGTTGGTGCAACAGCACTTCAACGAGGACCTGCCGGCGATTGGTCTGCTTATCGATGACCGCCTGATCGGCATGGCGCTGATCGCGCCCCCGCAGCGGCGTCTGGATATCACCGAGAGCTGGGGCTGGCGCATGCGCATGTTGCTGACCACCGGTTTTCGCTGTACCAAACGCTATCTGGCATACCACGATGCCATCCTCGCCTGCTTGCCGCCCGGGCCTTACCACGTACTGCCCTTGCTTGGCGTTCACCCCGAGTTTCAGGGTCAGCACCTCGGCGAGCAGTTGCTCGAAGCCCTGCACAATTGGTGTGCCGAGGATGCCGGTTCGCTCGGCGTGGTGCTGGACACCGGTAATCCGCATTACCTGAATTTCTATAAGCGCCATGGTTACGAGGAGATCGGCGAAGTGGCGGTTGGCCCGATCATCGAGCACGTGTTTTTCCATCCCAACCCGCAGCAGGCCGTCAAAGCCCGCGCTTGAAGGTATGCTGGCCTGCAGGCTGGCGTTTGGCGTCGGTGGGCTGAATGAAGCCCACCCGTGGGACTGAATTGCGGTAATAAAGCTCGGCGAGAACACTGCCAGGCGCTCTAGGCCGCCGCATGGTACGTGCTAGCATCTTGTGTATGAGAACCTTCCCCACATTTTTCGCCGGATTGGCGCTGCTCCTGCTGAGCGCGTCGGTAGTGGCCGAGGCGCGCCTGGTGGTCAGGGTGCAGCCTGCCAATGCGGCGCTCAAGGAGAACGTGGAAGGCTATATCGGTAGCCTGGGCGAGCGCGACCTTGATGCCTTGCAGCGTTTTCGTCGGGTGGCCGAGGCGCAGGCAGAGAAAGCCGCGCAGGCTCTGGGTTACTACCAGGCGCAGATCGTCAGCGAGGTCAGCGAAGGCGATCCGTTGCGTCTGACTATCCGCATCGTTCCCGGCGAGCCGGTCAGGCTGCGTGAGGTGACCCTGCGCATCGACGGTCCGGCCAATCAACTGGACGAGTTTCGTCTGCCCAGCGCCCCCGGGCTCAAAGCCGGCGCGATACTCAATCACGGTCGTTACGATGCGGCCAAGCGGCAGATCCAGAACCAGGCCTTGCGCTATGGTTTTTTTTCCGGGCGCTTCACCCGTCAGAGCCTGCGTATCGATCCGCGTGCCGGGGTCGCCGACATTGAACTGATCTACGACAGTGGCCCGCGCTTCCTGTTTGGGGCCGTGAGCTTCGAGGGCGATGCACCCTTCGAGGCGCAACTGCTGCAGCGCATGGTGCCGTTCACCGCCGACACGCCCTATGACTCCGAGTTGATCGCCGAGCTGTACCAGGCGCTGCGTTCCAGTGGTTACTTCGAGACGGTGAACGTCGATGCCAACCCGAGCGCCGCCGAGCAGCAGCGGATTCCGGTCAGCGTCCAGTTGCAGACACGCAAGCCGCGCAGCATGGGACTGGGGCTGGGCTATTCCACCGATGTCGGCCCCCGTGGCCGCGCCAACTGGACGCGTCACTGGGCCAATCCGCAGGGCCACAGTTATGGCGCCGAGATGGAGTTGTCGGCGCCGCGGCAGAACGTCGGCCTGTGGTACGACGTGCCCGGTGATCCCCCGCTGACCGACAAGCTGCGCTACGCCGGTGGCTACCAGTACGAAGAGCTGGCCGACACCGACAGCCTCAGCCGCTTGCTGACGGTGGGGCCGGAGTGGCACAGCAAATTGGACAGTGGCTGGCAACGGGTCATCTCGTTGAAGTGGCAGCATGAGCAGTACAAGCTCGGTGACGACTCCGGGGTGAGCACCTTGCTGATGCCCGGCATCAGCTACGCATACCTGCGTAGCGACAATCAGGTCGATCCGAATCATGGCTATCGCCTGCAATTCGATCTGTCGGCGGCCAAGCGCGGCCTGCTCTCCGATGCCGACGTGCTGCACGGCAATGTCCTGCTCAAAGGCTTGACTACCCTGGCGGACAAGCATCGCCTGCTCGGCCGGGTGCAGTTCGGCGGCACCGAGTCCGGTGGTTT
>NZ_JBFIIG010000086.1:0-17013 GCF_041601375.1 Pseudomonas sp. | reverse complement strand
GCTTGCCGGCGGCATTGGCGCTCATCTGGCCGTGCGCCTGGTCGTGGTAGCGGTCTACGCAAAAGCCCTGTTGGCCGGCGATGGCGAGAAACCAGAGCATATGGCAGCTGGACAGCGAGGCGACGAAGGCCTCTTCCGGGTCCACCGCCGCCGCATCCGAAAACGGTACGGGCACCACATGGGGCGATGAGGAGCCGGCTACTTCCACGCCGCCATCGAAACGCAGCAGGTGCCTTCTGCTGTAGCGGTTGTCGAGAAAGTTCTGTTCGCCGCGTTGCCAGAGCACTTCGGCGCCATATTCAGCGTGGGACATGCGGGTTCCTCTCCGGATTGAAGGCCGCGCGCCGTTCGGCGGCACAGAGCTGCTTGAGGTCGGGCATTTGGGCGCCGCCAGCGCGCTGGATGGCGCGAAAGCGTGCCCGCCATTTGACCGAGACGGGCAGGGCGGCGATCAGGTCGTCCGGGGCCCGGGTCTCCAGTACGGCGGCGTGGGGCGTGGCGTAGGGGTTGCCTGGGTTCATCGGCCGGTCATCCTTGCTGGCTGGGGAGTTGCGGCAAGCTAACCCGTTACCCGGTCGCTGTCCACGGGCGCCTGGGCAGGTTGCCCGAACTCTCCATCGAGTCTCCATCTGCCCTGCATAAAACCACCATCCGGCCTGCCCAGACTCTGCCCACCTCAACCGCATCGGAGCGTGCACCAATGAATCGTATTCTGGGTTTCAAGCTGGGCGCCATCGCCTTGTTGATCCTGCTGTTGCTGATTCCCCTGTCGATGATCGGCGGGCTGGTCAGCGAGCGGCAGTATCAGCGCGAGGCGGTGTTGCAGGACATCGCCCGCAGTTCCAGTTATCGCCAACAGCTCACCGGCCCCATTCTGGTCCAGCCCTACACCAAGGTCTGGCAGGAGTGGAAAACCCACGCCAAGAGCGGCGAGCGTTATCTGCAGGAGCAGCGGCGCAGCGGGCGTCTGTACTTTCTGCCGGAGCGTTTCGTGCTCAATGGCCAGGTGAGCACCGAGGAGCGCGCGCGGGGCATTTACAAGGCGTTGCTGTACCGCAGCGATAACCAGATCAGCGGCGTCTTCAAGCTGCCGGTGCGCCTGGGCCTGGGCGATGAGCTGGACCTGTACCGCTTCGACACGCCGTTTCTGGCGGTGGGTATCAGCGATATCCGCGGCATCGGCAATGACCTGCAAGTGCGCCTGAATGGCACGACCCTGGGCTTCGCTCCGGGCAGTGGCGACAAGCGTTTCGGTGCCGGTGTGCATGCGCCTTTGCCGGCGCTGGACAGCCGGGGCGGGCAAGCGCTGGAGTTCGCCTTCGACCTCAAGCTGCAGGGCACCGAGCAGCTGAGCATCACCCCGGTGGGCCGCGACAGCCGGGTCGAGCTGAGTGCCGACTGGCCGCACCCGAGCTTTGTCGGCGAGTACCTGCCGAGCAGCCGCGAGGTGTCGGCCCAGGGTTTCAAGGCGCATTGGCAGACCAGTTTCTTCGCCACTAACCTGCAAGAGGCGCTGCAGGATTGTGTGCACAAGGACAGTTGCCAGGGGCTGGCGGCGCGCCACTTCGGCGTGAGCTTTGTCGACCCGGTGGACCAGTACCTGAAGACCGAGCGGGCGATCAAATATGCCCTGTTGTTCATCGGCCTGACCTTCGCCGTGTTCTTCCTGTTCGAGGTGCTCAAACGCATGGCGGTGCACCCGGTGCAGTACGCCCTGGTGGGCATGGCCCTGGCCCTGTTCTATTTGCTGTTGCTGTCGCTCTCCGAGCACCTGAGCTTCGCCAGGGCCTACGCCATTTCGGCGCTGGCCTGTGTGTCCCTGATCGGTTTCTACATCAGTCACGTGCTGCACAGCTGGCGTCGCGGCGCGGCCTTCGGGGTGTTGCTCGGCGCGCTCTATGGCCTGCTGTTCGCCCTGCTCGGCGCCGAGGACTATGCCCTGCTGATGGGCTCGCTGCTGGTCTTCGCGGTGCTGGCTGGCGTGATGGTGCTGACCCGCAAGCTCGACTGGTACGGCGTCGGTAAAAAGCCGTCGCCCAGTCCTGGCTGCGCCACTGCGGGGAGTCCGTCATGATGCGTTTGTTCGTGCGCTTTTCTGCCTGTCTGGCCCTGGGCCTGGCGGTCGCCGTGCTGGTGTTGATCGGCCTGATGTTCGCCGGCCAGTTCGGCCTGATCGACGCCCTGCTGCTGTCAGGCAAACCGCTGGCGCAGCTGAGCCTGATCCTGCTGCCCGAGACGTTCTGGCACGAGCTGAGCGGCCAGGCGGACGCCGCGCAGAACCCTGCGCTGCCGTCCTTCCTCAGTCTGTGTGCGGCGCTTGGGCAGCTCGCTCTGCTGTTGGCCGGTGGCCTCTTGCGCCTGTGGTACGGGCGATGAGCGGGCATATCGGCTTGCGCGAGGAGGCGCGCGCCGGGCATCTGCTGGCGCGGCGAATCGCCCGCTTGTTCGCCCCGGCGCGGGGCGCTGGGCAAGCGTCGCGCCAAACGCGGGTAGCAGGTGAGCAGCCGCGCGCCCGGATCGCCAGCAAGCTGGCTCCTACCAAGAATGGCTGATGGCCCGCCGCCGGGCTCAGGCCGGCGGCTGGGTGGCCTGCATCGACGGGCGCTGGCTGACCTCGGCATACCAGGCGGCCAGTTGTGGATAGCGCTGACGCCAGTTGGATTCGGGCTGGCGAAAATCCAGGTAGCCGAGGGCGCAGGCGACGCCGATCGCGGCGATATCGAAGTGGCTGGCCAGCTCGGCGATGGCCTCGGCTTCCAGCCGCGCCAGGGCACGCTCGATCTTCGCCTGCTGGGCCTCCAGCCACTCGGGCCAGCGCTTGTCCTCGGGGCGCAGGAAACTCTCGTAGCGCATCAGCACCGCGGCATCGAGCACCGCGTCGGCCAGCGCGGCCAGGGTCAGGCGCCGCCAGCGCGCGCTGCCGCTCGGCGGGATCAGCGGCTCGCCGACATGCTGCTGGTCGAGGTAGTCGAGGATCACCCGGCTGTCGTACAGCACGTTGCCGTCGGCCAGGCGCAGTGCGGGGATCTTGCCGGCCGGGTTGAGCGCATTGACCGCCGCGCTCGGGCTGGTCGGGCTCAGTTGCACCTCCTGCAGGGCGACCCGCCCGAGTTGGCCGGTCTCGTGCAACAGCAGCATGACCTTGCGCACGAAGGGCGAGGAGGGCGAGTGGAACAGGGTCATGCTGGGTGTGGACATGGAACGACTCCAGGGTGGGGATGCAGGAACACTAAGCCGGCTTGGCAAAAATCGCCACAGCGCGTAGGCCGTACTCGCGCAGCAGTACGCCCTGCGCGCAAGCGGCGGGCTGTTCGCTACGCTCCTGAGTCCGCCCTACCCGGAACCAGCTGTTGCGCCGGGCTGCGGCTATCGAGAGCCGATAGCCGTTGCCATGGCTGATCGGGACATCGCCTTTTCTCTGCCCGTTCAGTAGCGGGATGCCATAGGGGCCGCGGCCCAGCGGCCCAGCGGCCCAGCGGCGCCGGCCAGACCTCGATCTGCCGGGTGGCCGGGTCGAGGCGGCCGTAGAAGCCATTTTGCCCGGTAAACCAGAGGCGTCCCTGCGCATCGAACACGGCGGTATTCAGGTTGGCCCGGGCCGCGCTGGCCGGCAGGGGAAACACCTCGATCCCGAGGTCGGCGCCATCGACCCGGACGATGGCGTTGAGCCCGTTGTCGGTGACCCAGGCCGCACCTTGGCCATCGACAATCAGGCCGAGGAAGAGGAGACGGTTCATGGCGAGCTCCCGAAGCAGAGGTGCATAGCGTTATGGACCGGAAAACCGGCCGAAGGTTACCGATTGCGGGCACAGCCGCTACGGCAGTCGCCGGTTGCTCCGCGAATCCCGGACTTGAGCGGCTCCCGCGCATTCGACCTTGGTAGGGGCGGCAGTGCCGGCCCTGCCGGGTTTTGTGCCTGAACGTCGCGCAATTGGGGGCTTGCACGCCTTCTGCAAGTGGCAGGGCGCGGGCACTCGACCAAAGTCGCACTGGCGGTCGCCACTGGTACTGCTAAGTTGCAAGGGTCAAAACAACAAAAACGAGGAGTCCCTCACATGTCCGTATCCAAGCAAGAGGCCGCCAAGGCCTACTGGAAAGATAACCTGCGACTGATGTTGATCCTGCTGGCCGTCTGGTTCTCAGTGTCATTCGGCGCCGGGATTCTGTTCGTCGATCAACTCAATACCATTCAGTTCTTCGGGTTCCCTCTGGGCTTCTGGTTTGCCCAGCAGGGGTCAATCTATGTGTTCGTGGCGATGATTTTCTTCTACGTGTGGAAGATGAATCAGTACGACCGCAAGCACGACGTCCACGAAGAATAAGGCGCCGAACATGGATACCCAAACTCTGATCTACCTGTTCGTCGGCGCGACTTTTGCGCTCTATATTGGCATCGCGTTGTACACCCGGGCCGGTTCCACCAGTGAATACTACGTCGCCAGCAAGGGCGTACACCCGATCCTCAACGGCATGGCCACCGGCGCCGACTGGATGTCGGCGGCGTCGGTCATCTCCATGGCGGGGATCATCTCCTTCGTCGGCCTCGATGGTAGCGTGTACCTGATGGGCTGGACCGGCGGTTACGTGCTCCTGGCCATGTGCCTGGCACCCTACCTGCGCAAGTTCGGCAAGTTCACCGTGCCGGATTTCATCGGCGAGCGTTACTACTCGCAGACCGCGCGACTGGTGGCGGTGATCTGCGTGATCTTCATCTCCTTCACCTACGTGGCCGGGCAGATGCGCGGCGTCGGTATCGTCTTCTCCCGTTACCTGGAAGTGGACATCAACACCGGCGTAGTGATCGGCATGTGCATCGTGTTCTTCTACTCCGTACTCGGCGGCATGAAGGGCATCACCTACACCCAGGTGGCGCAGTACTGCGTGATGATCTTCGCCTACATGGTGCCGGCGATCTACATCTCGATGATGATCACCGGTAACCCGATCCCGCAACTGGGCTTCGGCAGCGATGTGGTCGGCACCAGCACCTCGGTACTCGAACGCCTCAATGGCCTGAGCACCGAACTGGGCTTCGACACCTACACCGATGGCAAGAAGTCGACCATCGACGTGTTCTTCATCACCATGGCGCTGATGGTCGGTACTGCCGGTCTGCCACACGTGATCGTACGCTTCTTCACCACCCCGACCGTGCGTGCAGCCCGTCTGTCCGCCGGTTATGCCCTGCTGTTCATTGCCATTCTCTACACCACCGCTCCTGCTATCGCGGCTTTTGCCCGGATCAACCTGTTGACCAGCATTCCTGAGCTGCAATACAGCGAAGCGCCGCAGTGGGTGAAGAACTGGGAGAAATCCGGTCTTATCGCCTGGATGGACAAGAACGGTGACGGCAAGATCCAGTACGGCCCAGGCGCTCCATTCGTGGGGGCGCCGACTTTCGCCGGCGAAACTGGAGAAAGTGGCGAGCGCGTGGTGACCAACGCACCGACCGAAGCGGCTACCGAGTTCTACGTGGACCGCGACATCATGGTGCTGGCCAACCCGGAAATCGCCGGTTTGCCGGGCTGGGTGATCGCCCTGATCGCCGCGGGTGGTCTGGCGGCGGCACTGTCGACCGCTGCGGGCTTGCTCTTGGTGATTTCCACCTCGATCTCGCATGACCTGCTCAAGAGCAACCTGATGCCCAACATCAGCGAGAAGAAGGAGCTGCTCGCCGCACGTCTGGCGGCAGGTGTGGCGGTGCTGGTGGCCGGCCTGTTCGGTATCTACCCGCCGGCCTTCGTGGCGCAGGTGGTGGCGTTCGCCTTCGGCCTTGCCGCGGCCTCGTTCTTCCCGGCCATCGTCATGGGGATTTTTTCCAAGAAGATGAACAAGGAAGGCGCGATTGCCGGCATGGTGGTCGGTCTGGCCTTCACCTTCAGCTATATCGTCTACTACAAGTTCATCTTCCCGACTGCCGGGCCGGCTGACTGGTGGTTCGGTATCTCGCCTGAAGGCATCGGTACCCTGGGCATGATCTTCAACTTCATCGCTGCCATCGCAGTGGCCCAGATCACCGCCGCACCGCCGGAGCATATCCAGCACATCATCGAAGACATCCGCATCCCCCGTGGGGCAGGCGCTGCGATCGATCACTGAGTGCTAAAGCGCTAAACAGAACGCCCCGGAAACGGGGCGTTTTGCTGTGTGCGGGATTCCGGCTTTTTATAGATGCAGATCAAGGTCGATCGGCCATCACGCCCTTAAAATCGCGACCCCTGGATTTTCGAGCGTGCGGCATATGGCCTCCTCACCCCGTTACCCCGAACTGCTGTCCCCGGCCGGCACCCTGAAGAACATGCGCTTCGCCTTCGCCTATGGCGCCGATGCGGTCTATGCCGGGCAGCCGCGTTACAGCCTGCGGGTGCGCAACAACGAGTTCGACCACCGCCACCTGGCCCTGGGGATTGCCGAGGCCCATGCCCAGGGCAAGCAGTTCTATGTGGTGGTCAATATCGCGCCGCACAACGCCAAGCTGAAGACCTTCCTCAAGGATCTGGCTCCGGTGATCGAGATGGGCCCGGATGCGCTGATCATGTCCGACCCCGGCCTGATCATGCTGGTGCGCGAACACTTCCCGCAGATGCCGATCCACCTGTCGGTGCAGGCCAATGCGGTGAACTGGGCCAGCGTCAGGTTCTGGCAGCAGCAGGGCCTCTCTCGGGTGATTCTGTCGCGCGAACTGTCGCTGGAGGAGATCGGTGAGATCCGCAGCGAAGTGCCGGAGATGGAGCTGGAAGTCTTCGTCCACGGCGCGTTGTGCATGGCCTATTCCGGACGCTGCCTGCTGTCCGGCTACATCAACAAGCGCGACCCCAACCAGGGCAGCTGCACCAACGCCTGCCGCTGGCAGTACAAGGCCGAAACGGCGCAGGAGAACGAGCTGGGCGATATCGTGCGCCTCGTCGAGCCGACCCTGGGTGCAGGCGCGCCGACCGATCAGGTGTTTCTCCTCGAAGACGGTAGCCGCCCCGGCGAGCAGATGGCCGCCTTTGAAGACGAACACGGCACCTACATCATGAATTCCAAGGATCTGCGCGCGGTGCAGCACGTCGAGCGCCTGGTGCAGATGGGCGTGCATTCGCTGAAGATCGAGGGCCGGACCAAATCCCATTACTACGTGGCGCGCACCGCCCAGGTCTACCGCAAGGCGATCGACGATGCTGTGGCCGGCCGGCCGTTCGACAAGTCGCTGATGGGCACCCTGGAATCCCTGGCCCACCGCGGTTACACCGAGGGGTTTCTGCGTCGTCACGTGCATGACGAATACCAGAACTACGAGCGCGGCAGCTCGGTTTCCGAACGCCAGCAGTTCGTCGGCGAACTGACCGGCGAACGCCGTGGCGAGCTGGCCGAAGTGCGGGTGAAGAACCGCTTCGCCCTCGGCGATGGTCTGGAACTGATGACGCCCCAGGGCAACCTGCGCCTGCGCCTGGATGCCCTGGAGAATCGCCAGGGCCAGGCAATCGACGTGGCGCCGGGCGACGGCCATGTGGTCTACCTGGCGCTGCCAGCCGAGGTGCGGTTGGAGTACGGGTTGCTGATGCGCGATCTCTAGGGAGGCTGCGCGTTACCCCGCCACCTGTGCGCTGGGTGGGTGGATGCAAAGCGCATCATCCACCAGGTCGTCCTGCTGGGGGGGGGGCGTGCCGCTGATCGCTCAGATGCGCAGCGATAACCCGTTCGTTATTGCGGCGCACCAAGCAACCGATGGTGCACTGCCTGCGGCGAGTGACACCCTACGGAGTGTGGGTTGCCACGGAACGGGCGGATACCCGTTCGGAGCGCCGCGACAGCCCACCAGCTGTTATGCCGCGCCGAGCAACCGATGGTGCACTGCCTGTGGCGAGTGACACCCTACGGACCGCGGGATAGTCAAAATTACGCGATACCCGCGGAAACCGTAGGGCGGCCTCGGCGCGAAGCGACAGCCCGCCGGCTTTTGTGCCGCGCCAGGCAACCGATGCTGCACTGCCTGCGGCGAGTGACAGCCTAGGCGTGAGCGCCGTGCGCCCCATACATCAAAGGGAGTGAGCGCGCTGGCGCCGGCGCCAGCTGGCCAGGCGCTGGTGCAGGGCCAGCAGGCTGTCGAGTTGTTGCTGGCGCGCCTTGCTGAACAGGATCAGGGCCAGCTCGGCGGTGACCAGGGCGTCGGCGCTGGCGTGATGGCGCTGCTGCGCCTGCAGGCCGAAATAGCGGGTCCAGTCGTCCAGTCCGCCGCGCGGGATCTTCGCCTGCGGGCAGAGCAGCGGCGCCAGTTCGGCGACATCGAAGAAGCGGTGGCGCAGGCTGTAGCCCAGGCTCTGCTTGAGCGCGCGCGCGAGCATGCGCTGGTCGAAACCGGCGTGGAAGGCCAGCAGCGGGCTGTCGCCGAGGTACTCCATAAAGGCCAGCAGGGCCTCGGCCGGCTCGCTGCCGGCGGCGATCTGGCTGGGCGCCAGGCCGTGGATCAGCACGCTGGGGCCGACCTTGTGGTCGAGGCGTTGCAGGGTGCATTCGAACTGCTGGCCGAGGTCGATGGCGCCGCCTTCGATCACCACCGCACCGATCGACAGCAACTGGTCGCGCTTCATGTCGAAGCCGCTGGTTTCCAGATCGAGCACCACCAGGCGCTGTTCGCCCAGCGGCCGCTGATCGAGGCTGGCCGGTGCGGCCAAACCGATGCGCCGATCCAGTTGCGCTTCGAGCAGGGCGGGGCCGCGGCCGCTGAACCAGGTGAACTGACTCATAGCTGATAGCGCAGCGTCAGGCTGCTTTGCAGGCGCTGGGCCTGGCGGAAGGCTTCGCGCAGGATGCGTCTGTCCAGCTGGTTGAGGCTGTCCGGATCGATGCGGTTGGAGTAGGGCCGATCCTGCTTGGCTTGCAGCTGATGCTGTTGCATGCGCGTCTGCTGGATGAAGTGGTAGGCCTCTTCATAGGCGGCGCCGTCGAGCGGCTCGATCACCCCCTTGGCGATCAGCTCGCGCAGGCGCTCCAGGGTGTTGCAGCCTTCGACGCCGTGGGCCAGGGCCAGCAGACGGGCGCCATCGACGAAGGGGGTCAGGCCCTGCACCTTGAGGTCGAGGGTGTCTTTCTCGGCGCCTTTGCGGGCCACCACGAAATCGCGGAACAGCCCCAGCGGCGGGCGCTGGCGCAGGGCGTTCTCGGCCATCATGCGCTGGAACAGGCTGTTGCCCGCGATCTGCTTGAGCAGACCCTGGCGCACCAGGTCACAGCCGTGAGCATCGCCCCAGACCACCCGCAGGTCGAAGTAGATGCTCGATTTGAGCAGGTTCTCCGGGGTCGCCTCATCGATAAAGCTGTTGAAGCGCCGCGTCCACTCGTGGCGCGACAGGCACAGCTCCGGGTTGCCGGCCATGATGTTGCCCTTGCACAGGGTGAAACCGCACTGGGCCAAGCGCTGGTTGATTTCGACGGCCAGCGGCAGCAGGCGTCTGCGCATGTCGGCGGCGGTCACCGAGTCGGCGGCCTCGAACAGGATGCCGTTGTCCTGGTCGGTGTGCAGAGTCTGTTCGCGGCGGCCCTCGCTGCCGAAGCACAGCCAGGTGAAGGGCACGCCGGGGTCGCCGAGGTCTTCCAGGGTCAGCTCGATCACCCGGCACACGGTGTGGTCGTTGAACAGGGTGATGATGTGAGTGATCTGGGTCGAGCTGGCGCCGTGGGCGAGCATGCGCTCGACCAGTTGCTGGATGTCGTTGCGCAGCGCGGCCAGGGTCTCGACCGAGCCGGCATGGCGGATGGTGCGCGCCAGATGGACCAGGTCGACCCGCTGCAGGGAGAACAGATCGCGCTCGGAGACCACGCCGCACAGGCGCTCGTGTTCGACCAGACAGATGTGGGCGATATGCCGCTCGGTCATGGCGATCGCCGCCTCGAAGGCGCTGGCGTCGGGCGGCAGATAGAAAGGCTCGAGCGTCATCAGGCTGTCGATCGGCTGATCCAGCGAGCTGCCGTCGGCGATCACCCGGCGCAGGTCGCGCAGGGTGAAGATGCCCAGGGGTTTGAGCGCCGGATCGACGATGACGATGCAGCCGACGTGCTGCTCGTGCATCAGCTGCACGGCCTTGCGCAGCGGTGTGGCCGGCGGGCAACTGATCGGCTGGCGCATGGCCAGTTCACCCAGGCGGCTGTCCAGCGAGTACTGCGCGCCGAGGCTTTCCACGGCGCGCATCTGTACCTGCTGGTTGACCTGGTCGAGCAGGCTGCTGACCCCGCGCAAGGCGAAGTCGCGAAACGGGTTGGACAGCGAGAACAGCTTGACGAAGGCCGGCTTGTTCAGCAGCAGGCAGAAGGTGTCCTCGGCCGCCAGGTGTTCGGTGCGGGTGGCGCGCTCGCCGATCAGCGCGGCCAGCGGGAAGCATTCGCCGCTGGTGATTTCGAAGGTGGTTTCGCTGCCGCGCTTGGCCGAGTGCGGACGCTCGCCATGCACATGGCCCTGCTTGACGATGTAGAAGGATTCGACCGGGCCATCGGTCGGCTTGATGATGGTCTCGCCCGCGCTGTAGAAGCGCAGCTGGCAGTTTTCCACCAGGTAGGCCAGGTGGGCCAGGTCCATCTGGTTGAACGGGGGGTATTTCTGCAGGAACTCCACGGTGCCGTGGATGTTCTGCAACACCGCTGTCTTGCCCGCCTGGGTGTAAGCGTCCGCTTTGCTCATGCCGCGCGGCCTCGAAGCAACTGTGAATGACTATGGTCTGCCCCATCGGCCGGGGTGCCCATTGGACGTAAGTCTAGAAGGCCGGTGCCCAGGCACAAAAAAACCGCCCCGGAGGGCGGCTTTTCGGTGTTGCGGCAGCAGCGGATTACAGGCCGTTCTTCGCCTTGAACTCGCGGCGGCGACGGTGCAGCACCGGCTCGGTATAGCCGTTGGGCTGCTTGGTGCCCTCGACCACCAGTTCCAGGGCCGCCTGGAAGGCGATGTTGCCGTCGAAGTCCGGCGCCAGCGGGCGGTACAGCGGGTCGCCGGCGTTCTGCCGATCGACCACCGGCGCCATGCGCTTGAGGCTCTCGACCACCTGCTCAAGGGTGACTACGCCGTGGCGCAGCCAGTTGGCCATGTGCTGGCTGGAGATGCGCAGGGTGGCGCGGTCTTCCATCAGGCCGATGTCGTTGATGTCCGGCACCTTGGAGCAGCCGACGCCCTGGTCGATCCAGCGCACCACGTAACCGAGGATGCCCTGCGAGTTGTTGTCCAGTTCGTTCTGGATTTCCTCGGGCGTCCAGTTGGTCTCGGCGGCCAGGGGGATGCTCAGGATGTCGTCCAGCGACGCCGGCGCACGCTTGGCCAGTTCGGCCTGGCGGGCGAACACGTCGACCTGGTGGTAGTGCAGCACGTGCAGCGCGGCCGCGGTCGGCGAGGGGACCCAGGCGGTGTTGGCGCCGGCCAGCGGGTGGGCGATCTTCTGCTCGAGCATCGCCGCCATCAGGTCGGGCATGGCCCACATGCCCTTGCCGATCTGTGCACGGCCCTGCAGGCCGCAGGCCAGGCCGACGTCGACGTTGTTGTCCTCGTAGGCGGCGATCCACTTCTGGCTCTTCATGGCGGCCTTGCGCACCATGGCGCCGGCTTCCATCGAGGTGTGGATCTCGTCGCCGGTGCGGTCGAGGAAGCCGGTGTTGATGAACACCACGCGCTCGGAGGCCTCCTTGATGCAGGCCTTGAGGTTGACCGTGGTGCGCCGCTCTTCGTCCATGATGCCGACTTTCAGGGTGTTGCGCGGCAGGCTGAGGACGTCCTCGACGCGGCCGAACAGTTCGCTGGTGAAGGCGACTTCTTCCGGGCCGTGCATCTTCGGCTTGACGATGTAGATCGAGCCGGTGCGGGTGTTCTTGCGGCTGGTGTTGCCATTGAGGTTGTGGACGGCGATCAGGCTGGTCAGCAGTCCGTCCATGATGCCTTCCGGTACCTCGAAGCCCTGGCTGTCGACGATCGCGTCGATGGTCATCAGGTGACCGACGTTGCGGATGAACAGCAGGCTGCGCCCGTGCAGGGTCAGCTCGCTGCCGTCGGCCTGGGTGTAGACCCGGTCCGGGTTCATGGTGCGGGTGAAGGTCTGGCCACCCTTGGACACGTTCTCGGCCAGGTCGCCTTTCATCAGGCCCAGCCAGTTGCGGTAGACCACCACCTTGTCGTCGGCATCGACCGCGGCGATCGAGTCTTCGCAGTCCATGATGGTGGTCAGCGCCGCTTCCATCAGCAAGTCCTTGACCCCGGCGGCATCGGTCTGGCCGACCGGGGTGCTGGCGTCGATCTGGATTTCGAAGTGCAGGCCGTTGTGTTTGAGCAGCACGGCGATCGGCGCCTGGGCGTCGCCCTGGAAACCGGCCAACTGGCTGTCGTCGAGCAGGCCGCTGTTGCTGCCGCCCTTGAGGCTGACCAGCAGTTTGCCGGCTTCGATGCGGTAGCCGGTGGCGTCGACGTGGGAGCCGGCGGCCAGCGGTGCAGCCTGGTCGAGGAAGGCGCGGGCGAAGGCGATGACCTTGTCGCCGCGAACCTTGTTGTAACCCTTGCCTTTCTCGGCACCGCCTGCTTCGCTGATCGCGTCGGTGCCGTAGAGGGCATCGTACAGCGAGCCCCAGCGGGCGTTGGAGGCATTCAGGGCGAAACGCGCGTTCATCACCGGTACTACCAGCTGCGGGCCGGCCAGACGGGCGATTTCCTCGTCGACGTTCTCGGTGCTGGCCTGGAAGTCGGCCGGCTGCGGCAGCAGGTAGCCGATTTCTTCGAGGAAGGCCTTATAGGCGACGGCGTCGTGGGCCTGACCGGTGCGGGCCTGGTGCCAGGCGTCGATCTGCGCCTGGATCTGGTCGCGCTTGGCGAGCAGGGCGCGGTTTTTCGGGGCCAGTTCGTTGATCACGGCCTCGACGCCGGTCCAGAACTTGTCGGCAGCGATGCCGGTACCGGGGATGGCTTCGTTGTTCACGAAGTCGAACAGCACTTTGGCGACCTGCAGGCCACCTACTTGAACGCGTTCAGTCATCACTTGCCTCACTCTGCTCAGCTCTTCAGCTCTACTCGATAGCCGCTTCGGACCTGGGGTTTAAGTCTTGTAGTCCAAGGCGCGGCATACTACATCAAGATTCTTGGAAAATCAGTGGGTGCGCGTCGTTGTGCGACCAAGAGACGCTCTGCAGTCATTGCGAGGACGCTGTGTTCTCAGAAATGGCAATTATTGTTTCATAAAACATTTAAAACGGTACACATTAATTCTGTCGGCCTTGCGGGGCGCTTCTATACTGCGACGACGGCAGGGGTCGCCAAGCGCAAATGCCGGCACTGCGCGATCTGAGTTAGCGGAGGAAGTGAACGATGCACATACATCCGGCTGGCCCGGCCGATCTCGACGACCTGATCCGCTTGTTTGCCGGCTATCTGCAGTTCTACCGCGAGGATAAGCCGCTGGCGGCGATCCGGGTTTTTCTGACGCAGCGCCTGAGTCGGGGCGACTCGCAGCTGTTCCTGGCGCGTGACCCGCAGGGGGTGGCGCTTGGCTTCGTCCAGCTTTACCCGTTCCAGGCTTCGCTGGCGCTGCAGCCGGCCTGGCTGTTGAGCGACCTCTATGTGCTCGAGGCCGCCAGGCGTCGGGGGGTTGGCGAAGCGCTGATGAACACCGCCCGCACCCATGCCGAATCCACTGGGGCCTGCGGTTTGCAGTTGCAGACGGCGAAGAGCAATCTGGCCGGGCAGGCGTTGTACGAGCGACTCGGCTATGTGCGCGACGAGCTGTTCCACACCTATTGGCTGACCTTGCCGCCGCCCGACTGAACGCGGAGCCGCTGCCGTACGCACGGCTCTGCACAACCTGACTGCTGAACGATAACGAGAGGCTTGCCATGGATCATCTGGTACTAACGGTCATCGCCAAGGATCAACCCGGTCTGGTCGAGCGTCTCGCCCAGTGCGTGGCCGACCACGGCGGCAACTGGCTGGAAAGTCGCATGTCGCGCATGGCCGGCCAGTTCGCCGGGATTCTGCGCGTCGCGGTGCCGGCCACGGCCCGCGCCGAGCTGGTCGAGGCGCTGCAGGGCCTGAGCGCCGAGGGGATCCGCGTGCTATTGGAGCAAGGCGCCGCCGAACCCTCCGGCAACTGGAAACCGATTCATCTCGATCTGGTCGGCAATGACCGGCCGGGCATCATCCGCGACATCACCCGCTTGCTCGCCGAGCACGGGGTCAACCTGGAAAGCCTGAGCACCGAAGTGGCGCCGGCACCGATGAGCAGCGAGTTGCTGTTCCACGCCGAAGCGCAGCTGGCGGTGCCGCTGGAGTTGTCCCTGGATGTGTTGCAGGCCAAGCTGGAAACCCTCGCCGACGACCTGATGGTGGAGCTCAACCTGCGCACCGATGTGGGATAAGGGTTGCAGCTGTGCACATATCCACGCTTGGCGTGGGTATCGCTGTGGATAAGCTGGGGAGTTCCGGCTCCCCGGTTAGTGCCCCGCAGCTCTCCGGGATCTGGTTAAAAAAGCAGCTGTTTCAATAACTTGTGCACACAGACCGGGGATGCTTCTGTGGATAAGGTCGGGATGGATGGCTGCACGCCAGGATTGACGCGGCATGCAGGTGGCTGAACGTTTTTTGTACAGCGTTGCGTTGGTGTTGGTGTAGGGGCGGGGGCTCGGCGTCCCCCGCGCTCCTACGGGATCAGCCTTCGCGCTTGCGCAGGGTCAGCCAGGCATCGACGCTGTAGAGCGCCAGACCGGCCCAGATGCAGATAAAGGCCAGCAGCTTGCTCGGGTCGAAGCGCTCGCCGAACACCGCGACCGCCAGGATCAGGATCAGGGTCGGGGTGATGTATTGCAGAAAGCCCAGGGTGGCGTAGGGCAGGTGGCGCGCGGCGGCGTTGAAGCACACCAGCGGGATCAGGGTGATGGGCCCGGCCGCGACCAGCCAGAGGGCTGCGGGCGTGCTCCAGAACTCGGCCTGGCTGCCCATCGCGGCCGGATGCCAGAGCAGCCAGCCGATCGCCAATGGCAGCAGCAGCCAGGTTTCCACCACCAGGCCGGGCAGTGCGGCGACCGGCGCCTGTTTGCGGATCAGGCCGTAGCAACCGAAGCTCAATGCCAGCACCAGCGACACCCAGGGCAGGCTGCCGAGCTGCCACACCTGCTGCGCCACGCCCACGGCGGCGAGACCGACCGCCAGCCATTGCAGGCGGCGCAGGCGTTCGCCGAGCAGCAGCAGGCCGAGCAACACATTGACCAGCGGATTGATGTAGTAGCCGAGGCTGGCTTCGAGCATGCGCTCGTTATTCACCGCCCACACGTACACCAGCCAGTTGCAGGCGATCAGCAGGCCGCAGGCCGCCAACACGCCCAGGCGCTTGGGGTGGTCGCGCAGTTCGCGCAGCCAGCCCGGGTGTTTCCAGACCAGCAACAACGCGGCGCCGAAGACTGCCGACCAGAGTGCGCGGTGGACCACGATCTCCAGCGCCGGGATGTGCTGGATGGCTTTGAAATAGAGCGGGAACAGGCCCCAGATGCAGTAGGCGGTCAGGCCGAGAATGTACCCGCGACGCGGGTTGGCGGTGGCCATGCAGAATCCTTTTTCGGGCAACTGGCAGGGGAGGCAGCATTCTATGCGCAAGGCCGGCCCCTGTCCGGGCGGCCAGGTTTTTTCCCCCGGCCGCACCACCTTTTCCCGTAAAGCTGTCTTTACGGGGGAGGGTGTAACTGTTGCGCTGTAATGCTGGCAGACCATTGCCGGGCGATAGGCCTGTTAGCTGTCGCCTGGGCGTTAACGGGTAGGGGGGGCGCTGTGCGCACCTGCCTGGTTCGCGGATTCTTGGTGCGCGCGGCGCACCCTACAAACCAGCTGCGCGGCCTAGAACAGCCTGAGCGGCTCCTCGTCCAGCGCCGCCAGTTGCTCGCGCAGCATCAATACCTGTTCGCCCCAATAGCGTTCGCTGCCGAACCAGGGGAAGCTGTGGGGGAATGCCGGGTCGTCCCAGCGCCGCGCCAGCCATGCGCTGTAGTGCATCAGGCGCAGGGAGCGCAGGCCTTCGATCAGTGGCAGTTCGCGCGGATTGAAGTCGTGGAACTCCTGATAGCCGTCCATCAGTTCGGACAGCTGGCTGAGGCGCTCGTGGCGCTCGCCGGCCAGCATCATCCACAGGTCCTGCACGGCGGGGCCCATGCGGCAGTCGTCGAGGTCGACCATATGGAAGGTGTCGTCGCGGCACAGCAGGTTGCCGGGGTGGCAATCGCCGTGCAGACGAATCGCCTGCACCGGGTTGTCGGCGAACAGCGTATCGAGGCGTTTGAGCAGGTCACGGGCCACCGATTCGTAGGCCGGCAGCAGGCTGCGCGGGATGAAGTTGCCCTCGAGCAGGGTGGCCAGCGAGGCGTGGCCGAAGTTTTCCACCTGCAAGGCTTCGCGGTGGGCGAAGGGCCGCAGCGAACCGACCGCATGCAGGCGGCCGAGCAACTGGCCGAGGCGGTAGAGTTGCTCCAGATTGCCCGGCTCAGGTGCGCGGCCGCCGCGCCGCGGGAACAGGGTGAAGCGAAAGCCCGCATGCTCGAACAGGGTCTCGCCATCGCGCACCAGTGGCGCCACCACCGGCACCTCGCACTCGGCCAGCTCGAAGGTGAAGCTGTGCTCCTCGCGAATCGCCGCGTCGGTCCAGCGCTGCGGCCGGTAGAACTTGGCAATCAGCGGTGTTTCGTCCTCGATACCCACCTGGTAGACGCGGTTTTCGTAGCTGTTGAGCGCCAGGATGCGGGCATCGCTGAGGTAGCCAATGCTCTCCACGGCATCCAGTACCAGGTCGGGGGTCAGTGCGGCAAATGGGTGGGACATGATCGGCTCCGGTCTCTGGGCCGAAGAGTGTAGCGCTTATCCGGGGCTGGGCGTGCGCTGCTGATCCAGGCCTCTAGCCCAATGAAATGGACTCCTCCCTCCTACGGCGTCAATGCGCCAGACTGAAGTTGTCAAGACAAGCAGTCACGAAGGGAGGAGTCATCATGAAACTTAACCGAATCGGTGTTGACCTGGCAAAGCAGGTTTTCCAAGTG
>NZ_JBFIIG010000085.1:0-17073 GCF_041601375.1 Pseudomonas sp. | reverse complement strand
TAGGCCACCAGATCGCCCGCAGTGGCATCGCCGCGCAGCAACAGCACCAGGAACATCAGCACCGCCATGGCGCTGTATATCACCAGTTGCAACATGGGCGTATAGACCGCGCCGGTCTTGGTCATGCGCAGTTGCTTGTTGGTGTTGTCCTGGCTGGCCGAGGTAAATCGCGTGGACTCATAGGTCTCGCCACCAAAACTGCGCACCACCCGATAGCCCTGAATGGTCTCGGAGGCGACATGGGTGACATCGCCCATGGCCACCTGGATCTTCTTGCTTTGCTTGCGGAATTTCTTGCTCGCACTGCCGACCATCAGCGCAATCACCGGCAGGATGGCCAGCATCACCAGGGTCAGCTGCCAATTCATCCAAAGCAAGTAGGCGAACAGGAAAACCACCGTCAAGCCTTCGCGAATCACCACTTTGATCGCATCGGTCGCCGCACCAGTGACCATGGTCACGTTGAAGGTGATACGCGAGATCAGATGCCCGGAGTTATGACTATCGAAATAGCGGTTGGGCAACGCCAACAAGCTGTTGAACAACGAAACGCGCAGATCGTGCACCAGCCCCAACGAAACCTTGGCCAGGAAGTAGTTGCCCAGATAGGCCCCAACCCCCTGCCAGGCGGCAATCAACACGATCAGCAGCGGCACCGCCTGCAGCAGTTGCAGATCACGCAGGTAGGGCACCGCCGGAAACAGCACCGCCTCGGGATTGGACAAGCCATCGACGAAGTACTTGAGAATGCCGGCGAGCATCGGCTGAGTCGAGGCGAAGATGACGTAGCCGAGGATACTGATCGCAAAGTAGCCAATGTAGGGCTTTACGTAACCGAGCAGTCGGAAGTAGATCTTCAGACTAGAGGCTTGGGTAGCGTTTGAGTGCTGGTCGGTCATGCGTTCACGCTTCGACTTGGCCGAAAAGGCTGACGAGCTTAGCACAGCAGTGGCTGCCTCTTCCCGGCGGATGCTTTAAGATGCCCAACTCTCAACAGCCCCCGGCCTGGTCCAGTGCAGACATCGCAAACGCTGACAAATCCCACTTTATTGTTCATGGAAAACTTCATCGTTCGCCATTGGCTTGCGCTCGGCTATCTGGTGCTCCTGACCGGTCTGTTCTGGGTTGCCGATGGCAGCCTGTTCACCAAGTTTTACTACGGTCTGATTGCCGCACCCGCCTTGTTCGCCCTGATCGTTGCACCCCATAACCTACGGCCAATCCTCCGCGAGCCCGTGGTGCTGGTCTTCCTGGTCTTTTCCGCCTGGTTGCTGCTCAGCCTCGCCTGGACGCGGGCCGATGACGGCCTCGGCGGGCTGGCCAAGCGCCCGCTGTATGTGTTCATGATGTTCGCAGCCTGCACACTGATCGCCTGCAAGGACGAGCAACTGCTGCTCAAGACCCTGCGCATCGGCGCCATGCTCGCCGCCCTCGCCGCCCTGATCAACCTGTACGTCTACGTTACCGGCCCGTCAGCCGGGGCACGTATGATAGGGACAGGGGCATTGCGTAACCCGCTGCTCACCTCCCATGTGCTGGGGTTTTTCTGCACGTACTGGATCGCCGCCTGGCTGACCCGTAGCGAACGCCATGACTGGCTACCAATCCTGCTCGCACTGCCTCTGCTGGCGGCTCTGCTGGCCACCGGCTCGCGCACACCGCTGCTGGCCCTGGCCCTCACCAGCCTGTGGATGCTCCCGATCACTGGCCGACGGGCGCTCTACCTCGTCGCGGCACTGGGGCTTGCCGCCACCATCAGCATTGCACTGATGCCCGAGCTGCTGCTGCAACGTGGCCTGTCCTTCCGCCCACAACTCTGGAGTGAAGCCATACGTCAGGCCAGCGAGCACCTATGGATTGGCCACGGATTCGACAGCCAGTTCGTATTCAATATCGAGGGGGCCGGTTTGACATTGAGCGACCCGCACAATGTCGAACTGGCCGTCCTGCTTGAACTCGGCCTGGTTGGTCTGAGCCTTTGGCTACTGATGTATGGCCTGATCTTGCTGCGCTGCCTGCAGCAACGGCACCAGGGCAAGTTTCAACTGGCGTCCGCCTTGGTTGTCTACGGCCTGGCGGCAGGCCTGACCGAAGGCAGTAATTTTTTCTCCAGACCCAACGAAAACTGGTTCTTGATCTGGATTCCCCTTTCCCTGGTCGCCGCGCTGTCCATTAGTCAGCGCCTGCAGAGCAAACCATGAGAATCCTCAGCGAAACGGAACTCGATACCCTGCTGCGTGGCGCCAAGACGATCGAGGAAGATGGCCTCGGCCTCAAGGTGGCCTGCCTGGCGGACGGCGACTTCCTCAAGCTGTATCGCCGCAAGCGCCTACTGTCGTCGGCACTTTGGTCGCTCCCCGCGCGCCGCTTCGCCAATAATGCCAAGCGCTTGCAGCAACTCGGCATTGCATCCCCGGACATTGAAGAGCTGCTGCTGATTCCCGGGCGGAAATTGAATGGCGTGCGCTACCGCCCCCTGCCTGGGGAAACCCTGCGCGACCGCTGGAGGACCCTGACAGACGAGGCCCGGGAGACCGAGGTTCATTCTTTCGGAGCATTTCTCGGACACTTGCACCAGTTGGGCGTGTACTTCCGTTCTCTACATCTGGGCAATGTGCTGTATCTGCCCGATACGCGCTTCGGCCTGATCGACCTATCCGACATGCAGATCAGCGGCCAGCCACTCCCTCGCTGGAAACGCAAACGCAATGTCCGCCACCTGCTTCGCTACCATGAAGACACTCAATGGCTTGCCAGCGTTCACCTGGCCGCACTGATTCGCGGCTATGCCAGTAGCGCCGGAAAGCTCGCCGCCCAAAGATTGATGCACGAAATAAGCGCTTCCCACGCCGCAGCCCTTGGCACTTCCAGGTAACAACATGAGCCTAATCAAACTGATCGATTTTCATGAATTTGCAGACACCCGCGGGGCATTGGTGGCACTGGAGGGCGGGAAAGAAATTCCATTTGAAATTCGCCGGGTCTATTACCTCTACAATCTTAGTAATAGCTTTCACCGGGGCTTCCATGCCCACCGCACGCTTGAACAGGTTGCCGTCTGCATAAGTGGCAGCTGCAGCTTCCTCCTGGACGACGGGCTGAACAGGCAAACGCTGAACCTGGCCTCACCAGCGCAAGGACTATGCATCGAGCCCATGGTCTGGCATGAAATGTTCGACTTTTCCAGCGATTGCGTATTGATGGTCATCGCCAGCGAGCACTACGACGAGTCCGACTATATCCGTGACTATGAGCAGTTCGTAAAAGAGGCGGCAAATGCCTAAGATTCATCACCTATCCGATGTGCAAAGCTCAAGCATTGGAGCGGGCACACGAATCTGGCAGTACTCGGTCATATTGCCCAACGCCCGGATAGGTCAGAACTGCAACATCTGCGCGCACACCTTCATCGAAAACGAGGTGGTGATCGGCGACGATGTCACGATCAAATCCGGTGTTTATCTCTGGGATGGCACGGTCATCGAGGACGGTGCTTTCATTGGCCCCAATGCGACCTTTACCAATGACAAAACCCCTCGCTCCAAGGCTTATCCAACGCACTACAGTGGCCCCCGAATCAAGCGCGGCGCCTCGGTTGGAGCCAATGCCACCTTGCTACCCGGAGTGACCATCGGCGAATACGCCATGGTGGGTGCCGGCGCGGTGGTCACGACAGATGTCCCTGCATTCGCAGTTGTAATCGGCAACCCTGCGCGCATCGTGCGCTTCCTGGACGAAAATGATCCCCTTCCTGAACCTTAAGAGCGTCAATGCCGAGCTAAGGGCAGAGCTACTGGAAGCCTGCGCCCGCGTCATCGACTCGGGCTGGTATATCGCCGGCAATGAACTCGCCGCATTCGAACGAGAATTCGCCGCCTACTGCTCGACGACCCACTGCATCGGGGTAGCCAATGGTCTCGACGCGCTCACCCTGACTCTGCGGGCCTGGCAGGAGCTAGGCCGGCTTCAAGAAGGCGATGAAGTCATAGTTCCGGCCAACACCTACATCGCGACGCTACTGGCCATCACCGAAAACCACTTGAAACCGGTGCTCGTGGAACCCGATGAGGGCAGCTTCAATTTATCCCACAGCGCCGTCGCTGCGGCGATCACGCCCCGTACCAGAGCCATCATGCCGGTTCACCTGTACGGCCGCCTGGCGCAGATGCCGGAACTCCTGAATCTTGCCGGTGAACATCAACTCCTGGTACTTGAAGATGCGGCTCAAGGGCATGGCGCCAGTTTGGCGGGCCGCAAAGCTGGGAGCTGGGGTGACGCAGCCGGCTTCAGCTTCTATCCAGGCAAAAATTTGGGAGCGCTGGGCGATGCTGGGGCCATCACCACATCCGATGATGAGCTTGCCGAGACCTTGCGTGCACTGCGCAATTATGGCTCCCATGAAAAATACCGAAACCTGTTTCAAGGGGTGAACAGCCGTCTGGACGAAATCCAGGCCGCCATGCTGCGGGTGAAGTTACAGCACCTGGATCGGCAGACCGAACAACGTCGCCGGATCGCTCGCTGCTACCTGGATTTAATCAAGCATCCCGGCGTAACACTTCCCGCCTGGGGGGAAGAGCAGCAGCATGTGTGGCACCTGTTTGTGGTGCTCAGCAAACAGCGTGAACAGCTGCAACAACAACTGGCCCGGTCCGGCATCCAGACCCTGATTCATTACCCCATCGCCCCGCACCGACAAAACGCCTACCCGGAACTCAGCCACCTGCAATTGCCGCTCACCGAGCGCCTGCACGATGAAGTATTGAGCCTG
Source organism: Pseudomonas sp. (assembly GCF_041601375.1). Lineage (GTDB taxonomy): Bacteria > Pseudomonadota > Gammaproteobacteria > Pseudomonadales > Pseudomonadaceae > Aquipseudomonas. The sequence goes on along the minus strand of NZ_JBFIIG010000085.1, from coordinate 12,302 downwards.
CCCATGGACCCCAGCATGACCCTCGAACAAGCCCACGACGTTGCTCAGGCGGTTAACCATGCAACCCTCTAAGCCATTGGCCGCCCGCTCAACTATATGAAGAAGCTACTCAAGCATGGTTGGCGCGCCGGACTCAAGCGTTACCTGTTGCAGTTGCTGCAGGGCAGTCGCAAGCTGGTTTATCGGCTGCTTTCGGAAAACCCGCCACGCCTCATGCAAGGCCGCCTGAAACAACCGGCACTGTTCTCCGGGCGAGGCGAAATTCGCATCGGCAGGTCAAGTATCGGTGTATGGCCCTCGCCCTTCTTCCTCAACGGCTACGCCCACATCGAGGCCCGGGAAGTCACAGCGCAGATCGTGATCGGCGCAAACAGCCATCTCAACAACAACGCCGTACTGATTGCCGAGCGCAGCAGCATCAGCGTTGGAGACAACACCTTGATCGGCCACAATTTCTCGGCCTACGACTCCGACTTCCACTGCCTCGAACCCAGCTTGCGCAGTTCGGGGCTGCACCAGAGCCAGGCCGTCAGCATCGGTTCGAATGTGTTTATCGGCGCGGACGTCACCGTGCTTAAAGGTGTATCGATCGGCGACAACAGCGTGATCGCCAATGGCTCGATCGTAAACAGCGACATCCCCGCGAACGTCATCGCTGGCGGCATACCCGCCAAAGTCATGCGCACCCTGGAGGCGCCGGACACAATGGCCTGAAGAGTCGGACTCAGCTCCCCCGCTTGGCAGCCGGCAAGAGAAAACGCCCCAGGGCACGCACCGTCTTGCGATCCCAAAAGCGCCAGGGCAGCTGCTCGAATAATTCGCGGGCCAGCGCTTTATCCTCGCGTGCGCATTTGAGCAGCATCGAATTGATGAATCGCGCGCAAACCTCGGCATAGGCAGGCTCGTCGCTGAATTGCGCATAGGTCTTCAACACGTTATCGATCATGAATCGATAGTTCTTATAGGTGTTATGTTCATGCGTGCGGTATTGGGCCAATACCGCCTCCAGCACATCGATGACATAGCCTGCCCGGGTGATCTTCAGTTTGATCAGCAAGTCTTCCAGCCTGATCTCCGGATCGAAGCCCCCCACGGCCTCCAGCGCTTCTCGGCGAAACAGCATGGTGGGCGCTGGAGCACCGGGCTGGCGCCCGAGGAAGACATCGTCGAAGTTCAGCCGTCGGGCCGGTTTCATGCGCTGCTTGGCTAACGGCCGTCCGGTTTCGTCGATTTTCTCGATATTGCCGCCACAGACACCCACTTCCGGTTTGTCACGCAGATGCGCGACCTGTAGCGCCAGACGCTCGGGACACATGACGTCATCGGATCCAAAAGGAGCGATCAGGCTGCCAGAAGCCCGGGCGATGGCGTCATTCAAGGTGCGCGAAAGGCCTTGGTTGGCCTGCACCCTAAAATCGAAGCCGTGTATCGCCTGAAGCCGCTGAATGCGCTCGACACTGTCGTCCTGCGAACCGTCATCGACGACCAGTAACTCCATCCGCGGGTAGGACTGCTGCAATACGCTGGCAATGCTCTGCTCGACATATTTACCGTGGTTGTAGGACGGAATGATCACCGTCACCAGAGGCAGTTCGGCGTCCTGAATAGCACTCATAAGGCTGCTCGCTCCACGGCTAATGACTGCTCGATCAACTGCAGGTACTGCAGGCGGAAATCCTCGATGGCATGCGCACCACGCAGGTAGCTGTAGGCCCGCTCGCCTTCGGCACGGCGTTGTTCGGCATCCAGTTCCAGCACCGCGCCCAACTGCTTGGCCAGGGCCGCAGCATCGCCGACCGGGAATATCCGCCCACCGCAATCCTCGAGAATCGGACGCAGGCTGTCGATATCAGAGCCGGTTACCGGCAAATGACCGCTCATGCCCTCGAGCAAGGCCAGCGGCAGCCCCTCGCTCAGCGACGGCATGACGAAGGCGTCGAAGGCGCGTACGTACTGCAGGGCATCCTCACGGGCACCGAGCAGATGCACTTTTCCGTCCAGACCAAAGCGGACGATTGCAGCTTCGAGTTCTGCGCGCACCCGCCCCTCGCCGATGATTGCCAGCTGGGCCTGCGGGTAAACGGACTGTACCTGGGCGAAGGCCTCGATCAGGTGGATATGCCCCTTCACCGGCACCAGCCGGCCAATGGCGCCAAAGATGAAGGGCTCCGGCGCCAGCCCCAGCAAGCTACGCGCCCGCTCGCGCGGATGCTGCAGGCGTTCGGCACGGTCGATATCGATGGCATTGTTGATCTGCACGGTATTGCCGGCATCGAAACCCGCCCCGCAGCCCACCAGGTAATCGCGTACCGCCCGCGACACGCCGACCACCCGCCAATTGGCCGTCAACAGCCGGCGTGCTTCCCAGCGCCGGTAGCCACGATCGAAATCACCGATACCGTGCTGCACACCGATACAGGCCGGAATGCGCAGCCAGAGGTTGAGCAACATCAGCATATTCATCGGCTTGAATCGATGGGCGATCACCACGTCGTAGCGCTGTTCGCGGCACAGTCGAAACAGGTGCCACAATGCCCGCAGGCGCAGCCCCTTGAGGTCCGACTGGCTGAAGCCGAAATAGATCGAGCGTACTGCCCGGCTCTGCGGCTCCCCCGGACCAGGCCGCCCCCGCAGGAACGCCGTGGTCACCTCGAAACGTTCGGCGGGCAACCCCTGAATGACCTGCTCGGCCAGATCGGAGGCATTGACGTTGTATCGGTTCTGCAACTGCAGCACCTTGATCTTGCGGCTCATGGTCTCAGTCCCAACCACAGGCGCAGTGCCTTGCGTGCATAGGAGACCTTGAACAGCACCCGCCAATCCGCCTTCACCGCCGCAGCGAAGTAGGACCTGGCCGCAGCCACGTCGCCGGCCAAGTAGGCACTGCGAAACAACGACAGGCAGCGCTGCACATAGAATGCGGTTTTCAGCACCTGGTAGCGCGCATCCAGCCGCTGCGGGGCGAACACTTCGTCGACCAGCGCCAGGCCACCGGCCTTGGCGTGGCTGAACTGGTGGCGCAGGCTGTCGTCATGCTTATGGATCAGCGCCAGCGGCTGCTCCAGCAGGGTGCAGGGGTAATTGGCCAGGGCCTGGGCAAACACCGGGATATCCTCGGCGCTGCGGAACGCCTCGGGGTAGTCACCACGGGCGAACACCTCGCGGCGCATGGCGCAGGCGCCATTGGACAGGGCCAGGCGCTTGTCCAGCAGATAGGCGCGCAAGCGCTCCAGCGGCTGTTCAGGCAAGACGACAGCTTTGTGCTCTCGGCGCTTGCCGTCGGGGGCAACGGCGATATGCCCGCCGATCACCAGACGCGTCTGCGGCTGCGCCGTCAGGTGCGCGCGCAGCGCCGCCAGGGCGGCGGGGGCCAGTTCGTCATCGGCATCGAGAAAGATCAGGTAGTCGCCCGCAGTCTCGCGAATGCCCAGGTTGCGCGCCGAGGCGGCGCCACCGTTGCTCTTGTGGACGACGCGAAAGCGCCCAGGGTGAATCGCCAGCAGCCCGTCAAGCACCTGCCGAGATCCATCCGTTGAGCCATCGTCGATAACGACCAACTCGGCCGCGGCATCATCCAGTTGTGCGAGCACCGATTCGACCGCACGCGGCAACACCGCCGCATAATTGTATGCGGGGATGACGACGCTAAGCAGCGGCTTAGCCGACATTTTCATGCCAATCCATTCCGTCCTTCACCACCAGAATGTCTTCCATGATCAGGTACTGCAGATCCGAGCCGTAGAACATGTTCAGCGCGTCGGTGGGCGAGCAGATCATCGGCTCGCCACGGCGGTTCAGCGAGGTGTTGAGCGACACGCCGTTGCCGGTGAGCTTTTCCAGTTCGAGCATCATGTCGTAGTAGCGCGGGTTGTATTCGCGCTTGAGCACCTGGGCACGCGAGGTGCCGTCTTCGTGGACCACTTCGCCGACGCGGGTCTTCCACTCCTCGTTGACTTCGAAGGTGAAGGTCATGAACGGTGACGGGTGGTCGACCTTGAGCATCTGCGAGCCGACGGTGTCGAGCATCGACGGGCAGAAGGGCCGCCAGCGCTCGCGGAACTTGATCTGTTCGTTGATGCGGTTGGCGACCCCGGGAATGCTCGGGCAACCGACGATCGAACGACCACCGAGGGCGCGCGGACCGAACTCCATGCGCCCCTGGAACCAGGCCACCGGGTTGCCCGCGACCATGATCTCGGCGATGCGCTGCGGCATGTTGTCGATCTGCTTGAACACCGGCTTGCTCGGGTGCCTGGCGCAGGCGGCAATGACGTCTTCGTTGGAGAAGGACGGGCCGAGGTAGACGTGCTCCATCTTCTCCACCGGCACGCCGCGAGCATGCGACACATAGGCGGCCGCGCCGACCGCGGTGCCGGCGTCGCCGGAGGCCGGCTGGACGAACAGCTCCTTGACCTCGTCGCGGGCGATGATCTTCTGGTTAAGCTTGACGTTCAGCGCGCAGCCGCCAGCGAAGGCGATCTTGCCGGTTTCCTTGAGAATGTCGCCCAGGTAGTGATCCATCATCTGCAGCGCCAGCTTCTCGAACAGCGCCTGCATGCTGGCGGCGTAATGGATGTAGGGGTCGTCGGCGATATCGCCTTCGCGCTTGGGCCCCAGCCACTCGATCAGCTTGGGCGAGAAGTAGAAGCCTTTGCCCTTCTCTTTATAGCGGCGCAGGCCGATGACGTTGGCGTACTCGGTGTTGATGGTCAGCTCGCCGTTCTCGAACGTGGCCAGACGGGAGAAATCGTACTTGCTGGCGTCGCCGTAGGGCGCCATGCCCATGACCTTGAACTCGCCGTCGAGCATCTCGAAGCCGAGGAATTCGGTGATCGCTCCGTACAGGCCGCCGAGCGAATCCGGATCGAAGAATTCCTTGATCTTGTGGATCTTGCCGTTCTCGCCGTAGCCGAAGAAGGTGGTGGCGTACTCACCCTTGCCGTCGATGCCGAGGATCGCGGTCTTCTCGGTGAAGCCCGAGCAATGGTAGGCGCTGGCGGCGTGGGCCAGGTGGTGCTCGACCGGCTCGATCTTGATCTGCTTCGGGTCGAAGCCGAGTTGTTCCAGGCACCAGACGATCTTGTTGCGGTAGCGCTTGTAGCGGCGATTGCCCATCAGGATCGCGTCAAGGGCGCGGTCCGGGGCATACCAGTAGCGCTTGGCATACTTCCAGCGCGCCTCACCGAACAGGCTGATGGGGGCGAAGGGAATCGCCACCACGTCGACGTCGGCAGGCGATATCCCTGCCTGCTCCAGGCAGAACTTGGCCGACTCGTAGGGCATGCGGTTCTTCGCGTGCTTGTCGCGCACGAAGCGCTCTTCTTCGGCGGCCGCGATCAGCTTGCCGTCGATATACAGGGCGGCGGAAGGATCGTGACTGAGAGCGCCGGACAGGCCAAGAATCGTCAGTGCCACAGGTGAAAACCTCTATTCGGGGCAGGTGCCGGGCACCTGCGGTAAACGTTCGTCGAGCAGCTGGAACAGCCTTGAATCGGCCGGCCAGTTGCGCAGAAAGCGGGCGCGGTCGCGGGCATAGGCCCGGGCGAAACTGTGCGCACTCAGGTGTTGCTGCATGGCATCCAGATCGATCAGGACCCAGCGACCGCCCTGCCAGAGCAGGTTGCTGCCCTTGAGATCGCCATGGCTGATGCGCTCGCGCAGCAGAGCCGCGAACAGCAGATCCAGCGCCTGGAGTTCGGTCTCGGGCGGCGAACCGGCCTCCCCCGGCGCATCCAGGCAGGGTTTGAAGCGCGCGATTATATCCTCACCGGCAGCGTATTCGGTAATCAGATAGGCCCTACGCCGCAGCCACAGGGTGCGCAGCTCCAGCAGGGCCAGGGGCTTGGGTGTGGCGATGCCGAGAAAGTCCAGGCGGTTACCCTCCACCCAGCTGTGCCAGGCGCGGCTCGGCCGCCAGAAACGCTTTAGCCAATGGGCGAAGCCCTTGATGTTGTAGCGCTTGACCACCAACTGGCGGCCAGCCTGCTCGACCAGCGCCACCGTGGAGGTGCCACCGAGCTTGAGCGCTTGACCGGCGGCGATGGCCGCATCCGGATCGGCCAACAATGGCGCCAGGTGGCTCTCATCCCGGCGCCGCACCACCCGCAGGACCGACGCACTGCGGTGTGCGCTGAACAGGCTGCAGTCGCGGCCGATCTTGCGCAGATAGTCGCGCAGGCGCCAGCGGCGAACCTTGTCAATGTCCTTGAGCAAGGCCTCCACCGGCAGGGCATGCTCGCCATTAGCCAGCAGGTAATGCACCAGCAGCTCTTCGATAAACGACTCCAGCTCGACCGGCAGCTGGGCGAAAAATACCCCGAGGTTCTCCAGTACCTTGTCCCGCGACAGCGGCTGGCCGGGCGTTTCGCCGCGCACGCCGCCGCCATCGATCACGAACAGGCGGCCGGCATGCCGCAGCAGGTTGTCCAGGTGCAGATCGGCTTGCCACAGGCCCTGACCGTGCAGCCGGGCCACCAGTTCCAGGGCCTCGCCGAGCACAGCCTGCTGGCCAGCGGACAGCAACGGCTGCCCCTCGACCGCGCGCCAGGCATCCCCCAGGCTCTCGGCGTTATCCAGATATTCGAACAGCAACCAGCCGCCCTCGCCTGCGCGCAGGCCATCGGCCAGCAGCAGCGGCGTCGGCAGGCCCTGCCCGGCGAGCAGGCGGGCGCCGTGCAGTTCGCGCTGGAAGGCGCGTGCCGCCTTGCCACCGACCAGCAACTTGGCCAGCACCTTGCGCCCACGCCATTCGGCCACGCCGACATAGCGCTGCCCCGGTAGCACGCGCAGCAGGCGCTGCAGCACTAGGGTGGCCGGGCCGGCAGCGTCCGCCAGTTCGATAGACAGCGGCACCTGCGGACTGCGTCCGCCCCGCCGCAGTTCGGCGAGGGTCAAGGCCGTGGCTTTCCGTTCCATCGGCTTCATCGGCGCGCCTCCTTGTTCCGCCGGCGGCTGCCGAGGCGTTGCCACCAGCGCTCGACATCCGCGTCCGCGCCCAGGTAGGCGGCCAGCAACTGGCGCACTTCGCTCTCGCTCCAGAGGCTGGCGCGACGCAGCAGCGGCTCCAGGTCCTTGATCCGATCACGCTCGCCGAACAGCAGCGGCCGGGTCTTTTCCAGGTCGATCAATTGCGCGCTGAAGGCGTCGGCGTTCTGCCTGAGAAAAATATGCTTGGGATAGAAGCAGCCATGCATCTGCCCGGCGTCATGCAGGCGCCGCGCCAGGGCGCCGCAACTGCGCAGAATGCTCGCGCGCTCGCTCTCGGCGCGCTGCTGCCAACCGTCCAGCAGCGCCTCCAGATCCTGCCAGCCATCCAGGGCGCGGGTCAGCAGAACCGCCCGGCGCTCGCCGGCCACCCGCCGCTGGGCGAAAAACGCCGCCTGCAACGCCGGAATCCCCAGGCGCTGGTAACGCTGGATATTGCGAAACTCGCGGGCAAAGGTCGGCTCCCCCAGCGGGCAGGTCAGCCGGCGGGTCAGGTGATTGCTCTGGCGCTTGAGGAAGAACGCGGCCTCGCCCAAATCCAGGCGATAGACACTGCTCCAGCCACCGCGCTCGGTGTTCGGTTCATCCACCGCTTCCAGCTTGAGCGCCCAGAGCGCGTCATAGCTGGCCAGGCCGTGACGCTCGAGCAGCGCACGATCCTGTCCAGCGATAAAATCCTTCATTCGCGGCCCTCGAAATAGCGGACGATTTGCCGCACACGGCACTTGTCCGCCGCATTCAGGCGCTGCCGCCCGCGGTACTGCAGATAAAAACGCAGGCGCTGGGTGCGCGACAATTTGTACTTGGCCACCTTGTCCAGACAGGCCAGGTCCTTGACGATGCGATAGCGCAACAGCGGCCCCCACCAGAAGGCACCGGTCGGGCAGTCGATGAGAAACAGCTCGGCCTGATCGTTGACCAGCAAGTTGCGCCATTTCAGGTCGTTGTGGGTGAAGTGATGGTCATGCAGGGTTCGGGTCGCCGTGGCCAGCTGCTGGCTGACCCGCGCCACCCAGGCGCGATCGCGCAGGCAGGCCGCATCGCGTTGCGCCAACTGCGCCATGTCCTCGGTGGCGACCAGCTCGCGGGTGATCAGCGCGCCACGGACGAAGGCGCCAGCCTTGCGCTCCAGCCCGTAGGCGACGATGGGCGCGGTGGCGATGCCCCACTTGGCGAAATACTTGAGATTCTGCCACTCGGCCTTGACCCGCGGCCGCCCGATAAAGCGGCGCAGCCCCTTGCCGGCGCCGTGATAGCGCTTGACGTAGTAGCGCACGCCCTCGTACTCGACGCGAATCACCTCGGACAGCGGGTCGCGGGTGATGCGCTCGCCTTGCAGGGCGAACACCGCATCCAGATCGGCAAAGGCGGCCGCCACCCGCGACGACGCCTCCTCGCTCAGCCGCCACTCACTCATGGCCGGCACCCGGTGCATATTTGCGCGCATAGCGGGCCAGCAGCTTGTCCGCCTTGTGCTGCAGCCAGGCCAGCGACTGCGCCTCGTCATGCAGGATCTGCCGCAGCGACGGCGCGCCCTGGCCTTGCGGGTCATGCATGGCGGAAAAATAGCCCTTGAGAAAACGCAGTTTGTCGCGCCGGGTCAGGCCGATATTCAGGGCCGAGAAGTACAAGCCCGCCAGGTCCTTGTTGCGCCAACGCAGCGGCAAGCTGGCGTGGATCTGCGCGCGGTGCAGGTCGATCAGCGACAGGCGAAAATCGCTCGCGCTGACCGGCTTGTCGGTATGCAGCAGGAAGTGGCAGATATAGCAGTCGCGATGATTGACCCCAGCGCGGTGCATGCGCCCGGTCATCTGCGCCACTTCGGCGATCAGTCCACGCTTGAGCGCGGGCGCGGGCGGGTTCTGCGGCCAGTCGAGGCTGAAGTCCTCCAGGCTGATGGTGGGCGCCAGTTCCTCGGTGACGATGAAGGAATGCTGCCGCGCCGGATTGCTGCCGCGCTCGCCATAGGCCACCGCGGTCATGGTCGCCACGCCGACGTCCTGCAAGCGCTGGATCGCCCGCCACTCCTGACCCGCGCCGAGCACCGGCAACTTGGCGGTCAGCAGGTTCTTGGCGATCTCGCCCCAGCCGATACCGCGATGGATCTTGACGAAGTAGCCACGCCCGGCCACCTCGGTGCGCAGGGTGCGCCGCCCCTCCAGTTCGCGGTAGACCTGGCCCTGCAAGGCCTCCACTTCGGCAAAGGCGTCCTTGCCGGCCCACAGGGTCTTGAAGGGTTCGCTGAGCAGCAACTTCATGGGTGCTCCGCCAGGATCACATCGGCCGCCTTCTGCGGCATGGAATAGAGGTCGGCACAGTCGGCATAGGCCAGGCCGTTACGCCCCCAGAAGGCACGGCGGCGATCGTCGGCGAGCATGTCGGCCAGGGTGTGATTGAGGCGCTGCTGGTCGAAGGGACTCGCCAGCACCCGCCCGGCATCCGCGTCGCGGATGTAATGGGCGTAACCGCAGACATCGGTCACCAGCACCGGCAGGCCGGCGACCAGCGCCTCGAGCAGCACGGTGCCGGTGTTCTCGTTGTAGGCTGGATGGATCAGCAGGTCGGCGCCGAGCAGGAAACGCGGGATATCGCTGCGGCCCTTGAGGATCTGCACCTGCTCGGCAATCCCCAGCGCCTTGGCCTGCAGCTGAAAGCTACGCGGATCGTCCTGGCCGATGACGATCAGCCGGGTGCGCTGGCGCAGTTCGCGCGGCAGGGCGGCGACGGCTTTCAGGCTGCGATCCAGGCCCTTGGTCTTGAACCCGGAACCGATCTGCACCAGCAACAGTTGGTCATCCGCCAGGCCGAATTCGCGGCGCAGCTCGGCGCGAATCTCGTCGGCATTGGCCGGCGCACGGCGGTCCTGGGCGATACCCGGCGGCAGCAGGTGAAAGCGCTGCCGCGGGGTGTGGTAGTGCTTGATGAACAGCGGCTGCTGCACCTCGGAGATCATCAGGATTTCGGTCTTCGACTCGGGGGCGAACACCGCCCGCTCGTAGTCGGCGAAATGCTTGTAACGCCCCCACTTGCGGTAAATCGGGTTGCGCAGGGTCTGCGCCTTGTCCTCGAAGCAACCGTCGGCGGCGTAATACACATCCAGCCCCGGCATCTTGTTGAAGCCGATCACCCGGTCGACCGGACGCTTGGCCAGGTCGGCCTCGACCCAGGCCGTGAGCTTCTCGTTGCGCTTGTGGTTGAACAGCGCCTTGACCGGTACCACCACCACCTCGAAACCCTCGGGCACTTCGCCTTCCCAGATCGGCGTATACACGCGGATCGCATGAGCGCGCCGCTGGCACTCCAGGGCGATGCGCAGGAAATCGCGCTGCAAGCCGCCATAGGGGAAATATTTGTAGAGGATAAAAGCCAATTGCATCAGGCGTGCCCTTCAATCGCGTAGCCCGGCTGCAACCCGGGAAAAATGCACGGCACCCGCATCAGACGACGGCCTCGGCCAGCAGCAACGCCTGCAACTCGCTGACCACCCGTTCCGGCAACAGCGTCTCGAAACAGGGCTTGTGGCGGTCGCCCGAACCGGCACCCGGGCCCGTGGCGCACAGGTGAACCTGGGAACGACCATAGGCACCCACCCGCCCCGGCGAGGTCGGCCCATAGAGCGAGATGGTCGGCACATCCAGGGCCGCGGCCAGATGACCGAGGCCGGTGTCGACCGCCACGCAGGCGCTGGCACCGGCGATCACCTTGGCCACGCCGGCCAGGTTCAATTTGGGCAGCAACGCGGCCTTGTCCAGACCGGCGACGATGCGCTCGGCGCGAGCCTTCTCGACCTCGTTGCCCCAGGGCAGGCGCACCGCCCAGCCGAGCGCGTTCATGCGTTCGGCCAGCTCGCGCCAGCAGGCTTCCGGCCAATGCTTGCTCGCCCAGGTGGTGCCGTGCAGGAACAGCAGATACGGCTGCTCCACCGCACCGGCCAGGCGCGCGCGATTGAGCCCGTAGTCGCCGATGCCCGCCGGCAGCGGGTAGCACAGCGCCTGGGCGAACAACTGGCGCACCCGCTCCAGCGCATGCTGCTCACGCGGCACGCTGTAACGACGATCATAGAAGCGGCTGGCGATCGGCTCACGCGCCGAGTCCGGCCCCAGGCCGGCCACCGGCGCCTTGACGTAGCGGGTCAGCCAGGCGCTCTTCAGCAAGCCCTGGGCATCGATCACCAGGTCGTAACGGGCTTCCCCCAGACGCGCCTTGAAACGGCGCCACTCGCCGTTTCTCAGGGGCTGCCAGAGGTGCTTGCGCCAGCGCCGCAGCGCCACTGGAATCACCTGGGCCACCGCCGGGTGCCAGGCGGGAATCTCGGCGAAGCCCTCTTCCACCACCCAGTCGAACTGGATACCGGGAATCGCTCTAGCCGCGTCGGTGAGAGCTGGCAAGGTATGAATGACATCGCCGAGCGAGGACGTCTTGATCAACAATACCCGCACTATTGGACCTCAACCGGCTCGATCGGATCGGCCACCAGGCGATCCAGCGCCTGCAGCACCGGCCGCGGTGCCAACTCGCGCAGGCAGTTGTAGTGGCCGTAGCGGCAGGTGCGGTCGAAGCAGGGGCTGCATTCGATGCCCAGGCGGACGATCTCCACCTGCTCGGCCAGCGGCGGGGTGAACTGCGGCGAAGTCGAGCCGTAGACCGCCACCAGTGGACGATTGAGCGCGGCGGCCACATGCATCAGCCCCGAGTCGTTGGAGACCACGGCGCCGGCGCAGGACAGCAGGTCGATGGCCTCGGCCAGGCTGGTTTCACCGGCCCGATTGACCGCTTCTTCGCGCAGCCCCGGAATCAGCCGCAGGCGGATCTCTTCACCCACCGGGTGATCGTTCTTCGAGCCGAACAGCCAGACCTGCCAGCCGGCACGGATCTTCGCCTCGGCGACCTGGGCGTAATGCTCGCTCGGCCAGCGCTTGGCCTCGCCGAACTCGGCCCCGGGACAGAGCGCCAGCACCGGCCGGTCCAGGCTCAGACCGAACTTGCTCAGCGCCGCCGCGCGACTGCCTTGGTCGATGTGCAGGGACGGCCGCGGATAGGGCTTGGACAGTTCGGCACCCGGCTCATAGGCCAGCGCCATAAAGCGCTCGATCATCAGCGGGTAGCGCTCTTTATCCAGCACGCGCACATCGTTGAGCAGGCCATAGCGCATCTCGCCCTTCCAGCCGGTACGTTTTGCGATCCCGGCGAAGAAGGGCACCAGCGCCGACTTCAGCGAATTGGGCAACAGAATCGCCTGATCGTACTGGCCGGCCAGGGACTTGCCGATCTTGCGCCGGGTCGCCAGTTGCAATACGCCATGGCCGAGCGGAAAGCTC